>JAMDDR010000139.1 GCA_023488685.1 Chloroflexota bacterium | reverse complement strand
TATAATGACCAACACCACACTCGATATTGGCAAGCTGGCTTGATATGCCGTGAGCGACTATTTCATTCTCTTTCTGGTCATCGTCGTTCTCATCGCTGCCCTGCTGCGTGAGGACTATGTTCTCACGCTGTTCTACTTTGTCATCGGCTCGTATGCCATTAGCCGATGGTGGAGCGAGCGCGCGTTCAAGGCGCTCACGGTGCAACGGACGTTCAACGACCGCGCCTTTCTGTACGACAAGGTGACGGTGCGGCTGGATATCGCCAACACCAGCAATCTGCCGGTCGTGTGGCTGCGCCTGCACGACAGCCTGCCGGTGGAGTTGGTCGGCGCGGAGAATTTCCGCAGGGTGGTGAGCATCGGCCCGCGCGGCCACCAGCAATTCCAGTACGACCTGCAGCCCGGCCGGCGCGGCTACTATCAAATCGGGCCGCTGTTTCTGTACTCGGGCGACGTGTTGGGCCTCTCGGAGGAACGCGCGCGCCAGGGCGCGCTCGATCACCTGACGGTCTATCCAAGGATCATTCCACTGTCCCGCGTCGCTCTGCCATCGCGCTCGCCGATGGGCACGCTGCGCCATCACCAGCCGATCTTCGAGGACCCCACCCGCGTGCGCGGCAAGCGCGATTACGTGGCTGGCGACTCCCTGCGGCGAGTGGACTGGAAAGCCACTGCCACCAGTGGGCGCCTGCAGGTCAAGCAGTTCGAGCCGTCCATCGCGCTGGAAACGGCCATCTTTCTGAATCTGAATACGTCCGACTACTACTATCGCACCCGCAACGACGCTACGGAACTGGCCATCGTCGTCGCGGCGTCCATCGCCAACTGGGTCATCAGCAAGAAGCAGACGGCCGGCCTGGTCACCAACGGCACAGACGTGCTCGCCAGCAACGGCCATGCGCCGGCGCTGGCGCCCGAGAAGGGGCGCGGCCACTTGATGCGCATCCTGGACGTGCTCGCACGTGTCCAAATGACCGAGACCGATTCCTTTGTCGAATTGCTGCAGCGCCAGCGCGTGAACCTGGCCTGGGGCACCACGGTCATCCTGATCACCGGGAACGCCGATCACGCCATGTTCGACGAGTTGTTCCAGGCGCGCCGGTCCGGGCTGAACATCGTGCTGGTCCTGTGCGGCCATGTCATCGATGCCCAGGAAATCAAACATCGCGCCGAGCATTTCGGCATCCCGGTTCATCATTTCAATTCGGAAAAGGATCTTGATATCTGGCGCAAGTAAAAATGACAACACCTACTCCGCCCGACAGCAGACCATTGGACTTGAACAAACAGTTCCCGGTCCTGTTCAACTACCTCATCGTCAGTGTGATGATGGTATGCGTGGCGGTGCCAGTGATCGATCTCTTGAAGGCCTTCGCCCCGACCTGGAACGGGAGTTATTTACTGCTGATCGCCTTCATCGTGGCGCTGGAGGGGTTGTACAGCGCCCGATCCACCCGTCACATCCCGTTTCCCAGCCGCACCTGGTTTGCCTATCGCGGCACCGAGCTGGTCGTGATCCTGATCATGCTCAAGCTACTGGTGTACGTGACGAGCGGGGCGGGATTGGGCCAGTTGTTCCAGGACTTGCAATTGTGGCAGCAGGATTTCCTGTATTACTTCTTTTCAGGTGAATACCTGGCCGCCTGCGTGATCATCCTCGCGGTCTGGGTGCTGAGCCAGCAATTCAACGCGAAGCTGTTGGAGTTGGAGGCAGATGAGGAAACGTTGGAGCGCGAGCGCCGCTATGAATTCCGCAACGACCGCAGCGCCATCCAGCACAACCTCATGCTCACGATCGTGCTCATCGGCGCCGTGCTGACCGTGTTGACGGTCATGACGCGCGCCTACCTGCGCGCGCTCGACGCAGACTCGCCGGCGACGGGCGGGAGCGTCTTCAATCTACTGCTTTACATTTTCCTGGGGTTGCTGCTGCTCAGCCAGACCCGCCTGTCGGCATTGCGCGCCATCTGGTACCGCGAGCGCGCCACGATCAGCCGGGAACTGGCCGGGCGCTGGGTCGCTTACGGCCTCGTGTTTCTGATCGCCATGGCCGTACTGGCCAGTCTGCTCCCAACTCGCTATTCGGTTGGCCTGCTGGACACGTTGCGCTACGCGCTCACCCTCGCCATGCTCGCCGTCCAGTTTCTCATGTACGCGATCATTTTCGTGCTCTCCATCCCGTTGAACTGGCTGCTGTCGCTGTTTGGGCAGCCTGCCGCCGTCACCCCCATGCCACCCAGCATGCCAGAGGCCCCTCCTGCCACCCCCACGGCCCCCACCTCCGACCCGCTGCTCGATTTGCTTAGCTCGATCGTATTTTGGGCCATTCTCCTCATCGTCGTGGGCTATTCGCTGGTCCATTTCCTGAACCGCCACCAGGCGCTGTTGATGTTGCTGCGCCGCGTGCCCATCATCGGGTGGCTGGCCCAGATTGTGCAGGCGGTGTGGGGTGTGTTGCGCCAGTGGAATCGCCAACTGTCCGGGGCCATCGATGCCGGGCTACGCCGGCTGCGCACCCAGCAGGTGACCGGCAACGTGGCCGAGCGGGCGCGCTTCGTCAGCCTGCGCCGCATGTCACCGCGCGAGCGGGTGCAATTTTTCTACCTGGCCATGCTGCGGCGCGGCAGCCTGCGCGGCCTGGCCCGCCACCCCTCGCAAACACCGCGCGAATACGCCGAAGCACTGGAGCGCGCCGTGCCGGAGGTGGATGACGAGATCGACTCGCTCACCGAGACCTTCGTGGAGGCCCGCTACAGCCGCCACGACGTCACCCCCGAGGCGGCAGGCTGCCCAAACAGCGACAGCAGCC
>JAMDDR010000113.1 GCA_023488685.1 Chloroflexota bacterium | reverse complement strand
GTGCGGGGCTATCTCGCCACTGTGCGCAAGCAGGGCTACGCCGCCCTGGCGGCGTTGCGTGCCCTGTTTGACGGGCACCCCGTCGCCCTCAACTTGGGCTGAGCAGTTACTTACGTTTTACTTGAGTTCACTTCGCCATCATTCTCACCAACGCCAGCACGCCCAACCCGAAACAAATCACCGCGCCTGCCGTGACCTGGTTGGTGAGAAGCAGCGTGCCACAAATCAAGAGCGCGGTGAAGACCACCGCCCAGGCCAGCCGCGAGACGCTGCTCTCCAGGCGCCGCAGGTCGCTGGTCGACGACTGGCTCAACTGTGCGCGTATCTCCAGTTGCCCATTCAGCGCCTGAGAGAACAGCGCATCCAACTGGTTGGGTAACTGGATGGCGAGGCGCGCCAGCCGCAACGCCTCTTTTAGCACGTCCTGGGCGGTCTGTTGGCCCTGCTTGCCGGCGATATCGCGCGCGAACGGCTGCATTTCCTTCCACGCGTTGAACTTCGGGTCCAACGCAGTGCTCATGCCGCTGAGAATGTTGACGGCACGGCCCAGGTACAGGATGTTCTGGGGGATCTGAAAGGGCAGCGTGGAGAGCAGGTCCTTGAACTCGACGGCGAAGCTGTACATGTCCGCGAAGTCGACGTTCGTCAAGTCGGATACCGTCATGCCCCAGAACTTGTCAAACAACAGGCCGATGGCCTGTTCGATACGTTGCGTGTCGGCGTCCGGCAGGAAGAAGCCCATGCGTTGCGCTGCGGCGGTGAGCCGGCGTGAGTCCTTCAGGCTGGTGGCGATGATGAATTCCTTCAGCTCCCGCATGTAGGCAGGTGTGACCACGCCCATCATCCCGAAGTCCACGTAAACCAGCAGGAAGGGTGTGCCAGATGCCGGCGTCTCAGCAGGCGCGGGGGCTGGTCTCTCAGATGGTCCCGGCTCAGTGGGAGGTGTGCCAGGTGCCGGCGTGCCATTCCCGATCCCCAGGGTGTGTGCTCTCTCGGCATCCAGCGGCTGGACGAACAGGTTGCCAGGGTGTGGATCGGCGTGAAAGAACCCGTCGATGAAAATCTGTTGCAGGTACGTCTGGAACAGTTTGTGCGCCACGGCTTCACGCGCCACGCCCGCGCTGGTCAGGCCGTCGTAATCGGTGATCTTGATCTCCTCGACATTTTCGAGTACGAGCACGCGCCGCGTGCTCAGCTCACGGTAGGTCCTGGGCACACGCACCGCGGGGTCGTGGGCGAAGTTCTGTGCGAAGCGCTCGGCGTTGCCGGCTTCATGCTCGTAGTCCAATTCCGCCCACACACCATCTGCGAACTCCTGGATCAGTGCGTCGAGATTGGCGCGCCGGCGCAGCGGCGCGTACAGCTTGAACCAGCGCGCAATGGTCTTCAGCGAGCGCAGGTCGACGCCGACGATGTCGTCCATGAAGGGGCGCTGTACCTTGACGACCACGCGCTTGCCGTCGGGCAATGTGGCCAGGTGAGCCTGTCCGAACGACGCGGCGGCCAGTGGTTCGGTCTCGATATCGGCGAACAACTGGCCGACCGGCTTCTTCAGCTCCGTCTCGATCAATGCCAGCATGAGGGCGCTATCCTCCGGCGGCACGGCGTCCTGCAGATCGTTCAACTCGGCGAGGATGGGCGGGGGCAGCAGGTCGACGCGTGTGCTCATGTACTGGCCCAGCTTGATCCACACGCCGCCGAGGGTGACGGCCAGCCCGCGGAAGTTGCGCGCGAGCTTCACGAATCGCTCGATGCGACCGCGCTGGATGCGCTCCTGCCCGAGGAAGCGCGCCAGGATCAGCTCCCACCACACGATGCTGATGATCATCCTGGCGCCGAACCACAATACGCGGCGCGCGCGACGTTGCAACATACGCGGGTTGGCGTGTTGATCGAAGGGTGTCTGGTTCATTAGCTCAATGCTATATTAACCTGATCCAAAGGAGGCTTCATGGAAGTGACCAATGACGTGTTGTGCGCGGGCGCAACCCTGTTTGATGTCGACCGGGCAACGCTGCGCCACCTGGGCGGGATGGATGGCGCGGTATATGAATACCAGAGTGGGTGCGCAGCCGCTGCGGACAGCGGTGCCCGCATTCTCAAGTTCACCCCTATCGCGGCGGAGCAGTTGCCGACCGTTCGTGCGAAGTTCGATTTCGTCAACTACCTGGGGGCGAGAGGCGTCGGCGTGGCGAAGCCCATCCTCTCCATTCATGGTGAACTGGTCGAGCCGTTGGACGCCGGTGAGGTGTTTTACGCGGTCACTTCAGCCGAGAAGGCGCCCGGGCAACTGGCGAAAAACTCGCGTGAGTGGGGACCTGCGCTGTTTGAAAAGTGGGGCCAGGTGATCGGCCAGATGCACCGGCTCACCAAAGACTATGACAGCTTTCGTACCTGGCCGGCGGCCTGATCGCACGTTGGGAGGATGAGCACCGTTCCTTCGCACGCTGGTGCGATGACGACGATGTGCGGGTGAAGTGGCTGGCCCTGGGCGAACAGCTTGCCACCCTGCCGCAGGACAAGGACTGCTTCGGGTTGATTCACAATGACCTGCATCAGTACAACTTCTTCGTCAGTCGCACGGCGGACGGCGAAGTGCGGCTGACGCTGTTCGACTTCGACGTGTGCAACTACCACTTTTTCATGACCGACATTGGCATTGCCGTGTTTCACGCGCTGTGGGAGGGGCGCCCGCAAGAACAGAGCGCCGAGGCATTCGCCACGCGTTTCCTGGAGCATTTCATGCGGGGCTATTGTCGTGAGAACAGCCTTGAGGACGCCTGGTTGAAGCGGTTGCCCATGTTTCTCAAGTA
>JAMDDR010000356.1 GCA_023488685.1 Chloroflexota bacterium | reverse complement strand
TGCGTGCGTTCACGCGAACTCTCGCGGGTGGCGGCGCGTCAACTCAGGCACGGCCCAGCCACGCCCGGTCTGCTCCAATCGAGCGCAGTACTCGCGCAGACGCCCACGCGCGTGCAGCGGACCGCCTTCCTTGATCACTGTCCACAACGGGTCGACGTCATAAGGCATCTGAGCCATCATGGTGTCATGCCAGGCATTCAAGCGATACACGGCATCCCGGCAAACAGCCTGCTGCTCACCCGCGACGTCGTGTTCCTGGTAGAGGTCTCGTGACAGATCGAACAGCATTTCCTGGGGGAACAGGTGAAAGCCATCGTGATAAGTGCGCATATAGAGCCAATGGTCAAAGCGCACACTACGCTGGCAGACGTGCGCGCACTGGCTTAACACCAATTCGTCGTGTCCCCCTTGCTGGGTACCCGCCCGGTCTCCCGCCCGGTTCCCCGCCCCAACAGCCAGCGCCTGCGCATAACTACGGCCATCCCAACGTGGGCCAGTCGCCTGGCCCAGTAGTTCAGCCAGTGTCGGCGCCAGGTCCAGGTTATAGTGCAGCCCGTTGTCCGACACACCAACTGCTTTGCCAGGCCATCGAATGATCATTGGGATGTGGCACGTGCCCTGGTCCGCAGTCGCATGCTCTCCATAGATGCCCAGTTCCCCCAGGTTTTCGGCGTGGTCTGCGCTGATGATGATGGCGAGATCGTCGAGCACGCCCTGCGCTGCCAGCGCGTCAAAGAGTTGACCGATGTGGCTGTCCATGTAGCGAATGCCACAGTCGTAGCCGTCGATCATGCGCCGCAAGTCTGCCATCGTTGCCAATTCACCCGGATGGCGCGGATATTGCGGTGAGGTGTGGCTGTCGAACATGTTAACCTCACGCGCCGTGTGTGGCCCAACCATCGCGCGATGGTGTGCCAGTGTCTCCTCGGTCAACCATGCCGGCAACGGATCATGTGCAAAAGGATTGCCAAAGGCTTCCGGGGCACGGTAAGGCGTGTGCGGGTCCCAATAGTTCACATGCAGGAACCAATCATCCGCCTGGGCGTTGCGTTTGATCCAATCAAGCACCGCCGGCGTCACGTCCTCCGCGGATTCCATACCGCCCTTACCGGTGTTGTACATTTCTGTATACCCGGCGTAGAACCACCACGCGCTGTGTCGCTCGCCAAATGGGCTGACCAGCACCGTTCGCAAACCAGCGGTGCGCAACATAGCCGGTAGACTGCTGTGCGCCAGTGTGTCACGAAAGCCGCGCGGCTCACCTTCCAGCCGCATATCCGCTGCCGTTCCACCATGCCCCACCACGCCGGTATGAATGCCAAAGCGTCCGGACATCAGCGCTGCGCGCGATGGCAGGCAGGGCGCATCTGAACAGTAGTAGTTGTCAAAACGCACACCCTGCCTGGCGACAGCATCGATGTTGGGTGAGGTATTGCGGTGGTAACCGTAGCAGCCCAGATGGTCGGGGCGTAACGTGTCAAGATCGAGCAAGAGAATTCGCATGATTCATCTTAGCAAGTGTAACAACCACCAGGAGCACCCAGCGATCGCATGAATGCTGGGTACTCCTGGCGCCTCCTGATCTATACCGGTTCGGCCACCGGCAGGCCCAACCGCTCGAATTGCTCACCAGGCGCATCGGTTTCGCGCATCAATCGCACGAGATGATCGATCATCCGTTTTTCGATCTGCGCATCCTGCAGCGGATGTGCCTGCGCTGGATCGGCCTGCACGTCGAACAGCAGCGTCCCAAACGAGTGGGCGTCGATGCCTGGACGTGCAGCAATCTGCATGGTGCGGCAACCTTTGGTAAAGGAGAACGGCTCTGCCAGTTGGACGTCCTGCAGCTCGGCAACGTCAAAGACGTGGCGCATGTGTGTGGGCATCAGCGTGTACTCATACAACGGTTGGTTGTCAGGGCGTGTAGGTGCGCGCATGTAGACATGCCGTCCATCGGTCACATTGACGTGTCCGCCATGCTGACCGAACAACACCGCGTCATGTACGGGGGCATCGACGGCGATGGTTGCACGGAGTGGTTTGCCCTGCATATTGGGCGGGACCGGCACGGCGAAGAAATCGAGCAGCGTGGGGGCCAGATCAATCGTTTGCACCAGGCTGCTGCGGCGCTCACCCTGTTTTTGGCAGCGCGGATCCCAGATGAAGAGTGGTGTGTGTGCCACTTCATTGTAAAACGGTTGTGTGCACTTGGCCCACCAATCGTGCTCGCCCAACAGAAATCCGTGATCGGTGTTCACGATCAGGAGCGTGTCATCCCACAAGTTGAGTTCGTCCATCAAGTCGAGCAATCGGCCGAGATACCAATCACACATGCTGTGCAGCGCTGCGCTCTCATAACGCATGTGCTGCACCTGCTCGGGCGTTTCGGTGACACGCGCGTAATTCGGCCAGTCGAAGTGAGGTCCGTCATACGCATGTGGGTACATGTCCTTGAACCGTTGCGAGGAAAAGTAAGGCTCGTGTGGGTCGAAGGTTTCGATGGTCAGGAACCAGTTGTCCTGCGCGTGATTGGTGTGCAGGAACTGCTCACCCAGTGCAAAAGTCTTCGGTTGCGGTTGATCTTCCTCACGCTGCATGCATTGGCGGTTGATCCAATCCTGGCGCAGCCACGTCTTGTCACGCGGGTTATTTAGAAACTCTGGCATCTCGATTGGGCGCAGACCGGCCTTCCAAGGATCTCCTTCCTGACCACGTGAAATCTCCCACGAGTTGTAGCGGGTGTGATAGTCACAGCCGCCATCTTCCCAGTAGTGATAGTGGTCACTGACCAGGTGCGTGTAGACACCTGCATTTTTGAGGATCTCGGGCATCGAGTCATCGAACGGCTCGATGGGCCCCCAGCTCCGGTGCAAAAAGTTGTAGCGCCCCGTGTGCAACTCACGGCGCGCAGGCATACAGGGCATACTGCCCACGTAACAGGTGTCAAACGCCACTGCACGTTCGGCCAATCGACGGAAGTTTGGCGTATGCACCCAATCGCAGCCATAGGGTGATAACATGCGCCGGTTGAGCGAGTCAAACATCAACATGATCGCTTTCATCAAATGTCCTCCAGGTAATAGCAGCGAGCTTCGGATAAGCAGAATCGGAGCAAGCCCACATCAGTGACCCACAAGCATCTCACGCGCGTGCTGCGTCCATGCAGGATCCTTCAGCATGGCGGTGCCAATGGCCACGAGATCTGCATGGCCTTGCGCCAGCACGCGCTCAGCGTCACGCGGATTTCCCAATCCGCCAGCTACGATGATGGGCAAGGATGTCGTTTCGCGTGCCCAGGCCTGGATGGTCTTGTCCGTGCCGAAGTAACCTTTCAACGCGCCATCCGTTGAGATATGCAGGATATCGATACCAGAGCCAACCAGACCGGTGACAAGTTGCGTGAAATCATCGCTGCTAAAACCTTCCTCCAGCTTATTGAAGACACTGATGCGACAGCATAACAACGCACGTGTGCCAATATGGGTCTTCACCGCCCGGCACGTCTCGACCAGCATGCGCATACGCCCTGCCATGTCACCACCATATTCATCGGTGCGCTGGTTGGTGCGCCGGGAGAGGAATGAATCCAGCAAGTAACCGTGCGCGCCGTGGATCTCGACCATATCAAAACCGGCAGCGACGGCGCGTGCCGCAGCCTGCGCAAACCGTTGTTGCACGGCAGCAATTTCTTCAACGCTGATCTGGCGCGGAATCGTGCCGCGCTCCGAGGAAGGAACAGTGGACGGCCCTACCGTCTCCAGCCCGGTAATATGCGCAGATGATTGCGGTCCACCATGCACCAACTGGATGCTGGCAACGGCACCCTGCGTGTGAATTCCTTCGACCAACCTGGTCAACGCGGCCACGTGTTCATCCGCGTATGCGTTCAGACCATGCTTCCACACCCGCCCGGCCGGGTCTACGGCGGTAGCCTCGACAACGATCAAACCGGTGCCGGCCCGCGCGCGCAAGAGGTAATGATCCAGGACAGTGTCGGTCACCTGCCCGCCCGTTTCCACGACCTCGGGCGGCATTAACGGGGTAAGGCGCACCATGGGCGGCATGACGACACGATTTCTAAAAACCAAACCTTCGATTGTGATGGGTGAAAAGAGGATACTCATGTTGTGTGAACCTTGCGATGTTCATGTTATAGCAGAATACAGGCAACGGTGTGCAGACGTCCGACGACGCCAAACCAACGCCTGCTTCTCGAAGGCGCACAGCGAGCGAGACGCAACGTGAGCGGTCAAAATGAGGATAGCGGTTATCGACGGTTATCGAAATGCGGGCAGATAAGGCGCATGCACGGCGAGTAATTCGTCGAGAGTGCGCTCGGCCGCCTCAGCGCTCGACACCACCGGATCGGCCAGCAACGCTTGCAGCGCAAGTTGGCGGGATCCCTTTACGGCAGCATCGACTACAAGATCCTGCACATGTGCCTGTGTGTTGCAGATGGCTGCAATACCCGCTGGCAAAGCCCCAACGTGGAGACCGCGCAGACCACTTGCACCAGCCATGGCCGGCACCTCTACCACCGTCCACGCCGGCAGGTTCTCAATATAGCCGTCGTTGCGGACGTTGACGGCATCGATGTACGTTTCGGTCCCGTTGGCCATGGCCGCGATGATCGGAAACGCGAACTCGCCCGACGCACGCAAGAGGGCGGGCTTCTCCTCACCAACAGCCACGCGCTGAACGTACCCCCACTGCCGTGCGCGGTGCCGGTCGGCAGCCTCGAAGTCATATCCCTCCAGGCCGCAGAACTCCCATGCATACGACAGGTACTCGCCCACGTGGTCGTCGCTCGGGTACGGGTACAGCCCGAAGGTGTGGAACAGATAACGGGTGAGTGGGAGGTATGCCGCGTCGTAGTTTTGATCGGCTTCGCGTAACAACGGATATACGTCTTCACCCGTGCTCTTGCGCCGCAATTGCAAGAACCAACCGAGATGGTTCAACCCGCCACACGACCCGACCAGATCATCGACCGGGATGCCGGTGATGCGGCTGGCGCTGTCATAGCCCATCCCGATGCCGTGACACAAGCCTACGAATGGCTGTGCGGTATATCGCGACACGGCCAGGCCAATGCGACTCTCCGGGTTGCTGAAGTTGAGCAGCAACGCATGAGGGCACAGCCGCTCCATGTCGCGCGTGATGTCGAGGATGATGGGAATGTTACGCAGCGAATGCGACAGGCCGCCCGGCCCGCCGTTCTCGCCCAGCACCTGTTTGATGCCGTGCCGGATCGGGATGGCGAAGTCCAGCTTCCACAACTCATCGCGTTTGACGGCGACCGAGGTGATGACGAATGATGCCCCAGGCAAAGCCAGGCACCGGTCCGTCGTATGCTCGATACACCAGCCGGCATCGTGTAGCGTATTCAGCCGGCGGGCATAAGCAGCCATCACCGCCAGGCGTTCTCCATCGAGGTCAACCAGTGTGAGCGTACTGCCACGCAAATCCTGTGTCAGCAGGGCGTCCGCCACCATCGCTGGGCCAAACGACGCACTGGCCGCGCCAATCAAGACAACTTTGGTTGTCGACATGTCATCCTCCGACAAATCAAATAACGATGGATTCCGCCGGGCGCGGACTTTTCATCGAGCGAGATGGTATCGAAGTAACTGGCCGCTTCAAACCATGTTCTGCAGTCACTTGATGCCGTTGGCGTCCAACTTCGCAAAGCGAACGATGGCTCCGTTGCGCTGAAATCCCAGTTTCTCGTTGAGCGCCACGATCGCCCGGTTTGCCGAGTCGTTCACCGTCCACAGGCGGCCGCCATGTGTGAGCGTGTAGCGGATACCATACACCTTCAGCAGGATCGCCACACCCTTGCCGCGGTATTCGCGCAGAACGCCCGTCATCTCGATACTGAAACCTTCGTCGCACGCGCTCAGGTTCGAATAGCCGGCGAACGCTGTCCCATACAGAGCGATGAAACAGGCATCAGGCAAAAACCTGGGATGGTCGATTTCCTCCGCGATGAACTGCGCCAGCGAACGCCGCGCCGGCGCCTGGCCAAAATAAGGGACATCCTGCCATAACGCCCCATCCAAGCCATGCAACTTCTCCACACGATTGGGCATGTCACAGAGTTCGGCATACGTCTTGACGACGATGCCCATTTGCTGGAGATGCTCCTCCAAGCCGGTGTATGGCGCAGCGTCGAAGGCGGTCGCATCGAGAACAAAGTCTGTACGCCGCCATACCTCGACGAAGCCGCGCTCGGCGAGGAAACGGGCCGTGCGTGGATGGGCCTCCCACACATCGGCGCACAATTCCTGCGGCGCCAGATGCTCAAGCACCACCTGATACAGCGCCTTACCTACGCCACGGCCCTGCCAGTCCGGCCGTACGCGCAGGTTCATCAGGAATTTTCCCTCACGATGCGACCTTGTATCGCGCCCGACAAATGCGACGCCTACGATGACTGGCGCATCCGCATCCACCGTTTCTGCCACGAAGGTGGCATGATGGTAGCGAGGGTCGCGTGCGGCATCCTCGTAAGCCAACTCCTCGGCGGTAGCGGCCCAGTCAGGGCTTTCGGCCTTCAATACGTCGGCGATGGCCGCATAGTCGTGCGGGAAAATCGCTGGACGAATGTTCATCATACGATTTCGGGTGAGATTCTATGCGTCCCCCGCCGTCAGCACCAGCACCCAGTCATACGGGTGCGCATCGTGACCGCCCGGCGAGGCAAAGTGCTGCGTTGAAGCGGTGCCGGCATCGCCCAGCGCTGGCTGCAACTCACCACGACGCGGGTCGAACCAGCGCGCCGTGTAAGCCCGCCCCTGCGGCAAAGACAGTGTCACATCGCCGCCTGCAGGCAGATAGGCGATCACGGTGGCGTAATCTTCTGACGCCATGGCGAGCGGACGGCAACCGGGCGCCGCACCATCGCCCAAGACGAGTTGCTGCGCAGGCCTCATGTGTTGGAACGGCACGATCTCCGTGAAGAAACGCCGCACCTGCAACAGTTGCGACATGCCTGCCTGATCTGTGTCCAGTACTGCCCATGGCCCCCACGAGTTCTCCCAACCATGGATGACGCCAAGTCCGCTGAATGCGCCGCGCCAGGCGCCACGGCGCGTGTGGTCCACATCACACCGTTCGTGATACGGGAAGGCAAGTTCGAGTTCCGGATTGCGCTCATAGCCATACTCCGCGAATACCGCCGATCCGGACCACCCGCTGAAGCTCGCGGCAATCTGGTCTTCAATACTGGCAGCCAGCCACGCATCATCCTCACCCATCGATCCCCAGTACTGGAACATGATGGCATCGACGGCGTGCGGATCGGCCGCAAAACGCCGTCCAAACGGCGGGAGGGTCGGCCCGTTATGCACGGCGATCACGTGGTCATGTGGCGCGGTGCGCTTCATCCAGCGCCCCATGCGCATCGCCCAGCGGTCGGCAACCGGCTTGTAGTGCCAATCTCCATTGGGATAGTACTCGTACTCGTTCATCAGTGTCCAGATATACACGCTGTTGAAGGCGTCATACCGGGCAACCAGGTAACGCATCCACAGTTCCTCCCACTCGGGCAGGAAGACCTGGCGGCTGTTGAACGGGAACTCGAACCCCCATGCCTGCATGATCACTTCCATGCCAATCCCAAGTTGCTCTACCATCCGCACCACACCGTCGACGGTGTGAAAATAGTCGAGATTGAACTGGTCAAAGCGTGGCGACTGTTCGCTGCCGCCCCACGGGAAAGTACGGCGCGTTTGCCATTTGCTGTAACCTTCCGGCGGGTGAAATGGACTGACAGGCACGCGCACCCGCAACAGGTTAAAACCCTGGCTCGCACGCCGCTGTAGCAACGGCAAGACGTCGATGCCGCAATGAGCCATGCCAAACAAGTTATAGGTCGTATCGCCAAACAGAAAGACAGGCTCACCCGATTCGTACTGAAACCCCCAGGCCTGCCCAGGTGCAGTGCGCAGAAAGCCACGCGCCGCGTTTGGCGTCACTTCGAAGTAACCCTGCCGATGTAGTTTCGGGTCGTCAGGTTGCGATCGGATTTGATATGCCCAATAGCCGGGCACATTCGGACTGAAACGCACCCGCCAGGTCTGGTTGCCGTCGTAGAAGCCTGGCATAGTATAGGCTCGCCCGTCAGGGTTGGTAAACGTCGCCTCGATAGAAACGTCGGTGAAAGGGTTTTCGTAGCTTCGCCAGCTACGTAGTTCCCATTCGCCGACGTCACGCAGGGGTAATGATTGCTCTATAGTCATCTCTAATCTACTCCTTCATCTCACTTGCACATGCATTCGTGATTACTGGACACGGCGATGGTTGCCTGTGGTTGAGCGAGGTTCCAGGTGCAACACTTCTCTACCTCCATCCCATAAGACGTGCATGTCGAGCGCGACGTTCGATACGGCTTCAATGATGGGTTTCTCACTTTGCGACCGGCGACGCAAGCACTTCAGGTCAAGCAACCCCTCCCTGCCAAAGGGATACTGCGTGACACCATGGTCGTCAAGTAGACGAACATCCCACGTCAGCAAACCCCGTTCAAAATCCGGTCGCAACCCGAACACGTACTCAAATAGCACCGCCGTCGGCGGCAGGCCTCCCCACCCCACAAAATCGGGTTTGGCCGGGTTGCCCGGCGCAGCCGACTCGGGTGCGAGATTCTCCCAGACCGTGCCCGTCTTCTCGAATACCTTCACAACGTTGTCGAGGTGGTTCATCGCAATATCATGGGCCAGTGTGTCATAGCCGGCTTTGCTCAACCCGCGCAAGATCATGTAGTTGGTCGGCGGCCATACGCCCCCCAACCAGTAACCACCGTCAGCCTGATAGTCAGGGTGATCTGCGGATAGCGTAGGCACACGATGTGGGCGGTTAAATTCAGCCGGATTCTCAAGATGGGCGACGAGAGCGGCCAGCCGATCAGGCGGAACCACATCCGCGAGGAGGGACCAGAACGCCCCGATGATCTTAACGTCAGATAGCTCGCCGTCCCGGCGCCGATCATAGTAGAAAGCGGTTTGATCGTCCCACAGCCTGTCGTTGACGAAGCGGCTGAGTTGTTCGTCTTCAGCCTGGAAGTCGTCCATTTCACTGGTCCGGTCCAACACGCCGGCCATTCTCAGCAGCAGGCGTGCTGACAGAATTTGTTGCAGACACGCGTCAACCCACGTCATATGCCCGTGGCTCCACCAGGCTGTCTGGTGCGCCTCCGTGCGCGGCATTACCGGAACGCGGGGCTGATTGTCCATGCCACATCCCCACCCCGACGTCCAGTACGAACCATCCGGCCAGGTGCGGTAGGTGCGCAACCATTGGTGATAGGCAACCAAAACCGGGAACACACGCGCCAGGCGATCCCGGTCGCCAAACACCTGGTAATACTCCCACTCCGTCCACGGCATCACGTTCGGGCCGGTACTGGCTGGGTCGAAGCGGTGAAACAGGTCGCTGCCATCCAATTCCCGAATCTCACGACAGATGAAGCCATCTGGATGCTGCTTGCAATAAAGGTTATCGAGCGTGCGCTGAAAGTTGAATGCACGGCTGCCGTAGCGGGCGAACAACAGGATGAATGCCGAGTCCCACATGAACAGATTGTCATTAAAGGCGGTGTCGATGTAGTTGGCGACAAAGCCGTTTTCGGCCGTAGGTCTGCGGATGTGCTTGAACGCCAGTTCCCACACACGCCAATAGCACTCGACGGCCTGGTCATGATTTGACCAAAAAGGCTGTGGCAGCACATGTTTGCTGGCAGCAAAGGATGGCGGCACAGACCGCTCACGTGGCATCACTCGAAAAGTGTTTTCGTCAACAAGGGAGTTTTGAACGTAAGTTGCCAAGTAGTTCATAGATCAGAGACAAGCCGTGCAGTCTCCTCGGATTCTCGCAAGTGATCACGCATCGCTTGCCGGGCACCCTCCGGATCACCTTATCACCTTCAATAAAGCCACGCCGGTCAACTTGACCATCTGCCATGACACGGAGCAGCAACGCCAGCCGACCGATATCCTCTGCAGTCCGGCGTTGCGCAGCGAGTGCTGCGATCTCGGCTTCAAGTATACGCCGGACTCCCAACACTTTATGGAAATCGATCGGCTATGCTGTCAAATTGATGAGCCCAGCTTCCGTGCTCAAAAGGCGAATACAATGGATGAAATGGATCAGTTACACCCAGCGACGGACACTATACAGGGACCTCCATCTGTCCTAACCAGTTTGTACGACCTTACACGGGACCAGTTGGCAAAACAGCTTGGCGAATGGGGTGAACCCGCGTTCCGGACCAACCAAATCTGGCGCTGGATGTACGAAAGCCTCGTTACGGATGTCGACGAGATGACAGACGTGAGCAAAAGCCTGCGCACAAAGCTCAAGCAGCATTACACGCTCAGCCGGCTCAAACCCGTCATCGCACAGCGTTCCACCGACGGCTGGACACGCAAATGGTTATTACGTCTTGCGGACGGCAGCGAAGTCGAAACCGTTCTCATGGAGTATGAGGGTGTTCGCCGCACAGCCTGCATATCGTCCCAGGCTGGTTGTGCGATGGATTGCAGCTTCTGCGCTACCGGCCAGATGGGCTTTTTACGCAACCTGCGTGCGGGCGAGATCATCGAGCAGGTGATCTGGGTCGCCAGAGCTTTGGCAGAGGATAAATCTGCCCTACCTCAATCGCGCGCGGGGCACGCAGGTGAGGAAGCCGATCGACTAAGCAATGTTGTGTTCATGGGCATGGGTGAACCGTTTGCCAACTACAACAACACATTGGAGGCTGCGCGCCGGCTGATCGAACCCAGCGACAAAGGCGGCTTTGGCTTGGGTGCTCGCAAGCTCACCATTTCGACGGTCGGTCTCGTGCCAGGTATCCGCAAGTTCAGCGCGGAAGGATTGCAGGTGAACCTCGCCGTCTCACTTCACGCGGCCACCGACGAGTTGAGGTCGCAGCTTGTTCCGATCAACCGGCGCTATCCCCTGCGCGAACTGACCAAAGCCGTGCACGACTACATCGCCAGGTCGAATAGGCGGGTCAGTTTTGAGTGGGCGCTCATCGACGGGGTCAACGACACGCCCGAACAGGCACAAGCACTGGTGCAGCTTGTGCGGGAAACCTTCGATCCTGTAGCGGAAAAGCGCCACATGTTGCATGTCAATATGATTCCATTGAACCCGACCCACGGTTACAAAGGGAGGTCGTCACAGCGCACGCGTATTCAACGCTTTTGTGCCATCCTGGATGCCGCCGGGATCCCCAACACCCTGCGCGTACGCCGGGGCATCGATATTAACGCAGGCTGCGGACAGTTAAAGGCAGACAGTCAGACACCCTCACAACCGTAGTGCCGCACCATTGTGGACCCTATGGACTGAAAAACAGAAAGGGCAAAGCCAGTGACTTTGCCCTATGTCTGCTGAGAATCCTTCTTCCTTGGGTCGAAGAAGGGAGTCGCAATCGACCGATTCGCCAAGTCGACGGATCATCGGCCCGGCTATTTTGAATCAGTTTACTTGGTATCCTTGACCATCGTGCGCAAATGCTTGGCGGAAACCATGACCGTCTGCATCCTGCCATCGATGAGCATGTGGCGGCGCTGCAGATTGGGTTTCCACGTGCGCTTGCTCGCATTCAAGGCATGACTGCGCGACTGGCCGAATTGCTTGTGCTTACCCGTAAAGTGACACTTTGCCATCGTCAAATGACCTCTTGATATTTTGGAAAAACCCTCTAAGATGTGTATTCCCGGCGTCTGTCGGGCAATTACTGCCGGGGATGAAGTTTACCATATTAGCGTCTTGTAGCAAGTGCAGCAAAAATGCGGCTGCCGGCACAAACAATCACAATGAATCCAGAAGTGCAATCTGCACCCAACACATCGGTCCCGAACGTCACCAGCACCGCTCCCGGCGCTGTCGCGGGTATGATCGAGATAAAGCCGCAGGTGGTCTTCAGCCTGGCGCTGGAGGCGACACTGAGCACTTATGGCGTGGTAGGCATCGCCTCCCGCTATACAGGGTTCGACGCTACCCGCCGCGATCCTCACCGCGGTCTGGAAGTGAAGTGCTCCCAGAATACCGACGAGACCACCCACGTGAGTGTGAGCGTTCACGTTACGGTTGAGTATGGTGTGCGCATCAGCGCAGTGATCAGCAGTCTGCAACAACAGATCACCTACTCAATCGAGCATAGCACCGGCTATAGGGTGGATGCAGTCAATGTTCACGTGGCGGGTTTGCGGGTCACTCACGAAGATTAATGAAGCGCTTATTAACATTACGTTAAAATGGTTGGGTCGAGAGTGGAATGTGAGAGAATAGCGCGAAGTGACGGCCCGAATAACGCTCCAAGTCGAGAACAATAGTGATTCCGCTACCCCTCCTCAACAACTTTAAACCCCCGGCACTGCTGGGCCGCGTCCGCCATCGGCTCGCTCATTCGGCTCGTGCGGTCATCCAAGCCACGAGCGATGCTGCGCTACGACGCGAACTGCTGAATACTTACAATACACGGATTATCAAGATGATGACAGGTGGAAAAGCAACCCGTAGCGACAATGCGGAAACAAATGCACCATACGGACGGGTCAGCGACACCACGCTTCGTCACCATTCACTAACCATCGATGGGGTCAAGTTCAAGCGGTTTATGCAAGCCGCCTATGTATGGCTAAAACAGCAAGAGCCCATCGTCAACTCCTACAACGTATATCCTGTTCCCGATGGAGATACTGGAACCAACATGATGCACACCATGCGCTCGGCATGGGAAGCATGTACTAACGTCGATGAATCAAGCATTGGCACTGTCGTGCGCGCCGTATCCATGGGCGCAATCCGCGGCTCACGCGGCAACTCGGGCATCATTCTCTCGCAGCTCTGGCGTGGCTTTTCCAGGTCCATCGACGGCAAAACATCCTGCAACGCCCAGGACTTGGCGGCAGCACTGCGTGAGGCGGCCAATACAGCGTATGCAGGAGTCAACAACCCAGTCGAAGGCACCATGCTCACCGTGGCACGTGAGGTCGCCGACGCTGTCGAGAAGGCCGCGCAGCAATCCAATGACCTGCGTCACCTGCTCGATACCGCCACACGGGCCGCATTCGAGTCCGTCCAGCGCACACCGAACCTGCTCAAAATCCTGAAGGAAGCCGGTGTCGTCGACTCAGGCGGATATGGCCTGTACGTCATCCTCGACGGCATGCGCCGTTTTGCCAATGGTGAACCGATCGACGTCACACCGCAACCAGACGTGGCGCATGAGGTGCATACAACATTGCCCGCGGGCGAGTGGGGATATGACGTGCAATACCTCATCCACGCACCCGAAGGAACCAGACTTGACGTCGAGAAGATCCGTGCCGATATCGAGTCTATGGGAGATTGCCCGCTCGTGTTCGGCGACGATGCCATGGTCAAAATACACGTACACGTGCCGGACCCAGGTGTGCCGCTGAGCTATGGGGTGCGTCTTGGCTCTATTCGGGATGTGATCGTGGAAGACATGCAGGCGCAGTCGGCAGTGTTTACGCCCGGCCAGGTAAAGCCGGACACATCATCTCAATCACTGCCTGAAGTAGAGGTCGCCATCGTCGCCGTCGCATCCGGCGAGGGTATTATCAGGGCATTCAAGGATGTCGGCGCGCGTGCCGTCGTTCCAGGCGGGCAGACCATGAATCCCAGCGTAGAGGACCTGGTACAGGCAATCAAGGAGGCTCACGCGCGTCATGTTATCCTTCTGCCCAACAACAGCAACATTATCATGACTGCTCAACAGGCAGCCCAGCTAAGCGAAATTCCCGCCGAGGTCGTGCCAACCAGGACCATCCCGCAAGGCATTGCAGCAGCTATTGCGTTCAACTTTGAGCGCGACGTACCGGGGAACCTATCTGCCATGAATACGGCAGCGCAGCATGTCATCACCGGTGAAATCACGACTGCCACTCGTACGGTTACGGTGAGTGGAGTGAGTGCGCAAAACGGTCAGGTCATCGGGCTTATCGATGATAAGCTGGCCCTGGCTGGAGAGAAGGTTGATGAAACAGTCATGCAACTTCTGGAGCTGGTACGCGCCGAAGAATACGAACTCATCACACTTTACTACGGAAATAACCTGCCGAAGCACGAGGCGGAGCAGACCGCGCAACAGGTGCGCGAGCGCTACCCCTCACACGTGGTTGATCTTTACGAGGGTCAGCAGGCCCACTATTATTTTGTCATTGGCATCGAATGAACGATCGCAAACAAAAAGTCCGCATCGTGACGGACAGCGCGTCACAAATAGACATGGCCTGGGCGCATGATAATCATGTTGCGGTGCTGGCACAGCAGGTTACCATCGACGGCCACACCTATCGTGAAGGGATTGACCTCAGTGACGATGAACTGGCAGAGAAAATGATAACCGCGCCGCCGGACCTTTGGCCGCGCATCCAGCCCCCTACCGTCGAGGAGTTCTCAAACACCTACCGCCAGCTTCTGCGCGAGACTTCGGAGATCATCTCCTTGCACGTCTCTTCGCGGCTCAGCGATACCATTCGCAATGCTCGATTGGCGGCGGATGAATACCGTGGGCGTTGTAACATCACAGTGCTGGATTCACAGAGTGTTGGGCTCGGCCTGAACATCCTGGTCAGAAAGGTGTCGCAGTTCGCCAACGAGAATGTCCCCTCAGAGATGATCGTCCGGTACACGCGCGGTGTGGTGAAGCACATCTACGGGGCATTCATTGCAGAGGATCTTCAGTACATGGCGCACAGTGGATGCCTTCGTCCAGCCCAGGCTGTTCTGGGCAAGATGTTGGGAGTCATTCCATTCCTGACGATTGAGGAAGGCGAAATCGTCGCAATCGAAAAAGTGCGCTCAGTGGATCGCGCGGTGGAAAAGTTGGTTGAATTTGCCGCTGAATTCGAGCACCCTGAGGAGTTGGCCATACTGCAACTTTCTCCTCACTCGGACGAAAAGACCGCCAACCTGATGAGCATGCTCAAGCTTACTTTTCCCAAGATTCACGAATTGCCCGTGCGCAACTGTGGCGCGACCATAGGCTGTATCATCGGTCCCACCGGCATCGGCGTGATGATTTACGAAGGCAAGTAACTTGTAAGGGTATAGTTGCACCATGCAGGTGAACGAATACCACAAACCCAATTCTCTCGACGAAGCCATAACGTTACTTCGCCGCACAACACCCCGCACAGCGATTCTGGCCGGGGGAACCTGGCTCAACGGGGAAGCGCCGCGTGATATTGAGGCAGTTGTCGACATTGGCGGACTGGGATTGAACCAGATCATCCGCCAGAGCAGCCCACCTCTCATGCGCCTTGGAGCAACAGCAACACTGCAGGTTTTGATTGAGTCGCTGCGTGACGTGCCCGGTCTGGATGTGCTCGCAATCACTGCCCATGCCATGGCAGCTCGAAATATACGCAATCAGGCAACGCTCGGCGGCGCTATTGTCACTGCGGACTCTTCTTCACCTTTGGTGACCGCGCTGTTGGCGTGCGATGCAGAGCTGGTCATCCAGGCAGATGAGGAGCACACTGTCACATTGAGTGGCTTCCTGGCTTATCGCCAACGGATGCTGGTTGAAGGGATCCTGATCACCGAGATCCGCGTGCCTATCCCCAGCACCAACACACGCGCCGTATACCAGCGTGTGGCACGCACGCCGCGCGACTATCCTATCGTCTGCGCCGTGGCAAGGTGTGCCATGAATAACGGCATCGCTGGAAACGTACGCGTTGCCTGCGGAGGGGTAGCATCAACGCCGATACGGCTTAACGCCATCGAGTTTGCGCTGGAGAAGAAACTCGTCGCCGAACACCTGGACCAGGCTATCCATAGCGCCATCGGTGCCCTCACGCCACAGGGAGACTGGCTCGGCAGCGGCGAGTACCGCAAAGAGACGGCACGAGTATTGGTGCAACGGGCTTTAGCGGAGGCGGCGGGTTTACCCATGCGAGCCGGCAAACACAGCGTATAAGGACCATCCAATGGACGATGTCCTCCAAGTTGCCGCCGACCACGTCCAGCGCAACATACCATGTGCGCTGTGCACCGTCGTTCGCACCAGCGGCTCGGTCCCCCGGCACGCAGGTTCCAAAATGCTGGTGGATGCCAACGGCCATATCCTGTCGGGAACGGTGGGCGGAGGGGAGATGGAAAACCGCGTGGCTACGCTCGCGCAGTCGGCCATCCGTGAGGGGAAGCCCACACTGACCGCATACCAGCTTGCAAATCCCCAGGATGGCGATCCGGGTATCTGCGGTGGCACTGCTGAGGTGTTCATCGAGCCGCTCCTTACCTCACCTACCCTCCTCATTGTTGGTGCTGGGCACGTTGGCCGCGCTCTCATACACCTGGCGAAGTGGGCAGGGTATTATGTGATCCTTACAGACGACCGTCCCGAGTTATGCGCACCCTCTGTCTGTCCAGGCGCGGACGAATATCTGCCAGGAGCATTACGCGAAACGTTAGCACACATAGCACTGAACCGCCTCGCATATGTCGCGCTGGTGACACGTAGCTACCCCATTGATATTGAAGCCATTCCGCTGTTACTGCAATCGCCAGTGTCTTATATCGGCGTGATCGGTAGCCGGCGGCGCTGGCTCGCCACGGCACAGGAACTGAGCGCGCGAGGCATTTCGGACGCCGATCTGCAACGCATACACTCACCCATCGGGATCGAGATTGGTGCGGAGACACCTGAGGAAATTGCCATCAGCATCCTGGCAGAGATCATCATGGTGCGGTCTGGACGTTAGTCGCTGGTGGCTGGTCGCTAATCACCAGCGACCAGCCACTAGCAACCAGCCACTAACCTACAAATTCTCCTTGATCGTCCTCGCCACACTTTCCGGCACGAATTCACTCAACTCCTCAATCGTTGCCTGGCGCATGCCATCGATGGAACCGAAGCGTTCAAGCAGTTTACGCCGCCGGTTCGGCCCCACCCCCGAGATCGCATCGAGTTGTGAGGCAAGACCGATCTTATTGCGCTGCCGGCGATGGCTGGTGATGCCAAAGCGATGGGCTTCGTCCCGCACCCGCTGCACCAGGTAGAACGCGGGCGACTGGCGTGGCAACATGATCGATTCTGCTTTGCCGGGGAGGAAGATCTCTTCATTCTGTTTGGCGAGAGAGGCCACCGGCACGATGTGCAACAGATCGAACTCCTTCAGAACATCCACAGCGACGTGCAACTGTCCCTTGCCGCCATCAATCAACAATAAGTCGGGCAACAGCGCCCATTTGGCATCGTTGTCTGCTTTGGATTTACGATCGCCGAAGGTCCGCTGCTGCTCTTTCTTCCGGCTTGGGCCACCATCTTCGACCTGAGTATGCTCGCGCTCGAGTTCACCCAGGTTCTGCGGCGTACCCACCTCCAGACCATCGCCAGTTACAATCTCACGCTCCGCCAGACTCGGTCGATCCGGCTCTTCGACCGGCGCGCGGGAGGGGTCTCCGACATCACCACACGCCGCAGCTTCCTTCCAGCGTTGGAAACGACGCCGCAACGTCTGCCGCATCGACTCAAAGTCATTAGGGCCCTGGATATCACGGATGTTGAAACGGCGGTAATCGCTCTTCGCCGGCACGCCGTGCACGAACACTACCATGCTCCCGATCATGGCCGTCCCCTGCGTGTTGCTGATGTCGTAGCATTCAACACGCACTGGAAGTCGCGGCAGACCAAGCGCATTCTGCAATTCGCGTAAGGTCGCCTCCTGGCGGTGTGTATCCTCCTGCCACTGAGCTTTCAACGAACTCAACGTGACCGCCGCGTTTTGGGATGCCAGTGACACGAGACCGCTGTCAGCCTCGGCTTGTGGTGCCCGTAGTTGCACCGTCGCGCCGCGCTTGTGTTTCAACCAGTTCTCCAGGATGACGGCCTCTTCGATCTGTGCTGGCAGCAACACTTCTGGCGGAACGTAGGCCGCCTCGCCATAAAACTGTTTGACAAACGAGTTGAGCACTTCCTGCTCGTTGGCATCCTCTGCCCCGTCCAGGACAAAGTATTCCTGGCCCAGCAACTTCCCGCCGCGGATGAACAGCACCTCCACACACGTATCCCCCTCATCACGTGCGAATGCAATCACGTCCTGGTCTGTCATCGCGTTGCCGACGATGCGCTGCTTTTCCACCACGTGCTGTACCGAGCGTAACTCATCGCGGTATTGCGCAGCACGCTCGAATTGCAGATTCTCAGCCGCCCTGTCCATACGGGCCTGCAGGTCGCCAACAACCTGATCGCTCTTGCCTTCGAGAAAGTCACACATGCGCTGAATGCTGGCACGATACTCCGCCCGGTTGATCATGCCAATACATGGTCCGCTGCACAGTTTGATGTCGTAGTACATGCACGCTCTGCTGTCGTGCCCAGTGATCACCCGATCACAATCGAGGAACGGGAACATGCGCCGAAGTGCGTCGCGCGTGGCATATACCGCCTTGGTATCGCTGAACGGACCATAGTAGCGAGCTCCATCACGCTCCATTCGACGCGTCACCACCACCGTGGGGAAATCGTCCTGCCAGGTGACTTTGAGATAGGGATAACGCTTATCATCCTTGAGCCTGATGTTGTACCGTGGGCGGTGCTGCTTGATCAGCTCCGCCTCCTGGATCAGCGCCTCCAACTCACTGCCACGCACCACGAACTCGATACGCACAATGTCGCGCACGAGCCGGCCTGTCTTGGGCGATTGCACCCAGACATTCGGATTGAAGTACGAGCGCACACGATTGCGCAGATTCACAGCTTTCCCAACGTAAATCACTTCGTTCTTCTGGTTGTAAAACAAGTAACAACCAGGCTCCGTCGGGAGGGTTTTTACGGTCGCTTCAAGATGATCCGGAATTGCCATTTTATGAACTCAGTCCAGCGCGCACGTGTTACTACGCCGTTACCGTATATTTTCGCACGTCAGAGCGCTTATTGCCTCATTATCGGCCCTCAGCATGAGTGTTTTATGAATAGTTGCTTCAAAGTACCTTCCTGGCTGCTCTGAGTTAAGATTGGCCACATAGACCACGTAGCCTACAGAACCTGCAGCCCCTCGAACTGCGATGAAATGTCCCAGGAACTGGATTGAAGTGCAATGGTTTAAAGGTGAATGGTTCGTTTAAGGAGGACAGTCGTGTCTCAATTGGAAATAGATCAATTGGTCAGTTCACTGCCAAAGAGGATTGCCAGACTCGGCGAACTGGCCTACAACTTATGGTGGACGTGGCATCCGGAAGCGCCGAAGCTTTTCCAGCGGATCCACCCTGTGCTGTGGGAAAGTGTGTACCACAACCCAATCAAGTTACTGCGGCAAGTGCCGCGAAAAGCGCTTGCTGAAGCTTACCAGGATTCACGCTTCCTGGAGATATACGACCGTGTCGTCGACGAATACACGCGCTACATGAATCCCTCTGTGAACGGCAACAGGCCATGGTTTCCCCAGAACCACGGTCAATGGGATCGGCCAGTTGCCTACTTCTCGTTTGAATTCGGCTTACACGAATCGCTGCCCATGTATGCCGGAGGCTTGGGGGTATTGGCCGCCGACCATCTCAAAGCCGCCAGTGATTTGGGCTTGCCGATGGTTGGGATCGGTTTTCTTTATCTGCAAGGATACTTCCGCCAGCGCATCACCGAAGACGGCTGGCAGGAAGCTGATTTCGAACTGCTTGACTTTTCTCAGCTACCAATCACCCGTGTGAACAGCAGCGACGGGAGTCCGATGTTGCTGCCCATTGACCTGCTCAGCAGAACCATCTGGGTGCAGGTCTGGAAAGCGCAGGTCGGCCGGGTAGCGCTCTACCTGATGGACACGGATGTGGCACAGAATGCACCACAGGATCGCCAACTCACTTATCGCCTATACAGTCCCGACCCAGATACACGGATCGCTCAAGAGATCGTTTTGGGTATTGGCGGTGTGCGAGCATTGCGCGCGCTGGACATAGACCCGATCGTCTGGCACATGAATGAAGGCCATCCTGCGTTTGGCACGCTCGAGCGAGCACGGGAGTTCATCGAGGCCGAACACATCACATTCGAACAGGCCAAGGAACGTGTCTGTCAGAAGACTGTGTTTACCACGCACACGCCTGTCCCTGCCGGGAACGATGCCTTTGCCATCTGGCAAATCGACAAGCAACTGAATGGCTATTGGGAGAAACTGAACCTGACACGTGACGAGTTCTTGGCGTTGGCCGAGCACAACGGGAGCTACGGCATGACGGTATTGGCGCTGCGTATGTCCGAAAAGTCCAATGCGGTGAGCGAACTGCACGGCCAGGTAGCGCGTAAGATGTGGAGCTGGATGTATCCTGGGCGTGAAACACCAATCAGCTACATCACCAATGGCGTGCACACACGTTCCTGGTTATCCAGCCGCATGCGCAGGTTATACGATGAATATATGGGTGTGGGCTGGATCAATCGTACTGATGATCCCGCCACCTGGGCACCCGTATATGAGATGCCTGATGACCAGTTATGGGACGTGCACAAGCATAATAAACGCCGCCTGGCCGAGTTCATGCGCGACCGCGCCCGTACCAAATGGATTACGCACCGCCAGCACCCGGTACAGACGATCGCCAGTGGCGTGCTGATCGACCCAAACGTGCTGACGATCGGCTTTGCGAGGCGCTTTGCCACATACAAACGTGCAGCGCTCATCCTGCGCGATGTTGAGCGATTGCTCAAAATCGTCAACAATCCCGGCCGGCCGGTGCAAATCCTATTTGCGGGAAAAGCTCATCCTAACGACGAGCCAGGCAAGTTGCTCATCCAACAGTTGTATCGCTTGATCAAGAACGCAGATAGCGCCGGCAGACTTGTCTTCATCGAGGACTACGACTTGAATGTCGCGCGCTACCTGGTGCGAGGTGTGGATGTGTGGCTGAACACCCCACGTCGTCCGTACGAGGCCAGTGGCACCAGCGGCATGAAAGCCGCGCTGAACGGCGCTTTGAACTTCAGTGTGCTGGACGGCTGGTGGCGGGAAGCGTATAACGGCAAGAACGGATGGGCTATAGGTGACGACAACGACTTTGACGACCTGGAGATGCAGGACCGCGCCGACACAGAGTCGATCTATTCAACGCTGGAGAACGAGATCGTGCCGTTGTACTATGACGTGGAGTACGACAACATCCCCCACAAGTGGCTGGAGAGAGTGAAGGAATCCATCGCAACCATCGTGCCACGCTTCAGCACGCGCCGAATGCTCAAGCAGTATATCAACGAGGCTTACGTCCCCCTCGCCACCGCTGGCCAAAGTGCTCGCGCGGGTGAAAGTGTGGCTCAGACTGTCCCACAAGACACCAAGTAACCGTAACACCGCCCGCGTTCAGAACGTGGGCGGTGCATCATCGTTCACTCGGCCACCACCATCCGTAGAGACGCAGGTACTGGGTTTCGCCGGCGACGATCAGACATGGCAATTCGGCGATATGGATTAAAGTAGGGTCGTCTCGTAAAACATTATTCACCTAACGAGGAACACACATGCCTGACATGCTCGTTAAACTATACTGTCTGCCCAAATGGGAGCCATTGCGCGAGCATTTGAATGCTCAAGGGATCGACATTCGCCGCGCCATCCCGCCGGAAAAACACCATGTGGTGAAATGGGTGCGCGAACACTTCGGCGAAGGCTGGGCCAGCGAAGCCGATGTCGCTTTTACGAACCACCCCGGTTCATGCTACATCGCCGTGTGCGAGAAGAAAATCCTTGGCTTTGCCTGCTACGATGCCACCTGTAAAAATTTCTTCGGCCCGACCGGCGTATCAGAAGCCGAGCGAGGGCGCGGCATCGGCAAGGCGCTGCTCCTCGCCTGCATGGACGCCATGGCGGCTGAGGGGTATGGCTACGCCATCATCGGCGCGGCCGGCCCGACCGATTTCTACGCCAAATCCGTCGGCGCGACACCCATTGATGGCTCGGAACCTGGCATTTACCGCGGCATGCTGTGGGAGTAGGATCAGGATACAAATATGGCATTCTTTGACTACCCGCTCGATCAACTAAAAACGTACAAACCCGACCGTGAGGAACCCGCAGACTTCGATACATTCTGGGAAAAGACCCTCCATGACGCACACAGCCATCCACTGAACGCGGTCTTCGAGCCTGTAGACTATAAACTTCGCAGCGTCGAGACCTTCGACGTGACGTTTAATGGCTATGGCGGACAACCGGTGAAGGGCTGGTTGCAGATCCCATGCCACCGCGCCGGACCACTCCCGTGCGTCGTCGATTACATCGGCTATGGCGGCGGACGCGGTTTCCCGACCGACTGGTTGCTGTGGAGTAGCGCCGGTTACGCACACTTCGTCATGGATACACGCGGCCAGGGCAGCGCCTGGTCACCTGGCGACACGCCGGATTATGAGCCACAAGGGTCATGCGGCCAGTTTCCTGGCTTCATGACTCGTGGCATCCTCAGCCCAGACACGTACTATTACCGGCGCGTGTTCACCGATGCCGCGCGCGCCATCGAGGCGGCACGCTCACATCCAGCAGTCGATGCCACTCGTATCCTTGTTTCAGGTGGCAGCCAGGGTGGTGGCATCACGCTCGCAGCCAGTGGGCTGGTGCCAGACGTGACAGCGGCTATGCCCGACGTGCCTTTCCTCTGCCACTACCGTCGCGCCACTGAAATCACAGACGGGCACCCCTATCAAGAGATCGTCAAGTACTGCCAGACTCATCGGAACCAGATCGACACAGTATTCAATACCCTGTCGTATTTTGATGGTGTTAACTTTGCTGCGCGGGCCAGGGCAAACGCGCTGTTCTCTGTGGGGTTAATGGACGAAATCTGCCCGCCTTCCACGGTATATGCCGCTTACAACCACTACGATGGTCCTAAGGATATTCGCATCTACCGCTACAACCATCACGAAGGCGGTGGGACATTCCAGTCCGTCGAAAAGCTGAAGTTCCTCAGCAATCTACTGGCCTGAGGTGTGTCTCCTCCCAGGGTGCACGGAAACATGCGCGGAATAGACTCTCGTTCCGCGTGTTCTCTGTGCACCTTTTACGGCCGGTGACATATCAGACGTGGGCATAAAACCGGTCCATTCGGGATATCACACCGTCTCGATCGTCAAAGTGAACCAGGTCGCGACACTGTCTGAACTCAGCAAATTGCCAATTCTGTCTCGCATGCAGTGCGTCGATCATATCGTAGCGCGCCATTGCACTTTGTCCGTATATCATGAGTACTGGGTGCGCCAGCCCCTGGTAGGCCATGAAGATGCTCGGCGTGAACAACTTGCCTGCGATGAAATAGTATGGGGCATACTCAGCGTCTGGTTGATGGCTGGCGACGTAGCAATAGTGCATCAATCCTCGATCCACCGGCTTTGCCTGCACCTGGCTTAAGAAGAAACGGATACCAGGTCGCGACGTGAGCGTATCAAAGAGCATCCGGCGCCATGCTGGATTGAGCACCGTACGCAATAGCGTATCGCTGTCGCGCCGGCGCATATCACGCCGGCTCATCCCGGTCGGCGAGATGAATGTCAGCGTGCGGTACTGCGCTGGTTTTTGTATGGCGGCCAGCGCCAGAAATTCACTGCTCGACGACAAGGCAACCGCATCAACCGGCCCGCCTTTTAATTCGTGGGCAACAAAGTCGTTGATGGTGTCGCGATAAAGCTGAGGCGTATAGGCACGTGCTTGGCGCTCGCTGAAGCCGAAACCAGGCAGTTCAAGTGCATATACCCGGCGATCGTGTTTGTAACGCTCGTAGAGTGGTTTCACCTCATAACTCGACGCTGCTGCGTTGACACTGTGGATAAAAAGCAGCGGCGGTGCTACAGGCTGGGTTTGCACCGGACCGACGCGCCTGGTGTTTCCTGCCGCGTAGTACGCCACTCGTCCTGCCCCGCTCGTGAAAGTGCGCAGTTCTCCACTCAGAGCGG
Organism: Chloroflexota bacterium; assembly: GCA_023488685.1. Taxonomy (GTDB): domain Bacteria; phylum Chloroflexota; class Anaerolineae; order J036; family Brachytrichaceae; genus CAIXPS01. Next base: position 29,647 of record JAMDDR010000356.1, on the reverse strand, counting down.
CTGTCATTGGAATATCGTGCAACACGTACCGACGCATATAGGCCGCCCACGCGAGACCCAGTCCTATGAGAGCGAATACCCCCGTCATGCCGACCACAGGCGTCAATTGTGGTTGTTGGTCTTCTCGCGGTCTGCTTCTCGGCAACAGTTTCATACCACACCCCGCTTTTATCGAGTACGATTCTCCAGTCAAATGAAGTGTAGCGCATCCTTTCGAAGCAGAGGGCGCTGGAATGCAAAACGTTTTGTTCTACAATTCGCAACCATGCAGATCGTTTCAATGTGCCCTCTCGCCATGCGCCTTGCGCGCGTACTTACACCCTGTTGCATCGTGATAGCCGTCCTGGCTGCCGGGTGCCAATCTACACCTCCTACTACGATTGTCGCAGATGCCGGACCTACAAGGGCGGCCACCCCGTTGCCCATCACCGTCCGCGTGTTAACGCCGACCACAGAACCAACCCCGACACCCATCCCAACACAGACACCCGTGCCGGTGAAAACCATTTGGGTGGCCCCCGAGCTGCCAGCAAACATGCACGCCGCAATGGTCGAGGATGTCAAACAACTCGGGCAAATACAACCCGGTGGCATACAAGTGCAGTTAGGCACGGATGAGATGTCTGATATCGTCATCGACACATCTGATGACGCCGCCGGCGGCATCGCACTCATCACGCGAACCTATGCGGTGGCAGCGCCATTTCCCACGATCGCCGATTCGATCACCTTGAGTGCTCTAACGGCATACTGGCAGGGTGACACAACTGCCCTCACCTCACTGACCAACGACGGCTCGGTCCCCACCCTTTTCATGGACGCAGATACACGTGCCGGCCTGGTGTTGTTACTGGGCGAACCCAGCGCCAGCACTCCAATCCAGCTTGTCGAAACGCGAGACTTGATCGCAACAGCCTGGGCAACCCGCCCCAGTTCCTTTGCCATTCTGCCCTTTGGCCAGTTGGAAGCGCGTTGGAAGCTGATCTGGCTGGATGGGATGAACCTGTTCGACAAGCAACTTGACGCCAGTACATACCCCCTGACACTCCACGTGCGCGCGCACCCGCGCACATCCGAAGACACGAATCTCGCCAGCCAATTGCCTGCGAGCACTGACCGTGACCCGACCAAACTCTCCATCGTCGCCATGACAGGCGTGACTGCCCTGGTCCGGGGCACAGCGGTCCAGATGGAACGTAAAGGCATCACCTACCCGGCCGAGAAGATCCGCGATTGGCTCGTCACAGCCGATGTGACACACATCAGTAATGAGGTATCGTTTTGGGACGATTGCCCTCCCCCGACTTTTAATGATGGCACCAGCATGTGCTCCGACCCCAAGTACATCGAGCTTCTACAGTACGTAGGAGCGGACATCATTGAGCTGTCCGGCAACCATCTATGGGACAAAGGGACACAGCATCTATCGCCGACGATCAAGATGTATGAGGATTTGGGCTGGCCCTATTTCGCCGGGGGGCGGACATACACAGAAAGCCTCAGACCAGTGACAATGACGGTTGACGGCAACCGGATCGCATTTGTCGGCTGTAACTGGTTCGGCGCGGATTGGGCTACCCCTACGAATGAGTTGCCTGGATCAGCGTTGTGCGGCGCAGATGACCCGCATAACCTTGACTTGATCACTCCCACGATCAAGGCGCTGGCAGACGATGGATACCTGGTCATCGCCACGTTACAGTACGCGGAATTCTATTTTTACCAGCCCACAGCGCAGCAGGAGAGTGACTTCAAGGCCCTTCGTGATGCCGGCGCGGTGGTTGTGAACGGCAGCCAGGGTCACCACGTGCAGGGGTTCGACGTGAGCGCCCATGGCTTCATCCACTATGGCACCGGCAATCTGTTCTTCGGTGACCAGTTCGAGCAAGGCGCGCACCAGATGTTTGTAGACCGGCACGCCTTCTATAATGGAAAATACCTGGGCGCTGACCTGCGTAGCGCTTTCATTGAAGACTACTCGCAGCCCGTGCCGATGACCCCTGAGGATCGCGCCAAGCTGCTTAAAACATTGTTCGAGGCAACTGGATATTGATCCACGGCGATACATATTCGCACGCCGGTATCTGACAACGATCTGACGACCAACACTGGCTATAATTTGACTCGCGAATCCAATTGCGCATTCATGGACCAATCGACCAAATCGAGTCTCGGTACAAGTCACAATCTGTATTGCAAAGCGTGAAACGCATGAGAAAGTCCCGGATCACTGTCGACAGGCAATTCTTACGCTGGCTCATCCCCGGACTGCACGTAAAACGGTGGCTGTTACTGATGATATTTGGCATGGCCCTGATCGGTTTGGGCATCGGCTATGTACAAGTACAGATCTACCGCCAGGCAGACGTCCCCGGGATCTTTTACTACGTAACCCTACAATTCCTCGACCGGTGGGTCCGTGCCCTTATCGTCGGCGGGATCGGTCTGAGCGCATTCATCACCGGCTTTTACTTCTTTAACCGCTCGTTGATTCAATCGCTGCGCGGCAATGACAACCGTCCCATTCTGGATAAGCTCTGGGAACAACGCATCGCATCAAACGGTCCCAAAATCGTTGCCATCGGCGGTGGGCACGGTCTTTCGGCGCTGCTACGTGGATTAAAGCAATACACCACCAACATCACGGCAATTGTGACTGTGGCCGACGACGGTGGGAGTTCTGGGCGATTGCGGCGTGAATTAGGGGTACTCCCTCCGGGAGACTTCCGCATGTGCATTGCCGCATTAGCCGATGATGAGTCACTGGTGACGCAGCTCTTCCAATACCGCTTCGGCAACGGCAATGGCCTCAGCGGACACTCATTTGGCAACTTGTTCATCGCCGCCATGGCGGAGCTGACCGGCAGCTTCGAACGAGCCGTAGTCGAATCGAGCAAGGTGATGGCAATAAAAGGGCGCATCGTGCCGAGCACATTACAGGACGTCACGCTGTGCGCCGAACTGAGAGAACTACAGCCGGCCGCTGCTTTTGCGCAGACGACAGCGCCACACGATGTAACCGTGCGCGGATCGCAAGTCAGGGGAGAATCTTCCATTGGAAAAACCGGCTACCCAATCGAACGCGTCTGGATTGAACCGAATGATGCACAGGCCTATCCGGAGGCGGTGCGTGCAATCCTGGATGCGGATCTCGTCGTCATGGGACCGGGTAGCCTGTTCACCAGTGTCATGCCCAACCTGCTGGTGCCGGGAATTGCACAAGCAGTGCATCAAACCAGCGCAACGCGCGTGTACGTGGCAAACGTAGCCACGGAACGCGGAGAGACGGACAAGTTCACGTTGAGTGATCACGTGGCGGCGCTTGAACAGCATGTCGGCCGGGGGATTGCAGACGTGGTCATCGCCAACAATCGCGTTGATTCTGAGTTCAAACCACCGGCGGGTGTAGACATGGTGCTACCGGAAACATCGTTGCGCAACAGCACCACACGTGTGGTCCAGACAGACGTCGCGGATAGCGAGCACCCATGGCGGCATGACCCGCGTAAGCTGGCCGACGTCATGATCCGCATCATCGAATCGTAGCGGGTGACTTTGACGAATCGTAATAATGACTACAATTGCGTGGGCGCGACGTAAAGAAGGAAGATATCGGTGTGTTTAAGCTGCGCACGCCATCCTGACCAGGTGAGCGCGCTGGACGAGCTACGGCACATCTATCAGCAATTCAGCTATTCGCGTTTAGTTCGCAGACAGGGTCAATGACCTACACAACAAACCAAGGAGCTTTGAAATGGCAAAGGTAAAAATCGGTATTAATGGCTTCGGTCGCATCGGGCGACAGGTCCTCAAGGCGATGATGGAACGGCATAAGGATGCTTTCGATGTCATAGCGATCAACGACTTGACGGACGCGAAGAGCAACGCTCACCTGTTCAAGTACGACTCCACTTATGGCCGCTTTAACGGCACGGTAGATGTGGATGGCACCGACCTGGTCATCAACGGCGACAAACTCAAGGTGTTCGCCGAGAAGGACCCGGCCAAGATTCCCTGGGGCAGCATGGGCGTGGATATCGTGGTTGAATCCACCGGCATCTTTACCGACGCCGAAAAGGCCAAGGCACACATCACCGGTGGTGCCAAGAAAGTGATCATCAGCGCCCCGGCCAAGAGTGAAGACATTACCATCGTGCTCGGTGTGAACGAGAACAAGTACGATCCAGCCAAGCACAACATCATCTCCAACGCGAGTTGCACCACTAACTGTCTGGCCCCGGCTGCAAAAGTCGTGAACGACATGTTTGGGATCGAGCGCGCCCTGATGACGACCGTGCACGCCTATACCAACGATCAGCGCATCCTCGACACAGTGCACAAGGACTTGCGCCGTGCGCGCACAGGCGGTGCGAATATCATCCCGACGACCACCGGTGCGGCCAAGGCCGTGGCGCTCGTCATTCCCGAGCTCAAGGGCAAGTTCGACGGCTTCGCCTTGCGCGTACCAACGGTGACCGTGTCGGTCGTGGACTTTGTGTGCACAACTGCCAAGCCAGCCGACGCGAAGGCGCTGAACGCCGCGTTCAAAGAGGCCAGCGAAGGCGCGCTCAAGGGCATCCTGGGTTACACCGAAGAGCCGCTCGTGAGTATGGACTTCCGCGGCGACCCGCGTTCGTCCATCATCGATGGACTCTCGACCATGGGTATCGGCACGAACATGGTGAAGGTTGTAGCCTGGTACGACAACGAGTGGGGTTACTCCTGCCGTGTGTCTGACCTGGCAGCCTACATCGGCACGAAGCTGTAATTCAATTTTGAGTACAAAGGTCGGAGGAACCCCGAAATTGGCGCGGTACATCGCGCCAATTTCGGGGTTCCTCATTTCCACTATTGTCTGTGAACGTCTGTCTGTGAACGTCCCCCAAAAAGGAACGATTCCGCTAGGAGTTACGTCTTGTCTATGGTAGCCTTTATATTGGCGGAGCAGACTCCGCCAGGAGGGAATAACCTGGATGAGAACAACAATTCCGTTTATCTGTGCACTGGTGCTCGCATTATCAAGCTGTGGCATTCCGGCTACACCAGCCGGGCCAGCCAATACCACTACGCCACACAGCGACTCATCGCCAACAGTCACCCAACCTGAAGCATCAGCAACACCGCAAGAACAAGACGCTCTACCCACATCCACTTCGATACCTGCGCCGGAAGATAAGCCCACGGCGATTCCAACTGATAGTAAGAACCCTGGCGTTGCACAGGCGTCTGATGACATGATCAGAAACAATCTCTCCGCCGCGAACGTACGCTTTGGCCTCAAACTTTACAATGAGGTGCTTAAGCAAAATACCGGCAGCAACTTATTCATCTCGCCGGCCAGCGTGGCGATTGCGCTGGCAATGACCTACAATGGCGCGAACGGCGAAACACAACAGGCCATGGCACAGGCGCTGGAGTTGCAGGACATGACCTTGCAGGAAGTCAATGAGGCTTACGCAGCGCTCAAAGCCAGCCTGGAGAATCCAGACCCCAAAGTACAACTCAACATCGCCAACTCGTTGTGGGTCCGGCAGGGCATAACATTCAACCCAGACTTCCTACAGCGTAATGAGCTGTACTTCCGAGCTGAGGTGTCCGAGTTGAACTTCAGCGATCCCAATGCCGCCACAGCCATCAACGATTGGGTCAACAAAAACACGAACGGCAAGATCCAGCAGATTGTCGATCAAATCCCGCCCGAAATGGTGCTGTACCTGATCAATGCCATTTACTTTAAGGGGACGTGGACAAAGGAATTTGACAAGGCCAAGACGCAGGATCAGCCATTCCACCTGCTCGATGGCAGCCAGCAGCAGGTACCGCTGATGTCTCAGTCCGGCCAGTATCAATATCTCAAAGGCCCGAATTTCCAGGCAGTGAGCCTGCCGTATGGCGAAGGCACGGAGAGCGCTGCCGCCGGCCGCATCAGCATGTACGTCTTCCTGCCGGATGAAGGATCAACCCTGGCCGAGTTTCATCAGAGTTTGAGCGCAGCGAATTGGAACACGTGGATGGGACAATTCAACCAGGCTGAAGGCGACGTGAAGCTGCCGCGCTTCAAACTGGAATATCAGGTCAACCTGAACGAAGCACTGCAAGCCTTGGGCATGTCTGCCGCATTTGACCCACAACAAGCCGACTTTAGCGCCATGCGTAATTCGGCAGACGAAAACCTATACATCAGCGAAGTGAAGCACAAGACATTCGTCGAAGTGAACGAAGAAGGCACGGAGGCTGCGGCTGTCACGTCAGTCGGCGTCGGCACCACGGCGCTGCAGGAGTCGCCGCAACGTTTCACCATGACAGTAGATCGGCCATTCTTCTTCGCAATCCGCGACAATAGCACCGGTATGGTTTTGTTCATGGGCTCAATTACGCAACCATAGGTAGATGCACCACCAGACCATCTTGCAGGGCATCCGCTGGCGCGCTGCAAAACGGCTTTTCGCAAAGGACGGGCCGGGCGTTAAGCTACAATCAGCGTGTCAACCCTGAATCACAGGGGCATCTTCACAAATCTGCGGAGGATTCTCTTCATCATGGAGTACACACGATTGGGTCGTACCGGATTGAAAGTAAGCCGGTTGTGTTTGGGAACGATGAATTTTGGGCCACTCACCAGCGAGCAAGACAGCTTTGCCATCATGGACAAGGCACTTGACCTCGGCTTTAACTTCTACGATACAGCCGATGTATACGGTTGGAAGCAGGGCGAAGGCATCACCGAGCAGATCATCGGACGCTGGTTCGCGCAAGGTGGTGCCCGTCGCGAAAAGGTTGTGTTGGCGACCAAGTGCTACAACAAGATGTCCGAATGGCCGAACGGGCGCGGTCTCTCTGCGCTCCATATCAAACAAGCTTGCGAGGCAAGCCTGCGAAGACTTAAGACAGATCACATCGATCTATACCAGATGCATCATATCGACCGCGAGACACCCTGGGAAGAGATCTGGCAGGCGATGGAGCAGCTCGTACGCGAGGGTAAGATTATCTACGCCGGCAGCAGCAACTTTGCGGGCTGGCACATCACCCAGGCCAATTACATCGCCATGCACCGCAATTTCATAGGCCTCGTATCCGAGCAGAGTCTGTATAACCTGAATGCGCGCATGATCGAACTTGAGGTGATACCTGCATGCAAGGCACTCGGCGTTGGCATCATCCCGTGGAGCCCACTGGCAGGCGGATTGCTCGGCGGTGCTCTGCAGAAGGCGACGGAAGGGCGACGCGCTAATGAGAACATGCAGAAAGCGATCGAGAAAAATCGCGCCAAACTCGAAGCTTACGAAAGCTTCTGTCGCGATATCAATGAACAGCCGGCGGATGTCGCGCTCGCATGGCTGTTGCATAACCCGGTTGTGACGGCACCCATCATTGGCCCGCGCACGATGGATCAACTCAACGGCTGCCTGCAGGCGCTGGAGATCAAGTTCTCATCCGAACAACTGCAGAAACTGGACGAGATCTGGCCGGGTCCTGGCGGTGCAGCACCAGAAGCGTACGCCTGGTAAGGCATAGTAGCGAATACCGAGTACTGAGTGATTGGTCACTGGTTGGTCACTCAGTACTCGATACTCGGAACTCTCTTCCCGTGAAACCCTCCGTCGCAGTATTCTTACGGCTTGCGTTGCGCTTCGTTGTCATTTGGCTGATCGAGACAGTCGCCCTGTTGTACCTGGCCACCCGTTTCCCCGGCGTTCTGCTAGAGTTCCCGCAGCGCTCACCCGCCATCATCTTATCAGCCGTGCTGATGGCCCTTGCACTCAGTGCCATCAATATACTGATCCAGCCTCTTATCACCATGTTGCGCTTGCCGTTGAATATCATCACTATCGGATTAAGCGCCGTCGTGGTGAATAGTGTCACACTGCGGCTGGCAGCTTCACGGTTGGCAGGTTTTGACATTGAGCCATTTTTCCCGAATGCCGTGTGGGCGGCGTTGCTGATGGCCCTGATCAGCACGGTACTCACCGCCCTGATCGCGCTGGACGACGAGTATGCCTTCTACCAATTCGTCGCTCACGTACTGGCCAGACACCGCGGTATCCGGCAGGTATTGAAGGCACAAACCGGGCCTTGTGGGATGGTGATCGTACAAATCGATGGCCTCTCCTCGCAGCGATTGCGCTACGCCGTACAGCATGGTTATATGCCGACCATGAAAGCCATGCTCAGCGGTGGGTCATACGAGTGCGTCACGTTTGATTGCGGTCTGCCGTCGCAGACATCAGCATGCCAGGCCGGCATCTTATACGGCAATAATGACAATATCCCAGCATTCCGTTGGTACGACAAACATCTGCAGCGCATGATCGTGTCCAACCATCCGGGCGACGCAAACCTCATCAATAACATGGTTAGCACCGGCGCAGGTCTACTCCGTGGTGGCTCATCCATCAACAACCTCATCAATGGTGACGCAGCCAAGTCGCTACTGACACTCAGTACCCTGGCCGGGCAGAGCAGAGTTCCCACCATCCGCGCCCTGGATGATCTCAGCTCGTTTTGGTTCAACCCTTACACCTTCACCCGCACGCTCGCGAGCACCCTCGGTGACATGCTGGCGGAAATTGCAGAGTCACTGCGCCAGCAAGTTCGCAACGAGCGCCCCAGGTTGGACAGGCTATTCACCGGGCAGATTTTTCTGCGCATGTTGACCAATATATTCCTTCGCGATTTGTCCGCATATGTGGTGATGCTTGACATCATCCGTGGCGTGCCCATCATCTACACAACTTTCATGGGTTACGACCAGGTGGCACACCATGCCGGCCCAGACTCGATCGATGCGCTGCGCACGCTCAGGGGGTTGGACAAGCAGTTGCGCCATATCACACAGACTTTAAGACGGCTCGCGCCGCATCCTTATAACCTGTACGTCTTGTCCGATCATGGCCAATCCTTCGGTGCGACGTTCAAACAGCGATATCGGATCAGCTTGCGTGATCTCGTCGATACCCTTACCAATCGGAATACCCCTGTGGAACAGGCTTATCCCGAAGGGGACAAGATGACGTACACGAGCGCCTTGATCAGCGAACTTCATGCTGCCGACAGGCAGCTTGCCGTGCAACCCAACATGCGTTTCCGCCGCGCCGTCATGCGGCAAGCTGCACGCACGCTGGAACGCCAAACCCTTCCGCCAGATGAACATGCGGCACTTGTGCACACACCGTCAAGCTCTCGCATCGTCGTGTGTGTGTCAGGCAACCTGGCACACTTGTACTTCGATTTTTCACCTGATAAAGTAGCGCTTGGTGAGATTGAGAGCCGCCATCCTGAGCTGGTACGCGGACTTGTGATGCACGACGGGATCGGATTCGTGATTGGGTATGACGATGACGGCAATGTGGTCATGCTGGGGAAATACGGCGCGCGCAATCTCAGTACGGGTACGATTACAGGAACCGACCCGCTCAGTCCTTACAGCAGTGCAGACATACGCGCCACTCAGCTTCTTCGAATCGCTGAGTTCGGCAATGCAGGTGACTTGATCCTCAACAGCACGTTGTACCCAGACGGCACAGTGGCCTCATTTGAGGAACTCATTGGAGTACATGGGGGCTTGGGCGGGCAGCAGACCGATGCTTTCATCGTATACCCGGCAGATGCTGACATCCGCAACGAAGGCATCATAAACGCCGCCCAGGTGTTTCAGATACTCGATCGACACCGAAATGGTTGTGCAGAGCAACCTGCAAGTGCCACTGAACGGCGTGACACCCCCGGCAGGTCCTGATCAGCCTTTCCTCACGGTCCTCACGGCTGCAGCAACCATTCACGGATGGTGTTGTCTACACGCTTGCGCAGCGCCACATAGGCATTACAACAAGCCGAACGCTCGTCCAGTTGCTTGACCAGCACATAGTAATTGGTCAGGTTATGACGTATAAACGAAATTTTGCGATCAAACGTCAATTGCGACCATGATGCGCGCGCATCCAACCACACTTCCCAGGACGCAGAGAGCGACTCGATCGGCACACTATCCACCCACTGCATCGTCTCGTGATGCTTCTCTACGCAGTCCTCCGGGACCTCATACGTAGCCCACACTCGTGAAACCCTGTCGATATTCGTATCAATCCATTCTTCAACCCGAGCAAGCGAGTATTGTGCAGCTCCAACCGCTGTGTCGTGACTGGGTGCGACGTCTGGGGGCCCCAAGGCATCCACCATTTCCTCCGTCAACCCAAACAGCCTGCGCAGGCTATACTGATAGATGAAGTGACCGTTTGCCATCGTAGAATATGCTACTGGGCTGACCATAAGATGTTGCTTGCGAGATCATGTAAAGATACCTCGCAATTACGACTAGCTTTGCACTTGTGCATCCGGGTCAAGAGCACGAGCGACGAGTTCGTAAGTAAACTAGCACACGTTAGTGTATTCATTGCCTTTCCCCGTGAGTTGCGACGCGTGCATCACAAGCCGCTGAACCAAAGGCGGGCTGTTGGAGAGTGCCACTGATCGTTCTACCTTACTTATTTTAACCTTAACTATGTGTTACGCAACTTCAAAAACACGGTTGGTTTGATTTAATCCAGGTGAAACACTTCTTCGATTGTATGCCACCATTCCCCTGTTTCTATCTCATCCACCGGACTTTGAAGCGGTTTACAGATACTCCACCACGCCCGGGTAACTTCGTCCTCGCCCATTTTAGCCATATCACCGGCATAGTCCGCACCTATGTACTCATAGTAGGAAAATAGAGTATCTCCATAGATGTATATCGAATAATTATGTATATTACATTCCGTAATTTTCGCGAGAACTTGCTTCCAGGCATGAGCGTGTAATTGTTTATAGGCTAGCACAGCTTCAGGCTTGAGTTTGATCACGGAGCCGATACGCATCATCAGTATCCTCCACATGCCAGGCTTAGATCACTCTACTAACGACTTGCAGCCGTTCATGGAATCTCGCTTTTCTTGTAGTAGCATTGATACCGGGTTTATTCATGTGTAATGGGTAATTCTGTATTCACTGTGTTCATCGGAGGGAAGGTTCGATGGGTTTGACTAGTATAGAACAGAAATTGTTTTTTGACGATAATGGTTACCTATTGGTAAAGCACCTGTTCACCCCGCTCGAAGTGGAATCATACAAACGACACTACATGCAGCTTCGAGCACAAGGCAGCTATCCTGGCGACTTTGACGGTGTCGATCCAACCAGCAACGACCCCCTCAAGCGTTATCCGCGTATGATCCACATGCACCGCTGGGACGAGATCAGCCTGCAGTGGATGGTGGACAAACGACTGAATGACGTGATGACGACACTGCTCGGCCGGGAGCCGCTTGCCGTGCAAACCATGTTCTACTTTAAACCACCGCGAGCGCGTGGGCAGGCACTGCATCAGGATCAATATTATCTGCGCGCACAACCGGGCACATGCCTCGCCGCCTGGATGGCGATCGATCCCTGCGACGAAATGAACGGCTGCCTTCAAGTTGTTCCAGGAAGTCATCAATGGCCCATCCTGTGCGCGGTCAAAGCAGACACGACCCAGAGTTTTACGGACGTGACGGTATCCATTCCCGAAGGAACGCCGGTGTTGCCTATCATCATGGAACCTGGCGATTGCTTGTTTTTCAATGGCTCCGTGGTTCACGGCAGTCTGCCAAATCGCACCGGCGACCGTTTCCGCCGTGCACTCATCGGTCATTACATCGAAGGCGACGCACGTCAGGTCCACAAATGGTATCACCCTGTTGTGCGCATGGATGGCACCACCCTGGAGTTTGCTGAAAGCGAAGGCGGTGACAAATGTGGCGCCTGGGTTGAGCGCGACGGGACACCTGTGCTCGAATATCAGAGTGTCACCCCTATAAACACACCTGCCTCGGAGTAAGAACATGTTCGTAGCACCAGGACAAATCCGCGGGTGGCTTCACCTCCGTAGGTACCTCCTGGTGGCATATCGGCTGATTCGGGCCAGCCCCGGTGACGGATTTGAGCTAAATACAATGCTTGAACCCGTTCGAGGCTGAGAGGCACGATAAACGTACCTCTCAGCCTCGAATGGTCCTGGTATTATGCGTAAGCCCACAATCCTTCCTCCTGTGTCCCACACATGAGGGTGCCACTGCCATCAACAACAAGGCTGATGATGCCGCGCGGGACATGCCCCTCGGATCGATTCCATGTCGCGCCTTGATCCGTGGAGGCGGCAACGACCGTCGGCGTGGCGATCGCCAATACCTTGCCGTCGGGTGAAGCCGCTACCGCATTGATCTGCCCGGATTTGAAGGTGGGGCGCCTACCCCATGTGGCGCCGAGATCGGGCGAATAGAATACGCCTTGCGACTCGCTGCCAGCGACAAGCATACCGGTTGAGAATGCCAGCCCGGCAAGGGGCAACACTTCCGCCGGGAGCGCTAATGCCCGCCAGGCGTGCCCTCCATTCGTACTGCGAAACACGCCATGCACCGTAGCGGCAATGACTGTCTCATCTTGAGCGTGGTTTGGCGACACAGCCAGCGACAGTGTCTCCATGTCGAGAAGACCAAAGTTCCAGGCTTTCCAGTTTTCACCATAATCCGCGGTACACAACACCCCGTCCTGTAACGTAGCCGCAAATGCTACGCCATCCACCTCGAACGCGGGCGACATCACGATCTGTGATATTTGCGACCGTTGTGGCATGGTTGCTCCGACCCAGGTAGCTCCTTGATCCGGTGAACGCGCGATGCCGTCGGCTGCACCAACCAATGCCACCGGATGATGAGGATACGTTGGCGACGCCGCTACCGCTGTGATCGCTGCGGGACGCAGCGCCTCAGACACAATCGTGCAAGAGCCATCCGCGTACTGCCATACACCTTCATTGCTGCCCAGCAGCCATTGACCACGGCCGGCTGGCGCAATGGCGAATACTGTACTCGGGCCACTCACTGCTTGCCATCGTTGTTTAGCCATGCGCGCTATTATCATCGAACTCCCCCAGCTAAACACCATGACGAAAGACACTCGCTACATGAAGTTCATCCTTTGTACAGGGTGACAAATGTCATTTGACGTTCATCGGTGCACAGAGTAGGCTTTGCGGAAGCCCGGAAGTACGTTTTGCACGTTGTTGAGTTGGTTGTAATCCATCACAAGAGGAGGTTGATCGATGCATTTAGAAGGTCCGGAGCGAGATCCCCAAGTCGAACCGCACGATACGTCTGAATTCGTCCCGCGTGGAATTACTGCGTTTTTAACCCTCATGCTCGTCGTCTATGCCCTGTATTGGGCGTATCTATGGTTCATCACGACGATCCAGCGAGGAGTGGGAGGTTGATGTATGCACATCGATCGACTTGAGCGCTACTGGCTCACTGCTGTCGCAGCAATGTTAGGCTCATTCGTCGCCGCGTTGGTCGTCAGCGTCACTGTTTTTGGTATTCGTTTACCTTCTCCAGTAGATCGCATCGATCCCCAGCACCTGGAAGAGACCGAGTTTGCGGAACCAGGTATCCGGGCTGTCGGCGGCAACCGGTACGAAGTGCATATTGTGGCAAAGATGTGGTCTTACGATGCCGGCCCAGAAGCTGGCGCCGCCGGTGCCCCGCCCGTCATCCGCATCCCGAACGGCTCACAGGTGACGTTTTACGTGACCAGCCGCGACATCATCCACGGCTTTTATATCGAACAACACAGCGTGAACCTGGAAGTCATTCCAGGACAGGTTGCCCGCGCCAGCACTTTATTCAATCGCCCGGGTACTTACAAGATCATCTGCAATCAGTATTGTGGCGCCGGGCACCAAACCATGTACGGCGATATCATCGTCGAGTGATTGCCCTGGCGCGTATTCCGATCTAATGGTTGTTGGACATATTGGTTAGAGTGAAGGAATCATGTGATATGCAAGCGACATTAAGCGCACCTGGCGCGAAGAAGATGGATTTCCCGCCCCTGGCCATGTTGCGCAGCGAGCGCAACTTGATCGGCGTACACATCATCACTGCATTGATCGCACTCACGTTCGGCATTTTCATGGGGCCGTTCCAGAGCTTTCACCGTTCACCCGCCTTTGTGGCGGCCTTCCCCGACATTGGCATACCAGTCTTCAGCTACTACTACCAGGCCCTGACGGTTCACGGTGTGATGAACGCGCTGTTCTTCACCACATTCTTCATCGTCGGCTTTACCTACTACGTCACGCAGCGTTCACTCGAACGCTCAATGAAAAACGTGGCGGTGGGTTGGATTGCCTATGTATTGATGCTGATCGGGCTTTCGATCATGCTGGCGACGCTGTTCGCTGCGCCACAACAATCCGCCGTTCTCTACACGTTCTATCCTCCCTTGATCGCGCCGCCAACGTTCTACATCGGCCTGGTGTTGCTGGTAGTTGGATCGTGGCTGGCAACGGCGAACGTGTTCTTCACCTACCGCGACTGGCGCCGCGAGCACCCCGGCGAGCGCGCGCCACTGGCCGTTTTCGCCGCCATCGCCAACTACATCATGTGGGACATCGCAACGATTACTGTCGCCATTGAAGTATTGTTCATGCTGTTGCCCGCTTCACTGGGGTTGATCACGACCACCGATCCACAGCTCGGACGTGTGCTATTCTGGTTCTTCGGACACCCACTTGTATACTTCTGGCTTATTCCGGCTTACATCTCGTGGTACACCATGCTGCCCAAGCAGGCGGGTGGCAAACTTTTCAGCGACAACCTGGCGCGCGTCTCGTTCCTCTTGCTCATGATCTTCTCCATACCCGTCGGCGTGCACCATCTCTTTTCCGACCCCGGCATTAGCGCCACAGCAAAAGGGATTCACACGATTCTTACTTTCGTGGTCGCCGTTCCCAGCTTCATGACCGCTTTTAACGTGGGAGCATCGCTCGAATACGCGGGGCGCAAAAATGGCGGGAAAGGCCTTTTCGGCTGGATTTTGAAGCAGAAGTGGGGAGACCCCATTGTGGCCGCACAATTGGTTGCGATGCTGATCTTCACTACGGGTGGCTTCAGCGGTCTGATCAACGCCTCGGCACAGTTGAATATCGCCGTCCACAACACCTCATGGGTCCCGGCGCATTTTCATACCACGTTGGGCACTGCCGTCACGCTAACCTACATCGGTATCCTCTACTGGTTGCTGCCGATGATCCGTGGAAGCGCACTATTTAGCAAAAAGATAGCCCTGGCACAGGTCTATACCTGGGGCATCGGCATGTTCATCTTTGCCAGTAGTATGGGTCAGGCTGGTCTTGACGGTGCACCGCGCCGGGCGGATCTGTCCACATCACTTTATCTCAATGAGGCGGCCAAAACCTGGCTGAATGCTTCCGCCATCGGTGGAGCCATCCTCCTCATCAGCTCGATCCTGCTTTTTGTCAATATCGTCGGCACACTCTTCTCAAAGAAGCCGGTGGAAGGGAGCGCACCTATCAGCACGACGGGTGACAGCACCGCCCCACTCTTCCTTGAGCGTTGGGGCGTGTGGATCGGTGTGATCCTGATCCTGGCGCTCATTGCCTGGGGGCCAGTGATCGTCGATACGTTGGACTTCACCAACGGATTCAACATCCTGCGCTTCACCACCAACGGATCCCCGTATTAACGCTTGAGCGACCGCAGGCTTGGCGAATACCAAGCCTGCGGCAAACAAACGAGAGGAATGACGCCTCCACAACCATCCCACGAATCGCGCCCATCCAACTTCGCACTGAAAACAATCGCGATCGCGTTGATCAGCTTTGGTTTGACCATGTTTGTTCTCAGTGCCGCATATGCGCGCGACCTGATTGCGCTGGCCAGCGCGCCGTTCGATATCTGGTCGGCGCTGTGCGGGCAACCCACGGACAACCCATTGGCCCAGTCGATTCTCGTCAGCTTGAGCCTGGTTTCGCTGCTGGCTGGCATCGGGTTATTCATTTACACGATGCGGCATAGCCGCTGAGCCTGTTGCAGCATCAACTCCCGCCACCCCTACTGTCCGGCCTTCGCACCGCGCGTACACGTACCGCAAAACGCAGCCTGCATTACAGCCCAGTCAGAGCTTGTTATCATCATGCGCATTACAGGTGCATGGCCTACCACTTCTTCGTGTTCACCGCGAACAATCTTTCGCCTGTAGCGCCACCCAGAAATCTGGCAGATACTACACTATGATGATGGCGGGTTACACTGCCAATCATATAAAGCATATAAAGATAAAGGAATTTGTTCATGTCGCACTCTGATCTGACTCGATCGACCATCATTTACTCTGCATTAGCGGGTCTGATCGTTGCGCTCGCCGCTTGTGGTGGGGGCAACGCAGCGCCAACCGCAACAGCGACACCGGCTGCGCCCACAGCAACCCCTGAACCAACGATTTCACCGGTCAGAGCGGCTCAAGGGAAAGCCGCCTTCATTCGCATCGGATGCGTTGCCTGCCATGCCATCAAAGGTGTATCTGATCAGGCATTGGCTGCGCCTGCGCTGGATCAAGCGTACAAGCTGGCACAAGATGTCATCAACTCCCAGGAATACAAGAAAAGTGAAGGAACGGCGAAGACCCCGCGCGAATTCATGATCGAATCCATTCTGGAGCCAAACGCGTTCACGTACCCTACATGTCCACAAGGGCCATGCGTAAAAGGCACAATGCCGCAGAACTATAAAGACATCATCCGCGCCGAAGAGATGGACCCACTGATTGATTACTTGTTGTCACTCGGCCGTTGACGGCGACGTCAGATAACCTTCGCAAGGCTCTGGATCGCCCCAAGCGTGTGGGGTGACCGTGGAGTACGAATGTAATGGGGAGTAAAGTCTCACATTTGGTCTTGAGCATCGCCTGCCTGGCGCTGGCTTCCTGCCAGCCTTTACAGAGTCTGATCGCGCCGACGCCCACCTCAACGCCACACGGAGTGACTGTCGACCCGCCCAGGCAAATGCCTGACTTCACGCTGACGGATCATGATGGCAAACCCATGAAACTCAGCAACTTACGCGGTAAAGCTGTGCTGATCTTCTTCGGGTACACGCATTGCCCTGATATCTGCCCGCTTAGTCTGGCTGACTTCCGGTTGGTGAAGAACGAACTGGGAGACGACGCCCAAAAGATCAACTTCGTCATGATTAGTGTTGACGGCTCACGTGACACGCCCGAAGTCATGAAACGCTATGTAAAAGCATTCGACCCCGGCTTCATCGGCCTCACGGGCGATGAAGTGACCGTGCGCAAAATAGGCATCAACTATGGTGTGCACTTCGAGAAACAAGAACCCACCGGCACCGCAGCAGCGTACCTGGTTGCCCACACCAGCTATACCTACCTGCTCGACGCAGAGGGCGAGTGGCGAATGGTGTTCCCATTCAAGACGCCGGCGGAGAGCGTGGCGGCAGACGTAAGGCAAGTGCTCACAGAGCGCCAATAGCGCCAGTATCACGCAAGATCCGGGCAAAACGAAAGGACGGAAGACAACCAGCCAACACATTCACCAAGGCTGATTGTCTTCCGTCCCTCAAAAGCTGCCTTCGGGAGTCGAACCCGAAACCTATCACTTACGAAGCGATTGCTCTGCCGATTGAGCTAAGGCAGCAACGGACCCTAATATACTCGATAGGTGTATTTGCGTCAAATTCAAATAGCTTGTGAGTGTATTACGGCACCTTGCGAAAGTGGCACGCTCAAACCACTCAGTCATCCTTTTTGATTCTGCCCAGCGCGATACAACGCTCATACGCAGCCCACACCGCACGTGAGATGATCGTGCGCAAACCGCCTTTCTCCAGTCGATAGAGTGCAGAGGCCGTCGTGCCGGCGGGCGATGTCACCTGGTTGCGCAGCTCGGCCACATGGCGCTTTGAATGCAATGCATACTCCACGCTGCCCTTGATCGTCTGCATGACCAACCGCTCTGATATCGAGCGCGAGAACCCGAGATGCACGCCAGCGTCGATCAAAGCCTCCATGAACAGAAAGACGTAGGCAGGACCCGTTCCGCTCAGCGCCGTCGCCATATCCAGGTAATGCTCACCCTCCATGAATATCTCCTCACCCATCGATGTAAGAATCAGCCGCGCCTGTTCACGTTGTGTCTCATTGACAGCAGGTGTGCACGTCCATACCGAAATACCCTGCCCAATCTGCGCCGGCGTGTTGGGCATCACCCGCACGATCGGTTGATTCGCCCCGAGCACATCGGCGATACTCCGAATCGGAACCCCGGCGGCGATTGAAAAGATCAGTGCAGACTCAGCCACCACACCGCGTAAATCGTTTAGAGCCGCGCTCATCATCTGAGGCTTGATGGAGAGAATGACGATCCCCGCCTGGCGGACCGCATCGGCATTGCTGGCTGTGACATTCACACCATAGCACTCAGCCAATTGAGATCGACGCGCCGCAATTGGTTCGGCAACAGTGATTGATGCACCTGGCACACCGGAGCCACGCGTGAGACTATTCACAATAGCTTCACCCATGACGCCACCACCGATAAAAGCAATATGAATTCCATTTAACATGTTATGTTCTCCAAAGACGGGCAGATATTCACGCATCCCTGCAGCACTGGACTAAGCACAATGAAGCGGGTATAGTACACATCCACGGATGGCACAACACACTTGTGAACCGATACCATTGTCATTCCGCTACTGTGTGCTGCTTCTGCTCAGCCACAATGAGATAAGTTAGTTGGTCTATAATAAACGAAACAGACGAGGAAGTAGCACATGCCAAGTATCATCGACCAATTCTTAGGCCTATTCTCCCTGGACTTGGGCATTGACCTGGGCACGGCCAACACCTTGGTGGCAGTACGGAACAAGGGTATCGTCATCAATGAACCCTCCTGGGTTGCCGTTAATCGTAAAACGCGCCAGGTATTGGCCGTGGGAGCTGAGGCGAAGGAAATGGTCGGACGCACCCCGGCAAAGATCGTTGCAATTCGACCACTGCGCGACGGTGTCATCTCTGACTTCGAAATCACCGAAGCGATGTTGGACTACTTTATCAAAAAGGCACACAGTCGTAGCCTGTTCAACATCCCCCGCCCGCGCGTTGTCATCGGCATCCCTGCAGGGGTAACCGAAGTGGAAAAGCGCGCCGTGTACGACGCAGCGCTCTCTGCGGGAGCGCGTGAGGTGTATCTCATCGAAGAGCCCATGGCTGCCGGCATCGGCGCAGGATTACCCGTGACCGAAGCACACGGTAGCCTGGTGGTAGACATTGGCGGTGGCACGACTGAGGTTGCCGTGTTCGCATTGGGTGGCATCGTGGTCAGCCGGTCTCTGCGCGTGGCCGGGGATGAAATGGATGAGGACATCATCAACTATGCCCGCCAGAAGTACAACCTCCTGATCGGCGAGCGCATGGCCGAAAAAATAAAGATCGCCATCGGCTCAGCCTTCCCATTGCCCGAGGAAAAGACCATGACCCTGCGTGGGCGCAACCTGGTCACCGGTCTCCCTGAGGCTGTCGAAATTTCGTCCATCGAAGTGCGCGAAGCTCTTTCCAGTTCAGTAAACACCATCGTTGAGACCATCCGTGCGACCATCGACGAAACCCCGCCCGAGTTGGTGGCCGACCTGATGGAGACAGGTATCGCCATGGCTGGTGGTGGATCACTGTTACAGGGACTCGTCGAACGAGTCGCCGATGAGACCAACATCCATACCTGGCTGGCAGAAGACGCGCTGACTTGTGTGGCACGTGGTGCTGAAGCCGTTCTGCAAGATCTCGACTCTCTGAAGGAAGTGCTGGTTGGCCTGGAGCGCGGCAGCACCTCCCGCACGACAACCATGTTGCCAGGTCGCCGGGTCGCTTGAGATTTACGATTTTGGATTTTAGATTTTGGATTCACATCAATAACTCGCAGATGCAACAATCCAAAATCTAAAATCACAAATCTAAAATCGCATGAATCGTTCTTCTTCACGATCGCTCGTAGTGCCGATCTTGATTGTGATTGCGGGCATCATGCTGCTGATCAATCTCGGCGCGCAAACCACACAGGCAGTCGAAAGCCCGTTTTCGTTCATCCTTGCGCCGCTGCAACAGGTGTTCAGCGGGCTTGGGCGAGCAGCCAGCGATCTATTCCGCAGTGCGGGCGAGTTGCAGGATCTGCGCCTGCGTGTGCGGGTGTTGGAAACCGAGGTTGATAACCTGACGACGGAGAATGTGCGCCTGCGTGAATTTCAGGCCGAGGTGAAACAGTATCGCGAGTTGCTTCAGTTTAAGAACGACAATCCAGCATTCACCGTCGTAGGCGCGGATGTAATCGGTGTCGGCAACCCGAGTTGCCGTTCAGGCGCATCCGACGCAGCCGCGAGTGGCATATGTGCCAATGTGATCGCCGGCGACTCCAGCCCCTACTCTCGTTACATCACCATCAATGTCGGGCGCATTCATGGCATCAGCACGGGCATGCCGGTGGTTGCCGGTGGATTCGCATTGGTCGGTCGCGTCGGCCAGGTCAATGAGACTTCGTCACAGGTGCAACTCCTTATCGACTCCACCTCCTATGTAAACTCACTGCTGGTGGAATCGCGCGCCACAGGTGTTGTAGCAGGACAAAGCGACGGCAGCCTGCACATCATCAACGTTCCACAAACCGACGAATTGAAGCCCGGCGATCTCATCGTCACGAGCGGTCTTGGCGGTAAACTGCCCAGGCTACTTACCATCGGCCAGGTCGATCGGGTGATCAGCACCGACGCACAGTTGTTCAAAGCAGCGCTCGTCAGACCGGCGGTTGACTTCAACCGGATCGAAGTGGTATTGGTCATTACGGCCACGTCATCGAACTGATACAATGGTATGCGATCGGCTAAGTGGTGAATCGCTTGCATAGACTCATCCTGGCGCACCAATCTGGTCGCCATGGTACAACGGCTTAACCGACCAAACAGGCGATCAAGTTTCTATGCGCTGGTACATTCTCTCCGGGGTTGTTTTGCTGACACTAGCTGTTGTCGAATCCAGTCTACTGCCAGCGGCACTGGGCAGCAGCATCAAACCCAATCTCATACTCATCGTATCAGCCGTGTGGGCTTCTTTACGCGGCAGCGATGGCTTCGCCTGGGCACTGGCGGGCGGCTTGTTGCTGGATCTGATGTCCAGTGTGCCGCTCGGGCTTACCAGCTTGAGTCTATTGATGGGCAATACCGTTGCCACACTGCTGGACCGCGCTCCCATTCCGTCGCGCTTGTTCCGCAGTACGACATGGGTGGCCGTTGTAACTGCCATCGCACATGGCATTACGTTGATTGGCCTATCGATCAGTGGCCGGACGGTGGACATTAGTTACGCCACCACCACAGTGATCCTGCCATTGCTGCTGCTGAACCCCGTACTGGCAATCCCCATTTATGTGATTCTGAATCGCGTGCAGGAACAGATACGCCAGCAGCAAATCGTATCAGGAGCGGGTAATCAGTAGCCCAGCAGCAACTCGTTTGAACGCAGCCACCTGAACCATGATTGTCGAAAATATACCTATCAAACGGCGCACAAGTCTGACGCCTCCCCCCGATAATCAGGGTGGGCGCGCCAGGCTGCTCCTGATGGGCATAGGCATGCTGATCGCCTTCGGCCTCCTGGTCGTTCGCCTTTATGACTTACAGATAAACTTCAAAGAAGACTTTGTCACGGAAGCGCGCGAAAATAGCGAAGTAACGCACAAAATCTCTGCCAGCCGCGGCCTCATCTACGATCGTAATGGTGTCCCACTGGTACGCAATGCCCCTGCTTTCCAGATCGCCATCATACCCATCAAGCAACCACGCAGCGACAATTCCATCGAACAGCGCATGCAGCGCATGACCATCTATAACCAGCTCGCCCAGATGATCAACCAGCCCGGCGTCACTGCAGGGGATATATACACGAAGGTGTACAACGCCTCCATTCGTCCCTACGACTCCGTGGTCGTCGCCGAGAACGTGCCGCGCGATATCGCGCTGACCATCCAGGAACAATCCCTTGAAATGCCAGGCGTGGTGGTGGAATCGGTGGGATCACGTGCCTATCCTTACAAGGAACTGTTCGGCAACATCATTGGATTCACGGGCAAGATTCCTGAGGAGACAAAGGATGAGTACGACAAAAAGTTCTACGAATCCAATGACCGTGTCGGTTTGGCTGGCATTGAATATTCGGTGGAAGAAGCTGTCCGCGGGATCAAGGGTGAAGAAACCGTACTAGTCGACGCCTCCGGCGAAGAGCTGGGAACAGTAGGCGATCCAATTCCACCCCAGGAAGGCAACGGCGTGCGGTTGACCATCGATCTACGGCTCCAACAGATCATCTCCGACGCACTCTTGCCCATCATGCAATTGCGCAACTCTCCTCGTGGCGCGGTCGTTGCGCTCAATCCCAATACTGGTGAAGTACTGGGAATGGTGACCGTGCCCGGTTACGATAACAACATGTTCGCGCGCGGCATCACACAGAAGGAGTATGAGGCGCTACAAGACAACATTCAACGGCCGCTGATCAATCACGCCACCTCCGATAACGTGCCTCCGGGCTCGACCTTCAAGATCGTGACGTCAGCAGCGCTATTAGAAGAACACGCGGTGGATGAAAATACGGTCATAAACGATCCAGGCACGTTCCGTATTCCCGACCTGTACGACCCTGACAACCCCAACAAGGGACAGCAGTTCTATTGCTGGATCAATCTTTCCACCGGTGGTGGGCATGGGGCACAACGCATCCGCGACGCCATTCGCAATTCGTGCGACACCTTTTTTTATAAAGCCGTGGGCGGGTACGCGCAAGAGGGAATCGACGGAATGGGTCCTGAGAAGCTGGCACAGTGGGCGCAAACCTTTGGTATCTCAGAGACAAACAAGCTGGAGATTGGCGGCGGCAACGGCTTCGCCCCCACACCCCTATGGAAACGCAATACCTATGGCGAGGTGTGGACGACTGGTGACAGCTACAACTTTGCCATTGGGCAGGGCTACCTCGGCGCAACGCCACTGGAGATGGCCAATGTGATGGCAACCATCGCAAACGGTGGCACGTTGCTCCAACCACAACTTATTCGCGAGGTGGTCGATAATCAAGGCAAAGTGATTCAACCGTTCCAACCCAAGGTCGTTCGCAAACTTCCCATTTCAGATGCAACACTGCGCCTGATTCAGCAGTCTCTCTTTGATGTGGTTGACCAGGGCACGGGCGTGGAATCCAAGATTCCTGGCTTTAATTATGCCGGTAAGACAGGTACAGCCGAGTTTTGTGATTTCGAAGCGGTGAAAACTGGCGTGTGCTATAACGGCATGGAATACCTGCCCACACACGCATGGTTCCTGGCATATGCACCCTATGAGAACCCACAGATAGCCCTGGCCGTCTACATCTGGAATGGGGGCCAGGGGTCGGGCGTCGCGGCACCCGTCGCACAACGCATCCTCGCGAATTACTTCAACGTTCCGTTGGAGCATCCGAAACAGGTGGAAACGACACGTGGCACATCCGAGTGATACAGGATTATGATTCTGGACTAAAGAGATAAGACGTAAATGACCGATTCATGACAAAATTGGGCACCCGCAGTCAGAGACTGAAAATCGTATGATTTCCATTAAAGGCTTGCGCCAGGGCTTACTGGTGGTGTTCGATGAGTCGCCGTGGTTGTCACAGTTACGCGAACTTGAGAGTAAGCTGAACGCCAATTCACACTTTTTCAAAGGCGGGCAGATTGCTCTCGATGTTAAGACTCTGTTATTAACAGCCGACGAACTACAACGCGCGCAAACACTCCTGCAGCAATACGATGTTACACTTTGGGCGGTGCTTTCGCAAAATGAAAGCACCAACGAGACCGCGCATAAACTGGGATTTTCTGATACACTCAGTGGCCCGCCAACGCAATTCGCTGGCGAGGGTGAAGAACACGAGCAGGATGGAACGGCTGGTGGAAATGCGATTACGGAGGGAACCGATGGCCTGCTCGTCCGGCGGCGTGTACGCTCCGGTCAGGTGTTACGACACCCTGGGCATATCGTCGTCATTGGGGATGTCAATCCAGGCGCCCAGCTTATTGCAGGTGGTGATATTATCGTATGGGGTAAGCTTCAGGGAGTCGCACACGCAGGAGCACTTGGTGATTCCGGCGCAATGATTTGCGCACTGGAGCTAACGCCCAGTCTGATAAAGATCGCCGACGCGGCGCGCGGTTCGGTGAACGGCCGGTTATCGGACGGCCACAGGCGCAGTCGGTCGCGCAAACCTGAGATGGCTCGGCTCGAACAGGAAGAAATAAACATCGTCGCCTGGCAGGAGAAATAATGGCTGTGTGACAGAGGACCCTTCCCTTCCCAGCGGGGATATGTAGAGTGTCTTGTGATCAGCCTGGGCAGTATCATAATCATCAGGCGGGTCGATGACTCGCCCAAGCGTGGAATAGAGACTGGATGCAAGCGGTTGTTGTAACAATCACCTCTGGCAAGGGCGGCGTGGGCAAGACGACGTGCACGGCTAATGTTGGCTGTGCACTGGCAGTATTGCAGAAGAAAGTAGCTGTGGTCGATGGCGATATCG
This sequence comes from Chloroflexota bacterium, assembly GCA_023488685.1. GTDB lineage: Bacteria > Chloroflexota > Anaerolineae > J036 > Brachytrichaceae > CAIXPS01. The sequence continues at coordinate 5,158 of JAMDDR010000356.1, read as the reverse complement.
GGTTACGCAACCTGGATATCGTCATGGGGTTGGAAAACCGAATTGTTTACGATTCGGTTGATTTCATCGAAGGACGCTGCCGTCTACGGCAGGCGCTGATACGAGACAAACGAGCCCCCGAACTTTATCTGTTGCCTACTGCGCAAACACGTGACAAATCGGCGATCAGCACGGCGCAAATGGTGCAACTGTGTGACGAGTTACGCAAAGAATTCGACTACATCGTCATCGACTCCCCCGCCGGAATAGAGCAAGGCTTTCATACCTGCCTTGCACCTGCAGATAAGGTGCTTATCGTTACCAACCCAGAGGTATCCTCCGTGCGCGACGCCGACCGTGTGATCGGTCTGGTGGAGTCACAGGAGAAAGGTCCCGCCCAGTTGATCATCAATCGTCTGGTAACGGCACGCGTGAAGAAACAAGAAATGCTGTCAATGGAGGATATCGTCGAGGTGCTCTCGACGGATGTGATCGGGGTTGTCCCGGAAGATGAGATGATCCTGATGTCCACGAACAGAGGCCAGCCCGTCGCGTTAAACGGTAAAGGCCCAGCAGCGTCGGCATTCCATCATATTGCACGGCGTCTGATCGGCGAAGACGTGCCGCTGCAGGTCCAGCAGTCCAACACGTCGTTGTTCCAGAGATTATTCGGAAGAGGATGAACACGTTCAAGCAGTTGCTCAACAAACGCAACAGTGTTGACACGGCCAAGCAAAGGCTGCGCTTCGTGCTGATCCACGACCGCGCTGAGATCCCCCCAGGTATGCTGGACATGATCAAAGACGACATCATTGCCGTGATCTCGCGCAGAGTGCCTATCGACCGCGCCAGCGTCAGTGTCAGTATCGACAGCGCTGGCCAGGAGAACCGCCTGTTGGTCGATATCCCGTTGCTGGCTGAGGAGAGACGAAACAAGCCGGACTCAGCCAAGCGAAAGCTGTAGCATCACATGATGTTTCGGCCTGTTTGGTTTGATTGGTTTGATAAGATAGATGTCCACGAAACGTTTATGGCGGCACTTTGATTATCTGCTGCTGATTGGCTTGCTCCTGCTTCTTGTCGCCGGCACGGCGATGGTGTACAGTGCATCGCGCGGCGACCCCGAGATCGAACGCACCCCTACTGACCAAGCGATAACAGCCCTCGCCGGCATCATTCTGATCCTCATCATCGGCTTGCTCGACTACACGTTGTTGAAAAACCTCGCGATTGCCATCTACGCCGTCATCATCATCTCGCTCGTTGCCGTCTTGCTCATTGGCGCAAGACGATTCGGCGCGCAGCGTTGGTTCGAGTTTGGTGGATTTGACGTCCAACCTGCCGAGCTTGCCAAATTGTTACTGGGCATTGTGCTGGCGAAATTTGTGGCTGATCGGCAAGGTAAACGTCCCTACCTGGAAACGGCGGCGCTATCTCTGTTTCTTGTATTGCCATGTGTCTACCTGATCATGCGCCAACCCAACCTGAGTAGCGCTGTAATCATCTTATTTATGTGGCTCGCCATCATTTTCGTGGGCGGCCTGGAACGCCAACACGTCGTTGTTATGCTCATCGCCGGCCTGGCAATGGTATTCCTGGTGATCCAATTGGGTTTGATCGAGACCTATCAGATCAACCGATTTGAGCAACTTTTGGGGATCAACGTCGAGGCGGGAGAAACGTTCCAGTCCGATCAGGCGCTCATTGCATTAGGTTCCGGCGGCTGGCTGGGCCAGGGCTTCGCCCAGGGACAGCAAAGCCAGTTACGGTATCTGCCTGTGCGCCACACCGACTTCATCTTCTCCGTCATCGGTGAAGAACTTGGGCTGGTCGGGTCGCTGGTCTTTATCGGGCTACTGATGTTCATTATTTTCCGCGTCTTGCGCGCGGCATGGATCGCCCACGATACATTCGGTCGACTACTATGCGTCAGTGTCGCTGCCGTGCTCTTCTTACAGACCTATATCAACCTGGGGATGCAGGTCGGCCTCATGCCGGTCACCGGCGTGGTGTTGCCGTTCGTTAGTTACGGACGAAGCAACCTGCTCGCAGCGATGACATCCATTGGCATCATCGAGAGCGTGGCAATGCGCTACAAAAAGCTGGAGTTCTAAACTCATTGCATTCTTAGCAATACTGGCGCGTTCGCCCACAGTGATTCCAGATTGTAATAGGCCCGCAACGTGGGCGTGAAAATATGGATGACCACGTCAATGTAATCGACGAGGATCCAGCCAGTCTCGCCACTACCCTCAACGTGTCGTGGCGAAATGTGGTGGTTTTGCTTGATAACGGCGACGATATTGTCGGCAATGGCCTCCAACTGCCGATCGACTGTGCCTGAGCAAATAACAAAGTAGTCGGCAACCGAAGACAGTTTGCGTAAGTCGATGAGAACAGTATTCTCACCTTTCTTGTCGGCAGCCGCCGCAACGGCTATCCGCGCCAGGGTCAATGCATCCAACTCTGCCGGTGCTGTTTTCGTTTTTGCGCTGCGAGCGCGTACTGGTTTGGTTACCGTATCTATGGTCTACTCCTTATCGACTTGTCACAAAACGAATAACGTTATTCACTCACCATTCCCAGAATTAGCCGACGGCATCATTTGGGAGAGAGATTTCATTATATACTTGGCCTAACATGTGGGTCACAAGGCTAACGGCGTTATTGTTACCCCTGGGCGTATGGCTGGTGCTATCGGCAGCCTCGCCACGAGCGCGTGAAGGACGGGTTGCCGCCAGCGGGATGGTGGCGTTTACTGTATCCACGTTGCTCTACGCCGCTATTGGGTTCGGGTTCATGTTCGGCGGCATAGGTGCTGTCACCAACTTGCCCGAGTTAGGGCAATTCGTCACCTACTTCACCTTGCCTGTCGACGACCAGAGTTGGGGCCTGATCGGCTTACGGGGATTCTTCCTGAATGAGATCACCACACCAGCCGCTTTGAGTCTGTTCGCGAGTTATTTGCCAATGGTGATCACGTGTGCGCTGTTCGTCACCAGCCTGATGGCGCAACGCACCGGGCTTGTCGTGCAGGCCGTTGCATCAGCCGTCGTGAGCGGCGTGATATTTCCCATTGTCGGTTTCTGGATCTGGGGCGGCGGCTGGCTAGGCGCAACAGGGACCAATCTCAACCTGGGCCATGGCGCTGTGGACCTCGGCGGCTTGTCGTTCGCAGCACTCGTTGCTGGCGGAGCCGGTTTGGCATGGTTGATCACACAACCGCGCAGGCAGCCATCACAAGTGCCCGCACTCCCACCGACTACATTCCCCTTTAGGGCCGTCAGTGGTTCATTTTGTGCTCTTATCGGAACAGTAGCCTTTGTATTCGCCAATCCGTTATATAGCGCGTTTGCAGAAGCGGCGACTGGCACAACACTGCTCAATCTCCTGATCTCCACAAGTCTTGCTGCGCTCGTTGCGCTGACGTATAGTGCGTTCGTCTCACGCCGCGTGAACGTGCTTCTGGCAGCGCGCGCGTTCATCGCTGCGCTGATTGCCTTTTCATCCGGCAGCATGCTGTTGCCCTCATGGTCGACGGCGCTGCTAGGTGCGTTGCTAGGGCTTATCGCCGGCTGGGGCCTTTATCTAGTGAACGAGCGACTCCACTGGCCTGATGACGCGGCAGCCATCAGCACCGTTCTATTTCCGGCTATGCTGGGCTTAACCCTCACAGGCTTGTTGGCAAACGGTGGATATGCTCCAGGCTGGGGCGGCATCGGCACTGGCAGCTATTTAGGGGTTGCAGATCTGGGGATTGTTGGCATATTGGCACCAGACGGCATTCCTTCCGATCCTGGTCAACTGACGGCCCAGGTGGTAGCGACTGTGGTTGTCCTCTTATTCTCATTCTCCATCTTCACACCAGTTGCTTTGATCTTGCGCCGGCTCAGCACAACACAGGCTGCCTCAGAGTTGGAAGAACTTGAAGTTGCGACCGAAGAGGCATCTGAATCTGTTCCGGCGGCTGAGATGCCACCAATGGTTGTGGCGCCACGGTTGCCGTTGGTTGAGTTGACCCAATTCCAACCCCAATCAGTGATCGAAACCACGGCCATATCGGCTGTGGCCACACCGGTCAGTGCCATGACCTCCAGTGATGCAACTGGGCAGAATGATAAAGTAGAACCGGCGGCATCAGAAAAGAACGGGACGGGGCTAACAGAGATAGACAGACCCGACCAGGTCAAAGAAACCAAGCCGGCGCGCCGGGAAAGTCTTCTGGATCGCCTGCGTCGGGCGCGCAACGGCAAACAAATACCTGAACCGCCCAGCCAGGCACGCCATGTCGCTTACCCCAATCGTATTGGGGGTCGCCGTATCATCATCCGCCCCACGCCACCCAACAACCAGCAGCCGGCGAATGACGGCGAACCGCTCACCTGACGCGCAGCGTTCTGATGCTGATCACGCGACCATGTGCCAGCTAACGCGCTCACCCATTTTGGTGTTGCTGCAATTGCTGCGATGACCACATGCGGCGTAATCGGCGATACATATCGAAATTGTAGTAGGCCAGCAGCCAACTCAGGCGGGCGCCGTGCAAGCCATCCTGGTACCCTTTGAGGGTGATAAAGCGACGGCGGAATTCGCGCAATGGTTGGAGCAGGAAGTTGCGCAGTTTCGGCCGCACCCCCTGCTTGAACAGAATCCCAGCATCCAATTCTGCGTAACGGCGCTGCTTCTCATGGAACTGCGCGATGTTGTCATAGTTGTAGTGAATGAGCGTATGGCGCAGATACCCCATCGTGCCGGTAAATTCAGCCACCTCATGCACGTCACGATTCGGATTAAAGCTGGCGCGTCCCACCTTGAACAGACGCGCTTGAAAGTCAGGATACCAGCCTGCGCCCCGCGTGAGCTTGCCGAACAGATAGTTATCGCGGGGAGTCGACCATACCGGATGATCATCGTTACACGTAACCTGGCGGATCTCTCGCGCCAACTCATCTGTACACCGTTCGTCAGCATCGACGAAAAACACCCACTCGGCAGAAGCCGAGGAAAGCGCGGCATTGCGCTGCTGTGCATAGTTCTGGAATGGATGCTGCTTCACGAGTGCGCCGGCGTCTTGCGCAATCGCGACGGTGTCATCCGTGCTGTATGAGTCAAACACAATCAACTCGTCCGCCCATTTAAGCGTATCCAGGCACGCGCGGATGATGATACGGCGACCCCC
>JAMDDR010000083.1 GCA_023488685.1 Chloroflexota bacterium | reverse complement strand
GTGCGGAAGATGCCCTGCTCCCTGGCGTAACGGTCGACCCGTTCCACCAGTGCGGCCGTGCGGCCGGTCTGGCGCATGTAGTTCAGGGTTTCGGCGTCGATGGGGAAGTACCCCATCGTGGCGCCGTACTCGGGTGCCATGTTGGCCATCGTCGCGCGGTCGGCCAGGGTAATATTGCTCAAGCCGGTGCCGTAGAACTCGACGAACTTCTCGACCACGCCCTTCTTGCGCAGCATTTGCACGACCGTCAAGGTCAGGTCTGTCGCGGTGACCCCCTCGCGCAGCGCGCCAAATAGCTTGAAGCCGATCACTTCCGGCGTGACCAGGTAGAGTGGCTGTCCCAGCATGACCGCCTCGGCCTCGATGCCGCCGACGCCCCAGCCGAGCACGCCCAGGCCGTTGATCATCGTCGTGTGCGAGTCGGTGCCGACGACCGTGTCGGGATAGGCGACTCCCTGGCTCAACATGATCCCCTTCGCCAGGTACTCCAGGTTCACCTGGTGAATAATGCCGCTACCTGGGGGGACGACGTTGAAGTTCTGGAAGATGTTTTGGCCCCAACGCATGAACTGGTAGCGTTCGGTGTTGCGTTCGAACTCTTTCTCAAGGTTCAGCCGCAGCGCGTCGGTCGTGCCAAAGTAATCGACCTGAACGGAGTGATCGACGACCAGGTCTGATTGCACGACTGGATTGATCTTCTTCGGATCGCCACCAAGCCGGGCCATGGCGGAACGCATGGCTGCCAGGTCCACCAGGCAGGGCACACCGCTGAAATCCTGCAGCACCACACGAGCCGGTTTGAAAGGAAGCTCGGCGGGTTGTACCTTCTTCGCTTCCCACCTGGCCAGGTTGATGACATCGTTATCTGTGATCTCAAAGCCGTCACACTGGCGCAATGCGGCTTCGAGCATGATCTTCATCGAGAACGGCAGGCGTGAAACGCTGGCGATGCCTTGCTTTTCGAGCGTGTCAAGCCGGTAGAGATAAGCGTCACCGTTGCCGGTGTTAAATGTGGCGCGCGCGCCGAAAGAATTCCCTTGTTTATGCATGTTGTCCTCGCATTACAGCAATCCCTGTGGCGTAGGGCAATCGCGGCATGTGCGATCCAAGGATCGTGCGATCCAAAGGATCGGTGCCGATATCACTTGCCCTACAGCCTTCAATACGGTCATCGATGTGGGAGATGCGATTGTAAACCTTGTTCGCAGTTTCATAAAGGTTTTTGGTGGGTGCAGGGCTTTGTTATGCTATTTCCCCATGAAGTAGGCACAGGGTACGCTAATCAATTGAACCACCAGGAATGAGGAAGCGCTTTAAGGCCTGAAGAAATAAATCGGGCTGCTCCTGGTGCGGCATGTGCCCGGCAGCAGGGATAGTGACCAGGGTGGCACTGGATTGCACCTGGGTCAGTGCGTGCGCATGATCGACCGGCATCAGGCGATCGCGTTCCCCCCACAGGACGAGTGTTGGCATGTTAACCGCCGTCGTGCCAGCACGCGCGTGACGCATCATCCAGATGGGTAGTTGCCGCAAGACGGAGAGGTAGGCGTCTCGCTGACCATCGCTCCACACACGCTCGTTGACGCGTTGGAACAGGAACTGGCGGTCCTGCTCAGGCAACTGATCCATATCCGCGTAGTACGGGCGCAGCGTGTTATAGGCCGCCTGCGGATCGCGGCGCAGCCGGTTATACGACCACTCCCCAAAAGGTGGCAGCATCCAGAAAAGTGTGCCCAAATCCAGCTTCTGCGGGCGCGGCGACAGGCCACCATCCACCAGAACCAGCTTGTGGACGCGTTCGTGATGGGTTAGCGCCAGGGTGTGGGCAATGATCCCGCCCAGCGAATGGCCGATCAAGGTGGCCTGCGACAACTGCAACGCGTCCAGCAGTGCCAGCAACGTCTCGCAGAGGAATGGCATGGTGTATGCACGCTTGGGTTTGTCACTACGGCCAAAGCCGGGCAAATCTGGCGCGATGACACGCCACTGCTCTGCCAGCGGACTGATGATGTGGCGCCACGTGTCGGCCTCGTCGCCAAGGCCGTGGACGAGCAGCAGCGCTGGCGCGGTGCGTGAACCGGCGTCATAGATGTGCAGTCGCAGACCGTTCGCCTGCAACGTGACGGAGCGCGCATGAGGGGCAAGCGCCGGCCACGGCTGCATGGGGTGCTTAAATTCAGCGCTGGTCACTCAAGCGCCGCCAGTGCGCCGATGGCTGTGGCAAAACCGGGCAGCTCAGGGACGGTGATGCTGGCGCTGTAATAACCAGCCACGGTTTGTAACACGCGTCGCACGCTGGGCAGATCAACGACATGGCCGACGACGACCACATGCTCCAACCCTTCCGCGCGGGCTGCGTTGATCGCGATGACGGCGATGACCTGCCCGATCATCAGCACCAGGCCAGCGGCCACGTCCTCGCGTGAGGGGAGCCAACCAGGGTCAGCCTGGCTCAGGCGGGCCACGCGCCCGAAGTTGACGGCGTTCGCATCAGCGGGGAGGTGTCCGAGCACTCCGCCGGTCGCTTCCAGCAACGTCAGATCGACCGCGTTAGAATCGCCTTTTTGCGCCAGCGCATCGATCTCCACCGCATCCGCCGTGCCGAGCAGCAACCTGCCCAGCCCCTGGAGTGTGCCGCCGCCGACCGCACTGCCGGTCGCGTGTCGTATTCCCTCCGGCCGGGCGGCGACCATAGCGGTGCCGGAACCGGCACTGACGACCAGCGCGCGCTCAAACCCTGACAGGTGCAACCCGCCCCGGCCAATGGCGGTGACTTCGTCGACGCCGATGACCCTGGTGGGGCCGATTTGTGCGGGCAGATGGCGGTGCCGGCCGCCGGTGACGGCGGCCCACTCGAATGCCGAAGGCGCCCGACCCGTGGCTGCGAGAGCGCGCTCAAACTGAGTTGGGTCGACTGAGCCTGCACTGGGCAGGATGTAGCATTGTGTCGCGCCGCCGGCATCCTGCACGACGACGTCGATATTGGTCAGACCGAAATCAATCGCCGCGCGCATTCCTGCTCCGCACTGATTCGACGGCTGTTGCGATGATGGGCAACAGTGCCGCAGCAATGATGACCTCGATCACTGCCTGTGGGATGAGAATGGCGACTTGCGCGATCGGCAACAACTGGAAAGCAACCAGCAACCCGACGACCAGGATGGTATTTGTCAGTGTTCCCACCACGCCGGCGGTTGCTGCCGCGATCAGTGTTGATGCGCCGACCTTCTTGAGACCCTGATAGGCCAGCCATGAGGTCAGACCGATGAGAATACGCGGCAAGACCGAGATGATCGGATTGCCGAACAGCCCGGTTGTGTCGTTCATGATGCTGGAGATGCCAAAGATGAACCCACTCAACATGCCCACAATAGGCCCTCCAACAACGGAGCCTATGATGACTGGAATATGAAGAATGGTTGCCCCACCAGAAGCATTGGGCAGGCGGATAAAACCAATGATTGCAGGTGGCATCCCCAGCGCGAACGTCATCGCACCGAACAACGCAGAAAGTACGACGCGACGCGTCGTGAGTGACCATGGTCCAACAGACTTTGCCTGTTGCGTGGTTACATTCGATCCCATATATCCTCCATATAAGCATTACGAGAATCCAAATGCTGACAATATACTATGCTCTCGATATCAACACCGGCCGCGCATAAACGATTCCCTATACCAGGTATCCTCTTCGTCTCAACCCGGCTCTTATCCATAGGTGGACCCTGGCAAAGGTGAATGACTGTTTTGGGGTGAAATGACCCCTTGACGAATAGAACTTTTGTTCTATACTTGGCGCCTTGGTCATCGTCGGCCTTCGCCACTCTTGTCTGTTTGCGTTTTGGCTAGTTCAACTAAGTGAGTCGCCGATAGTTTCTGGCACTTTGCTCCAAGCCCTGGAGACGGGGCGCCCGCGAGGACGCGGGCTTGGCGCAGGCGGGAATTTGTGACGACTCACTTGGTATACAGGGGATGAGTATGCAGCCAGTACAAACGAGGAACGGCACGTCTCGTATCGCACGAAATGGGCCAGATCCGATCATCGTCGACGGGTTATCCAAGACTTACCGGGTCACAGATCGCGAGGGCGGCTTTGGCGCAGCCGTGCGCAGTTTCTTCAAGCGCAAATACCGCGACGTCAAGGCGGTGCAGAACGTGAGTTTCCGCATCGGAAGCGGTGAGATCGTTGGTTTCCTCGGTCCAAACGGGGCGGGCAAAACCACCACACTCAAAATGCTGTCCGGTTTGCTTTATCCCACGGGTGGTAGCGCGAACGTGCTGAGCCACACGCCCTGGGAACGCCGGGCGGACTATCTGCGATCGATCACCCTGGTGATGGGCCAGCGCAACCGCCTGTCGTGGGATATCCCGGCTGCTGACTCCTTTCTGCTCAACCAGGCCATCTATCGCATCGGGGACGCAGATTACAAGCGCACGTTTGACGAGTTGAACGAATTGCTCGAACTGGCGGCGATCATCCGCAAGCCGGTGCGCAACCTGTCCCTGGGCGAACGCATGAAGTGCGAACTGGCGGCAGCGTTACTGCACCGGCCCCAAGTGCTGTTCCTCGACGAACCGACCATCGGACTGGATATCGGCGCACAGGTGCGCATCCGCTCCTTCCTGAAGGAATATAACCGCCGCAGCGGCGCGACCATTCTATTGACCAGCCATTACATGGCTGACGTCACTGCACTGTGCGAGCGCATCATCATCATCCATCATGGCCAGTTGAAGTACGACGGTAAGCTGGCCGACCTTTCGCGTCGTATTGCACCCTATAAGTTGATCGCCGTGAGATTGGGCGACTGCATCGATTGCGACCTGAGCCGGTATGGCACCGTGGTGGAGGTGGCTGCCGAGTATGGGGCAGATGGGGCAAATGGTGATGGCGGCAAGCAACTGGTGCAGGTTAAGGCCGATGAGGTTGCTGCGGTTACAGCCCGTATCCTGGCCGACCTGCCTGTTTCCGATCTGACCATCGAAGACCCGCCGATCGAGGACGTGATCGAGCGCGCGTTTCATGAGTAGGGAATAGAGATTGGAGATAGGAGATTAGAGATTAGAGATTGGGGATGGTCTCGCGCAATCTCCAATGACTAATCTCCAATCTCTCTTATGAGGTGATGTGATGCTTGCAATCTACAAGCACCTGTGGCAGGTGAACTGGGCCGAGCAGTGGCAGTACCGCGCCAATCTGATCATGTATCTGTTTTACTGGCTGGTCTCGCCCATCGTTTACCTGGCCGTGTGGACGACGGTTGCCACTGCCCAGGGAAGTGTGAATGGGCTGACGGCACAGGATTTCGTGGCTTATTACATGGTATTGCTGATCGTCAATATCGCCACCAGCGAGATCACGATTCATATCCTGGGTTACCGTATCATGGATGGCACGCTCTCCAATTTGCTGGTATTGCCGGTCCATCCGGTCCTGACACAAGTGCTGGTGAACAACCTGGCTTTCAAGGCACTGCAACTCATCGCCCTGGCACCCATTTGGGCAGTGCTGTATGTGCTGTTCCAGCCGGTGTTAACCATCACGCTCGTCAATGTGTTGCTGGCCATCCCGGCGTTGGCGCTGGGCTTTCTATTCTCGTTCTTCATCGGCGCCACCATCACCTTCATTGCCTTCTGGACCACGCGTGTATGGGCGATCGCAGAGTTTTACTTCGCCGTGTTTCAACTATTCGCCGGGCAGTTTGTGCCGTTGTCGCTGCTCCCTCCGGTGTTGCACAACATTGCCGAAGCGCTGCCGTTCCGGCTGGTACTTTATTTCCCGGTGCAGTTGATCCTGGGAAAGCTAACGGTGCAGGAATCCATGCTCAATCTGGGCCTCCTGGCGGTGTGGTGTGTCGCCGGCTACGCCCTGTTCTCCGTCGTGTGGCGCGGGGGGGTGAAGAAGTTTTCAGCGGTGGGAGCGTGACGATTTTCGATTTTGGATTAGGGATTTTGGATTGGGGATTTTGGATTTATGCATATTTATAAATTGTTAACCACCTTCCTGAAGGTAAACATTCAACAAGACCTGGCGTATCGGGCTGATGCGATCGTCAACATGGCGCTTAGCTTGATGTGGCTGGGGTGGGAACTGACGAGCCTGAGCATCATTTTTTCAAACACCGAAACATTGGGCGGGTGGGGGCCGAGTGAGTTGATCGCCCTGCTGGGCGTGTGGCGCCTGGTCAACGTGGTGATGGCGACCATCGTATGGCCGAATACCGAGAAGTTTAACAACGGCGTGCGCGATGGGTCGCTCGATTACACCTTCCTACAACCCGCCAACAGCCAACTGCTCATCAGCATAACGCGCATCGTGGTGTGGCGCGCCTGGGATCTGTTACTGGCGCTGACCCTGATCGTGGCCGGCATCACCTCCAGTGGAGGGATTACCACCCCTTTGAACGTCATTGCGTTCCTGGGCCTGACCATCTCAGGCGTGGCGATCATCTACAGTCTGTGGATCGTGCTGATCTCATTCACGTTCTGGTTTACCAAGTTTGACAACAATGTCACGATCATGCAGGCGCTGATGGATGCCGGGCGCTACCCGGCGCAGGTCTATCCGGTGTGGTTGCGCGCAATCGTCACATTCATCATTCCCATTGCGGTGGCGACCACCGTGCCACTGCAGGCGTTGCGCGGTGATTTGCAGTGGTGGCAAATCCTGGGCTTCCTGGTGATTGGGGTGGGGGCGTTCATCATCTCTGCGCGCATCTGGAAGGCCGGCGTGCGGCGTTACAGCGGCGCGTCGTCTTAGCCTGCGCTCATTTCAGGACAACGATGTCATCCTTCCAGGCGATCCCTTGTGCATTCAAGGCCGGCACGCGCAGCAAGGTGACTGGGTCATACAACCCTAATCGAATAGAGTGCGCGGCGGACAGATTGGGCACATCGTACACTTCGACGATTTGCTCGCCCTTATCCCAAACGGTCGCCGGGTAGCTGAACGGTTGGTCCAACTGGGCGACTGGCGTGCCTTGGGCGTCCTGTCCGTGTATAAACACAGTGTAATTGCGCGCGGGCTGGCCTTTGCTGCGCCAATAAAGTGTCAGGCGATCACCGGTCAACTGATACCCTTCCAACTGTGCCGCATCACCAAACGAACTGGAGAAGGCGGTGCCAGGCTTCTTCTCTGGCGGTGGCGTCCCACGCACTTTGAGCAGGCCTATCTGGGCACTAACGGCTGCGCTGCCGCGCACAGGTGCCGGTGGTTGTGGTGGGCGGTGTTCCACCCAACCGACAAAGATGCGCACGAGGGTTTGCTCTGTGACCGAAATGTGCAATGTGTAATCGTCCTGGAATACCCCTCCGGCCGTCCAACGCGTGGTGGGCAATCGGCCGCCAAAGGGTAGCCCGTTGATTTGATCGATCGTGTGATCCCTGTCATCCCGCGCGTCAATCACCAGGTGGTAGTTTTGGCTCATTGGCTGATTCGCCCGCCAGTAAAGACTGACGCGCACCTCAGCATTGGATGAGATGCGGTTCGTGCTCAGCGTGGCGTGGAGGAGTTCAATACCGTTGTCAAACTGCACACGCCCTGACGTGGGTAGCCTGGCAATTTGCTCGGCGCTGAGATAGGTGGGCTGTGCGTAGCCATAGGCGAATATGGTGAGGGGCGTGGCCGCTGCAAAAACAAACGCTGCCAGGCCGAGTGCCGTCGCTCCAAGCGCCCCTGGCCGCTGGGGCAGCCACCCGATCAGGCCCGTGGCTGCGAGGATGGAGAGGGGAACGAAGATCGGTGATAGCAACCTGCTATTCTCTGTGCCGCTAAAGTCACGCATCCAGGTGGTAAAAGCCAGGATCGAAGCTGCAATGCTCAAAAGGAGTAGAACCATACGGGCAGGTATACGGCGACGTATATAGGTGAGTATGAAACCGATGACACTTCCTGCAAGAGCGATGCTATAGACGGTGTCGACCGATGCTGGGAACTGGATGCCGTAACCGAAGTTGCCCCAATATGAACGCAGCAGATACGGGATCCGTGCCATCATCTGGTCACCTGTCAAGGGTGTTGTACGCTGCAACCATGCGTTGGCATGTTCCACCTGTGCCCAGGCCAGTGGGTGGCCATATTGAGCTGTGTTGTGTATGAAGAGCCAGCCGCAAGTCACCAGGAACCCGGCTAAAAATGTTGCGCCATGCGCGATCGCGTAACGGGCACGTTTTCCAGGGGTGGCGTTGTTGTAGAGGGCTGACCCTATGATTGCTGCCAATGCTGGGATGGCGCTCGCCAGACCATTGTATTTACATAGCGTTGCAATACCTACTGCGGCTCCACAAGCCAGGGATAACCAGTACGGAGATCGACCTGAGTTGGTCGCGATGCATACGCTTAGCCATAATGCCACAGCACTTGCGCTGGCTACCGCGATATCGTTGCTGACGGTGCTGCTCATGTGGATGAACTTGGGGTTGAACGCAAGCAGAGCCGATGCAAGCAGCGCAATCGATTTACCCGCGCGGTTGGTTTGACCAAACAACCGCGTTGCGTACAACGTCCGCGTTGCCGTCAGGTACACCATCAGGATCGTGAGCCCGCCGAGCAGGGTTGAGAACGTACGCACGATACGCACGGCGAGCGCGGCGCCTGATGGCGGGAAAGTCTTATCGGCCGGTGTCGGGTTTGTGACCATGCCGTTCAGCAATAGCAGGTCTGGGTCGATGTTGGGTTGATAGACCTGGGTAAAGTCACTGCGATCCACCCATGATGTGAGGAGCGCCCCGGCAAAATAATAAAGGGGTGGTTGCGACCCTTCGTGGGAAGGCTCGCTCAGGTGGCGCAGATCGGGTAAGCGCCAATGGTTCGCCCAGTAGTTGATATGCAGGAAGTGGGCTGCTTCGTCAGCGCCTTCAAATAGGGGCACGGTGAAGTTGTACACCAGCGCCAACACGATGAAAACCGGGACGATGCCTAACGCCGCCAGGCGGCGAGTGTAAACCATACGGTGGTACCCTGCTCAAGTTGACTCTCGATGCCGATCTGCCCGCCATGCGCCTCGACCAGGGCACGGGCAATGGCTAAGCCCAGCCCCATTCCCATGGGTTTACCGTTGCCGTCTCCGCGCGTGCGGGATCGTTCGCCCCGATAGAAGCGTTCAAAGACATGTGGCAGGTCAGCAGGGGCGATTCCCTCGCCGTTATCGCAGACGAGCACCAGTACCACACCCCGTACTGAACCTTGCGAAGGTTCTAAAACCTTCGCAAGGTTCAGTACGGGTTCAAACGAAGCCTCGACGCGCACGCTGCCGCCGGTCTTGGTGTGTGCCAGCGCATTGCCGATCAGGTTGTTCAACACACGCTGGATGTGTTGTGGGCTGACCTGCACCGGATCGACGTCTGGGGCGACGTGGCCGGTTAGCGTGATGCCTCGCTCTGTGGCCAGTACGCCCAGCATTTCTATCGTGTCTGAGATAAGGTCGCTGAGTTGGCATTCGACAGGCTCCAGCTTCAGCCCGCCGGCATCGATGGTGGCCAGTTCGAACAGATCGTCGATCAGGCGGCTGAGCGCATATGTCTCGTTGCGGACGGCATTCAGGTACATCGACACCTCTGCCGGCTCTGTGACCACGCCATCTGTCATCGCTTCGACACGCGCCCGGATGCTGGTCAGCGGCGTGCGCAGGTCGTGGGACACCCACGCGATCAGATCACGGCGTGCCTGGTTCAGCCGCGCCTCCTGGTCGCGCACACGCCGTAATTGTGCCGTCATGGCATTGAACGAGCGCGCCAGTTCCGCCAATTCGTCACTGCCCTGGTCGTCCGCGCGCGCGGTCAGATCCCCGCGTTGAACTGCGCGGGCTGCGCGGGTGATGTCGGTGATGCCGTCGCGCAAGCTGGTGGCGACGAAATATCCGAATACCAGGGTGACGGCAGTTGCGAAAATGACGAAGACGAGGGCCAGGGTGGCGTCATGCGCGCTTATAAACATCAACTGCGCGGTGACGTAGACTGTGAGCAGGATAAGCCCCGCGCTGATGGCGTAAGTAATGAACAGCGCCACCGCAACGCTACGGAACTGGCGCCACCACGCCTGCTGGCGGGCAATGGTGGCGCCTAGCGCGGCAATGACCACCGGCGTGGCGAGCAACAACGCGAACACTGGCATGTCTTCGCGGGTGGGTTGCAGGACCAGTGTCACCAGCGCGGTTGATACAGCCAGTAATGCCACGAAAACCACAATGGTGAATAATCGCAGTCGCATGAGTGTTAGCAATCCGGGTCCAGCCGATAGCCCACCCCCCACACGGTGACCAGCCGGACGGGGTGGGTGGGATCTCGTTCGATCTTATCGCGCAGCCGGTGGATGTGGACGGTGACCGTGCTCGCGTCGATGAACTCCGAGAAGCCCCACACCTGGTCCAACAATTGATCGCGTGTGAATACCTGGCGGGGATGGCGCATGAATAGCCACAGCAGCTCGAATTCCTTCGCCGTCAGCTCGCACGTTTTGCCGTCGACCTCGACCTGGTGCGTGTCTGGACGCAACGTCATTTGGCCGGCGACCAGTGGTTTTTTGCTGCTGGCGGTTGCGAGATTGGATAAGTCTCCCTGCGGTCCACGACGCAAGACGGCTTTGACGCGCGAGACTAACTCACGCGGGCTGAATGGCTTGGACAGGTAGTCATCGGCGCCGAGTTCCAACCCGATAATGCGGTCAAATTCCTCGGAGCGTGCTGACAGGATGATGATCGGCACCGCGTTGGGCTCCTGCGCGGCACCGCCTAGCGGGGATCGTACCCGTTTCGTGATTTCCAGCCCATCCAGCCCGGGCAGCATCACGTCCAGCACCACCAGGCTGATGTGGTCACGCTCCCGCTCGATCACCTGCAGCGCCTCGTCCCCGTTCGACGCTAATGAGACGCGGTAGCCCTCGCGTTCGAGATAGCGCTTCACCACGTCACGAACGCCAGCTTCATCGTCGACCACCAGGATATGAATCTCAGGCACGCCTGAGATTATACGGATGATAGGTGCTCAATTTAGCGCTTGTAAGAAATGCGCAATATTTGCTTCATCGATTTGTAAGCGCTGCCCGCTATGTTCGAGTCGAACACCGTATGTTTGTTTAGGAGCGTTTGAGTGTGTTTAAGTGTGTTTGAGTGTATTTGAAAGGAGCCAGGGATGAAGATGATGTTGAATGTGAGTACGCGCGCGATTGGCTTTGTTATGGTGGTTGGGTTGGTCGCAGGTTGCGGTGGGGCAACAACGCCTACTGCAGCGCCCACAGCGATGATGGAAAAAGAAGCGCCTACCGTGGAAGCCATGCCGGCGAAGTCCACCGAAGATGCCATGATGGCGAACGAGACGCCAACTGCCGACGCCATGATGGCCAAAGAAACGCCGACCGGCGATGCCATGATGCACGATGAGACGCCCATGGCAGACTCGACGATGGCCAAAGAGACGCCTGCCGGCGATGCCATGATGATGCCCGGTTGGCTATCGGCTGAGCTTGTGGACGCCCGCAGCGGTGAAACGTTCAAGATCGCCGATTTCAAAGGCAAGGTAGTGTTGGTGGAAGCAATGGCGGTATGGTGCCACAACTGCCTGAATCAACAGCAGGAAGTCAAGAGACTGCACGAGAATCTGGGCCAACGTGAGGATTTCGTCAGCGTAGGGTTGGGGATTGACTCGAACGAGAGTGCTGACTTGCTGAAATCCTTCGTCGACAAGAATGGCTTTGACTGGATGTACGCTATTTCACCCGTGGAGGTAGCACGCGAATTGGGACAGCTTTATGGCGCACAGTTTCTGAACCCGCCTTCCACACCGATGCTGATCGTCGATCGTGCAGGCGAAGTGCATCCGCTCCCCTTCGGTGTGAAGAGCGCACAGGCGCTGGAAGATGCGCTCCAGCCATATCTCCAATAAACAGGTATGTCGTTTGAACCACTCTTGACATCGGTGACGCTTGGGTTGCTGGCGTCGTCCAGCCCGTGTCTGTTACCGCTGTACCCCGGCTTCCTGGCTTATCTGAGCGGCCAGGGGCCGGGGAACAGTGGTGCGCGCGCCAGTTACTTCCTGGGGTTGTTTGTGTTGGCCGGCGTGTTGGCGACGATGTTGTTGCTCGGACTGGTGATTGCGCTGCTGGCCGTGTCCATTGGCCAGGTGCTTGCGGTCGTCATTCCGATCTCAGATGTCGTGATTCTGGCATTGGGTGTGCTGTTGTTGCTGAACCGCAACCCGTTTAAGCGACTGCCGCAGATTCAGGCGCCCATCGCATCACATCCATTTGTCAACGCCTTTATCTATGGCATGTTGTATGGCCCGCTGACGCTGCCGTGTTCCGGCCCGTTGGCCGTCGGCATCTTTGCGCTGTCGTTCGGGGTGGGAGATGCGCTGGGCAAGCTGGCTGTGTTTGTGTTCTACGGGGTTGGGTTTGGACTGCCGTTGTTGGTCCTGTCGTTTCTTGCCGGCAGCACGCAACGCTGGGTGACGCAACAACTTGCGCGGCACGCGCGTCCCATCAACATCGCCAGCGGGTTGTTGCTGGTTGCGGTGGCTGTTTTCGACCTGGCTAATAATTGGGAGATGGTCCGGGCTGTCCTTGGATTAGTACAGCTTGCACGTTAACGGACGGGATCAGCCGGGATCAGACTCCCGGGTCGCTGCTAAGGCTAATCCCCTTCGCGTTCGTTGGGTCGCCGCTGGCGGCTGGCCTGCAACAGCTCCCGTATCCAGGAGGCTTTCTGTGCCCTGCCGCACCAGGCGGTGTACTCGTCTTTTGCCTCGGGCGGGCTCTGTTCGCCATAGGTGAGCGTGTCAAGGAACGCGATCACCTGAGTGATCTTGCCCTCGATCAGGTTGCAGGCGGCTGGGCGGGAGAACAATTGCGTCAATTCATGGTGAAAGGCGTGCAGCAACCGGTCGATTAGCAACATGCGCTCGCGGGGCGACTGGGCGTGCGGGTAATGCTCGACGTAGTCTGCGAAGGCGAACACCGCGCCACCGCCGACGAGTTGTTTGTCCTGGTATGTCTTGAAGTAGGCGCCCCACGTGGTTTGCCATCCGCACTGCGTGCAGGTCATGACTTCGTCCTTGTGCCACTGATGCGGGATGATGTTGTCGCAGCGCGGGCATGTCGCGCGACCCTCGTGGGCTGTGGTGGCTTTCAAAATGCTCTGGCAGCGCAACAGCAGCCCGATGCCGACTGCATTGATCAGTTCCTCGTCCAGGATGCCCTGGGCCTCGTTTTCATACAGGCGGCGAACCAGGTGTTGCTTGACACGCGGGTGCCAGCGCGGGCGGATGTTATCGGTGAACTGGTCGGGTAAAGGCATGCTCATCATGTGCCGCTGAGCGGCTTATCCATCCACGCCATGCAGATGGCAGAGCGCAGGTCCCAACTGTACTTGCCGGGGCTGCCCTCGTAGAGTAGGACAAAAGCCCTTTCCGTCTCCCACAGCGCAGGGAACCAGATGGCGCCACCATCGCGGCTGCCTTTGGCGCCGGCGCCAAAGACGGGGTTGCCGGGGTGACGTTCCCAATGGATCAGGTCACGGGAACGGGCCAGCCCGAAGTAGTCTGGCTCGTCCGCCGGGTAGGCGCTGCCACCATAGAGCATATAGAACCAATCCCCATCACGCGATAACCGCGCCGTGGTGATCGACAGCACATCCCAACTGCCGGGTTGTCCGACGAACACTGGCTTCTCCTGGACCGGCGCGAAGTCGAGCCCATTGTCTGAAACCGCCAGGTAGAGTTGGTAGCGGCTGTGTGTCTCCAGCTTTTGGTAGAGCATGAACAGGCGATTTTCGTGGACCAGCACATCCGGCGCGCGACCATCCATGATCTTGCCCACCTTTTCGAAATGCTCACCGCCGGCGCTCATCGCTAACCCGATGCTGTCGACGCCGGCACCGATGGCGGAATAATACAGCCAGACCTGATCTCTGAATACGACGGCAGCCGGGTCGAGCACATGGTGGCAGTCGAACGCCCCGGCGGGGCCGACATCCACCGTGGGCAGGCCGTCGTTCAAGTCGCGCGCGATCAGCCTGCCAGGCGATAGTTCCTCCACCCGCGCCGCGGCGATGCGGTCGTGGTTTTCGTCGGCCGCCCCAGGCAACTGGCCGTGCCCGCGATAGTACAAAAGCAGCCTGCCCTGGTAGGGTAGGAGGTCGGGATTGGCTGTCCAGACCTTCTTCCAGGTGGAACCGCCGGGTGGCAGGATAGGGTTGCCGGCGTGATGGCGCCAGGCGAGGCAGTTGGCCGTGTAATCGTGTGAGAACAGATTCCAGAAGCGCTCGTTCAACGCATACCTCATCATCAGGGACGGGATCAGACTCCCGGAGTCTCCGAGACTCCGGGAGTCTGATCCCGTCTGGTCCCGCTAGTTCACCGGCAACGGGGTTCCCAGCACGGCCAGGCCCACACCGGCCAACGCGCCGAGAATGTTGATCAACCAGAAGCGATGCACCACCTGTGTCTCGCTCCAACCTAGCAGCACGAAGTGGTAGTGAAAGGGCGCCATCTTGAACAGGCGCTTGCCCTTGGTGGCTTTGAAGTAGCCTATCTGTAGGATCACGCTGAGCAGTTCGGCGACCGGGATGATGACGATGATGGGAAATAGCAACCACTGCCCGCTCATCAGAGCCACCACGCCCAACGCACCACCCAACGCCTCGCTGCCGGTATCGCCCATGAACATGAGTGCCGGGTGCACGTTGAACCACAGGAATCCTAACAGCGCGCCGGCGATGACCATGCAGAACATGGTCAGGAATGCCTGGCCTTGCAGGTAGGCGACGACTCCATACGCCACAAACGCGACCAGGCTGTTTAACGCTGCCAGGCCATCCATGCCATCGGCGAAGTTGACCGCATTGGCCGAACCCATGATCATGACCACCGCAATGGGAATCCAGGCAATCCCCACATCGAAGCCATAGGGTAGACCAGGAATCGCCACGGTCCCGATGTCGAATAACTGGCTCATCGTGATGGCGGCTGCGATGGAGATGACCAATTGGATGACGGCTTTGCTGCGCCCGCGCATGCCTTCGCCGCGCCGCACGCCGCGCACCCCCATATAGTCGTCGATGGCACCCAGCACGGCAAACCCGACCAACACACCGATGGGGATTGG
>JAMDDR010000594.1 GCA_023488685.1 Chloroflexota bacterium | reverse complement strand
TTGGCTTTTACCTGGCGGAAGGGGCCGCGGGTCTTGTTGCGCTGGAGCGCATCGTGCGGCTGGTTCCGCCGGACATCCCCATCATCCTGGATGGCAAGTTCGGGGATATCGGCAATACGGCACAGGCTTACGCGCGTGGTGCGTTCGAACAGTTCAAGGCGGACGCGGTGACCCTGTCGCCTTACATGGGCAGTGATTCGGTCAAACCGTTCCTGGCTTACCCCGATCATGGCGTCTTCGTGCTCGCCCGTACCAGCAATCCGCACGCAGGGGAATTGCAGAATCTGAAGGTGATACACGAAGCTGCGCAACC
Organism: Chloroflexota bacterium; assembly: GCA_023488685.1. Lineage (GTDB taxonomy): Bacteria > Chloroflexota > Anaerolineae > J036 > Brachytrichaceae > CAIXPS01. The sequence goes on along the minus strand of JAMDDR010000594.1, from coordinate 14,861 downwards.
CAGCACGGATCAAGACATGCGTTCGCCGGCGGACTCGACCATGTACGAACGGGTGGCGTTGATGGCGTCGCAGTGGTATGCGGATGGGCCAGGGGCATGCGGCCTGGTCGTCGGTGCGACGGCGCCGCAGGAACTGCAGCGCATCCGCGACATCGTGCCGGAATTGCCCTTCCTCATCCCAGGCGTGGGCACGCAGGGTGGGGACGTGGCGGCGGCTGTGCGTTATGGCACGACGCGCAGCGGCATCGGGCCGGTGGTGAACGCCTCCCGCTCCATCATCTACGCGTCGAGTGGCGCGAACTTTGCGGCGGATGCGCGCGCCGTGGCACTGGGGTTGGTGGAGCAGATGAGGAGAGAAGGGGAGAGGGGGAGCTGAGGAGAAGGGGAGCAAGAGAGGGTAAGGAGTGATATGCAAACGACAATGCGGCTTAGCTGTGATTTGTTTGATATCGGTTGCGTCAAGTTTGGGCAGTTCAAGTTGAAATCCGGCTTGACGTCGCCCATCTACATCGATCTGCGGTTGCTGGTGTCGCATCCAGCGGTGTTGCGATCCGTGGCCGGGGCAATGGCAGCCAAAATCGGCGCAGGAAGCGGAATACAGGACGGGTCGAGCGTGGAAGCGGGTGTATCCGGCGGCGGGGAAGCCGCGCACTCGGAACTCGGCACTCAGAACTCGGCACTCCTCTTTGACCGTCTGGCCGCCATTCCTTATGGCGGGTTGCCCATCGGTGTGGCGGTGGGGCTGGAAACAGGCCGGCCGCTGATCTACCCGCGCAAGGAAGCCAAGGATTATGGCACGTCCAAACTGATCGAGGGTGAATACCACGCGGGTGAGACCGTGTTGCTGGTGGACGATCTCATCACCAAGGGCACATCCAAGGTCGAGTCGCTCAAGCCTTTGACAGATGCCGGGCTGGTGATCAAGGACGTCCTGGTGCTGATCGACCGCGAGCAGGGTGGGGGTGAGGAGCTGGCCGGCTACGGTATCTGTTTGCACGCGGTACTCACGCTCTCACAGCTCATGGACAACCTGGTGGATGCCGGCCGGCTATCGGTCTCGCAGCGGGATGATGTGCTGGCGTGGGTGAAAACGAACTAACCGATTTTGGATTTGGGAATTTTGATTTAAGATGGTGATATGGAAGTAGTGTCACAATCGTCTCTGTCTCAATCTCCTCAATCTCAATCGGAAATCCAAAAACCGAAATCGCAAATCGGCGTGACGTTGTGCGGCGTACCGTTCCGCAACCCGACGGTGCTGGCGTCGGGGATCCTGGGATTGAGCCAGGAGGTGTTCGGGCGCCTGGCGCGGCTGGGCGTGGGTGGGATCACGACCAAATCATGCAGCCTGCAACCGCGTGTGGGTTGGCATAACCCAACGATTGTGAACTGGGGACACGGCCTGATCAACGCGGTGGGCCTGAGCAATCCGGGCGTCGAGGTGATGGTCGAAGAGATTCGCAGCGCCAAGGCGACGCTCAGCCCCTACGGCGTGCCCATCATCGCCAGCATTTTTGCCAACACGATCTATGACTTTGGCGTGCTGGCACGTTACATCAGCGAGGCCGAGCCTGATTTGATCGAAGTCAACATCTCGTGCCCGAACCTGGATACGCAGCACGAGGAGATGTTCTCGTCGAACGCGTTTGTCTCTGCGCAGGTCACGCGCATGGTCAAACGCAACGCGCGCTGCCCCGTCGTCATCAAACTGTCCCCCAATGTTGAAAACATCGCCCTGATTGCCAAAGAGGTGGCGAACGCCGGCGCGGACGCGATCTGCGCGATCAACTCGCTCGGGCCCGGGATCGTGCTTGATATCGACACTGCCCAACCTGTGCTGGCGAACCGCACCGGCGGCGTGAGCGGCCCGGCCATCCGCCCGATTGCCGTGCGCTGTGTGTATGACATCTGCCGCGCGCTTAAGGGCACCAGCGTACAGGTGATCGGCACCGGCGGTGTGACGACGGCCAGGGATGCGATCGAGATGATCCTGGTCGGCGCCACCTGCGTGGGGATCGGCAGCGCGGTTTATCACCATGGTTATGGGGTCTTCCAGGACATGTGCGCAGGGATCGAGGCTTATATGCAGCGGCACGATTACCGCAGTATTGACGAGTTTCGGGGACGGGCGCTGGTGTAGGGCCGCGACAGACCCTTGCGAAGGTTTTGGAACCTTCGCAAGGGTCTGGAAAGGGGTTGTGCTGAGTTGACATTGCCCCCTGTGTCCATATAATGAAGCGCATGTTTACGGTCGCGTTCGTACTTCGCTCCCGTCGTTTGCGCTCGCCGGACAGTGTGTCTGGCTTGGGCGCGGAACGGTATGGGTGAAGAACCGGGTTGGTGCCCGGGCAGGTGATTGGATACCAAACGCGCCTTGGCTGATAGGCAATTAAGCCCCTGACACACTGGATGTGTTGGGGGCTTTTCCATTTTCGATTTTGGATTGGGGATTTTCGACAATCCAAAATCCAAAATCTAAAATCTAAAATCGCTATGGTTGTTAAAGCAGGCATTTTCGGAGCGACAGGTTATACGGGCGTCGAGTTGATCAAGTTGCTGCAGCGCCATAAGGGCGCGCGGCTGGTGTTTGCGGCTTCGGAGAGCAGCGCGGGCCAACGCCTGTGCGATGTCATCCCATGCGCGTTTGAAACCGCGCTGGTGAAGCCGGATGATGCGCCGCTGCAGGAGGCGGACGTGGTGTTCTCCTGCCTGCCGCATGGTGTGTCAGGGCAGATGTGCGCGCGTGTCCTGGGTGCGGGCAAGCGGGCAGTCGATTTTTCGGCGGATTTCCGCCTGCGTGACCCAGCCGCTTACGCCAGGTGGTACAAGCAAGAGCATCCATGCCCTGAGTTGCTGCAAGAAGCCGTCTACGGTCTGCCGGAGATCTATCGCGGCGTTCTCCCTGACGCAAACCTGGTTGCCAATCCCGGCTGTTACCCAACCAGCGTCATCCTGGGCGCATTGCCGGTGCTGGAACTGGGGGCGCTGGCAGACCCGGTCGTCATCGCCGATTCCAAATCTGGTGTGAGTGGCGCGGGACGCAAGCTCACGCAAAGCACGCATTTCGTCGAAGTGAATGAGAACCTGGCGCCATACAACGTCGGCCACGCGCACCGGCACGTGCCGGAGATCGAGCAATTGCTCAACGATGCCTGGGTTGGGAGAGAAAAGAGATTAGAGATTGGAGATTCCGAATCTCCAATCTCCAATCTCGAATCTCCAATCTCTGTGCTCTTCAGCCCGCATCTGCTGCCTATCTCGCGCGGCATGTTGAGCGCGCTGTATTTCAGGCTGACACCCGAGGCTGCAGGGCAGGATTGGCATGCCATTTTTGCGCGCCGTTATGACGGCGAGCCGTTCGTGCGGGTGTTGCCGCAAGGCCAGATTGCGACGATTGCGCACGTGGCTCACAACAATTTGTGCGTGTTGTCGGTGCACCAGCAGAGCGGATCTTTGGGCGACCGCCTGATGGTGGTGGTGTGCATCGATAACCTGGTCAAGGGAGCATCGGGGCAGGCGCTACAGAGTATGAATCTGATGTTTGGCCTGGACGAGGCGGAAGGGCTCGGATGAGTGCCGAGTACCGAGTGCCCAGTGCTCAGTAAACGACCAATGACCAGCGACCAATGACCAACGACTTCCAACTTGTGCCCGCGACGGCGGCTGAGCAACTGGAAGAGGCCCGAACGCTCTTCCGGGAATACGCGGCTTCGCTCGGTTTCGGCCTGGATTTCCAGGGTTTTGAACAGGAGTTGGCGGGTCTGCCGGGCGATTACGCGGCGCCACAGGGGTGTTTATTGTTGGCCTGGGATGGCGAGCACTATGCGGGTTGCGTGGCGCTACACCCGCTGGCAGGCTACACCTGTGAGATGAAGCGGCTGTACGTGCGTCCCGCATACCGCGGCAGGCATCTTGGCCGCACACTGGCGGATGCGGTCATCGCGGCGGCACGCCGGATTGGCTACACACGGATGAAACTGGATACTGTCCCGGCGCTGCACGAAGCCATCGCGCTGTATCGGTCAATCGGTTTCCGCCCGTGCGCTCCGTATCGGCACAACCCTATCGAAGGAGCCATCTATATGGAGTTGGACCTCTCCCCCGCTCACGTCTTTAAGGTTAGCGGCACCGACCTGGATGATCCTGCGTTCAGCCGCCAGTTTGCCGCCGGCATTGCTGCGGTCCTGAAAACCGGAACGCGCCCGCTGATCGTGCACGGCGGTGGCAAGGAGTTGACCGCGCTATTGAAAGCGTTTCAACTGGAGTCCAGGTTTGTCGATGGCTTGCGAGTGACCGATGCGCCCACCCGCGATGCCGCACTGATGACGTTGAGCGGACTGGCGAACAAGCGGCTGGTGGCGGCGCTGCTGGCGCATGGCGTGGATGCACTGGGTGTGAGCGGCGTGGATGCCGGCCTGGTGCGAGTGGAGAAGGTGAATGACGCGCTGCAGTTCGTCGGCAAGCCGGTAGGCGTGCGCGCCGCGCTGTTGCGGGCGTGGTTGGAACACGGGATCGTGCCGGTCATCGCGCCGATGTCCATCGGTGTGGACGGCGATATCTATAACGTGAACGCCGATCATGTGGCTGGGGCTGTGGCTGCGGCAATGGATGCGGCGATGCTCACCTTCATCACCAATGTTCCCGGCGTCCTCGATCAGCAGCAATCGCTCATTCCCAATCTCTCCGCCCCGGCGGCCGAGGCGCTGATCCGGGACGGCACGGTCTCCGGCGGCATGATTCCGAAGGTGCGCACGGCGCTGGAGGCGTTGGACAGTGGTGTCAGGCGCGTGCGTATCACCAACCTGGCGGGTGTAGACACCGCTGGTGGGACCACTTTTACATCGTGAACCTATCCACGCAGGACAGCAAAGACACTACGTTCTCTTCGTGCGCCTTCGAGTGTGTTCGTGGATGAATTACAGAGGAGCATTGACATGGGCAGAATTCTTCAATCACTTCCAAAGGGAGACAAGATAGGCATCGCCTATTCCGGCGGGCTGGACACCAGCGCGGCCGTGACATGGATGCGCGAGAAGGGCGGCATCCCCTACGCCTACACGGCCAACCTGGGGCAGCCGGACGAGACCGATTACGACGACATCCCGCGCCGCGCGCTCAAGCACGGGGCCGAGAAGGCGCGCGTCATCGACTGCCGCCAGCAACTGGTGCAGGAGGGGCTGGTGGCGCTGATGTGTGGCGCGTTCCACATCGGCACCGCCGGCAAGATGTATTTCAATACCACGCCGCTCGGCCGCGCCGTGACCGGCACGATGCTGGTCAATGCGATGAAGGAAGACGGCGTGAACATCTGGGGTGACGGTTCGACGTACAAGGGCAACGATATCGAGCGGTTCTACCGATACGGTTTGCTGGTGAATCCTGAGCTGCGCATTTACAAGCCCTGGCTTGACCCGCTGTTCGTGAGCGAACTGGGTGGGCGCAAGGAAATGAGCGAGTGGCTGGCCGCGCGCGGCTTCCAATACCGCATGAGCGCTGAAAAGGCGTACTCGACCGACGCCAACATCTGGGGCGCGACACACGAGGCCAAGCACCTGGAGCTGCTGGACACCAGCATGTTCATCGTGCAGCCCATCATGGGCGTGCGCTTCTGGGATTCGTCCGTGGTCATTGAGCCGGAAACGGTCAAGGTGACCTTCTATGAAGGGTTGCCGGTCGAGTTAAACGGACGTGAGTACAGCGACCAGGTGGCAATGGTGTTGGAGGCCAACCGTATCGGTGGCCGGCACGGGCTGGGCATGTCGGATCAGATTGAAAACCGCGTCATCGAGGCGAAGAGCCGCGGCGTGTACGAGTCGCCCGGAATGGCGCTGTTGTTTATCGCCTACGAGCGCCTGGTGACGGCAGTCCACAATGAAGGGACACTGGAGAACTACCACAACATGGGGCGCAAGCTGGGACGCCTGCTGTACGAAGGCCGCTGGTTCGATCCGCAGTCGCTCATGTTACGCGAGAGCATCCAGCGCTGGGTGGGCAAGGCGATCAGCGGCACGGTGACACTGGAACTGCGCCGGGGCGATGACTACACCATCCTGAACACCACGGGGCCGAACCTGACTTACAAGCCGGAACGCCTGACCATGGAGAGCGGCAATGGCGAGTTTGGGCCATTGGATCGCATTGGACAGCTCACCATGCGCAACCTTGATATCACGGATTCGCGCGATAAGTTGGGTGTGTATGCCAAGGCCGGCGTATTGCAGAGCGGCAGCGAGTTTGGCCTGATCGAGGCGCCCAAGCCGAAGGCCGAGCCGCCGGCGGAGGAACTGCCGGAAGGCGGCGAGTGGTTGATTGATTTGGAGGGTTAGGGAAGTGAAGTGAACGAGAATCGCATTCGTGTCAGGCCGGCGCAGCCGGAAGATGTTCCAGCCATCGTGGCGCTGGTGAATGCCAACGCGCGCAAGGGCGGTCTGCTGCCGCGCAGCGAGGAGCATATTCGTGCCACGCTGCGTAATTTTGTGGTGGCGGAGCGCGCGGACGAGAAATCCAAAATCCGCAATCCTTACAGGACTTTCAGTCCAAAATCGGAAATCGTCGGTTGTGGTTCTCTGGTACCTATGAACGCTGCACTCGTGGAGTTGCGCTCATTGGCGGTGGATGAGCGGGCGCGCGGTGGAGGGATTGGGCAGCAGATTGTGGCGGCGCTGGTGGAAGAGGCACGGCAGCGGAAGTTCAGCACGATCTTTGCGCTCACCCGCGCGGTCAGTTTCTTCGAGAAATGTGGCTTGCGGGTGACGCCCAAGGAGCATTTCCCGGAGAAGGTGTGGCGCGACTGTGTGGCGTGCCCCATGCTGGCACACTGCGATGAGGTCGCCATGACGATGCCGCTGATGCTGGATGTTCAACGCCCCGCGCAGCGACCGGCTGCCGGCGAGCAGCAATCCGCGCCCAGCGACCGCGAACAACATATCCCGTTGCACGTCGTGCGCATGATGAGAGATAGGGAGGCATCCGTTCGTTCCGACATGATGCGAGAACATATAAACAAGGTTGTATTGGCCTACAGCGGCGGGCTGGATACCGCCTGCGCCGTGCCCTGGTTGCGCGAGAATTATGGTTGCGAGGTGGTGTGCTTCGTGGCCGACGTGGGACAGGGCGGCGATTTCGACGCGATCCGGAAGCGTGCGCTGGATTCCGGGGCGAGCAAGTGCATCGTCGAGGATCTGCGCGAGGAATTCGCCAACGAATACCTCTTCCCGATGATCCAGAGCGGCGCGATCTACGAGAACAAGTACATGCTTGGCGCCAGCATCGTGCGCCCGTTGATGGCCAAGCACCAGGTGGATATCGCGGTGCAGGAAGGGGCCGATGCTGTGTCGCATGCGGCGACCGGCAAGGGCAACGACCAGGTGCGCTTTGAGCTGTGCTACATGGCGCTCAACCCGCGCCTGAAGGTGATAGCTCCCTGGCGAGAATGGCATATCCGGGGCCGGGATGATGCCATCGCCTACGCACAGGCGCACCATGTTCCGATCAGCCAAACATTGGAACGCATCTATTCGGGCGATCACAGCCTGTGGCATCGCAGCACGGAAGGCGGTGGGTTGGAGGACCCCTGGCATGAGCCAGACCCGTCGCTCTATCGTATGACCGTGTCGCCGGAGGCGGCGCCGGATGAGCCGGAGTACGTGGAGATCGACTTCGTCACCGGCATCCCGAAGCGCATGAACGGTAAAGGCATGGGGGGCGCAGAGTTGATCAGCGCGCTGAACGAATTGGGCGCGCGACATGGGGTCGGCCGCGCGGACCTGGTGGAGAACCGGCTCGTCGGCATGAAGTCACATGGCATTTACGAAACGCCTGGCGGGACGATCCTGCGGGCAGCACACCAGGGCGTCGAGGAATTGACGCTTGACCGCGAGACACTGCACTTCAAACAAATGGTGGCGCTGCGCTATGCGGAACTGGTTTATAACGGCCAGTGGTTTACCCCCCTGCGCGATGCGCTGCAGGCATTTGTCACCGTGACACAGCGTGATGTCACTGGCACGGCGCGGATCAAGCTCTATAAAGGTACTGCCACACTGGTAGGGCGACAGGCCACGTATTCGCTCTATCGTGAAGACCTGGCTACCTTCTTGCGGGAAGATGTCTATAACCAGAAGGATGCCGAGGGCTTTATCCGCCTGTATGGGTTGCCGATGTATGTGAAAGCGCAAGTCGACCTGAATCGTGCCGCGCGGGTGGTTCCCCAAGAGATCACCAGCGGCCCGCGCCGGGATTAGGGCGGCACGCGTATACGGGCTCAGACTCCCGGAGTCTCCGAGACTCCGGGAGTCTGAGCCCGTACAACCTCCCCTTCGCTTGCGATGACAACCGGAATGCGGGCACCGACCGCATCCTGATCCCTCGTCATCCCTCTATAGTTGCGGTTATTTGCCTGTCAATACTATTGCCAATGGTAGCATTCTTAAATGACATTTGGCTTCCTGGGATGTGATAATTAGTACGTGGCGGGGCGCGCCCATATGGTAGTATTACACTGCTCGTTAGTTTATTGATTCATCAGGGCACATTGCGCTCACCGACGGGCGTTGTCCCGGGAGGTCATTGTGGCTCACTGCGCTATCTCGACGCGGGATGCGATTCGCCGCGTCGTATACGCTATTATCATTATCACTCTTACCCCAGTCGTCGTCCGTTTACCATCCGACAGGCCACTTTCGTACATCGATACGGCCACACAACCAGACATCATGCCGCCACATCCAGGCTTGCGCGAGAGAATGCTCCGCGGCGAGGTGATCCTGCCTGAATCAATCGATCAAGCCCCTTCTGCCGGCGATGATTTCGGAATCGCAGTGCCGCGTACCCCGGCCAATCCACAAGCCATGCTTGGCACGATCAGGGCTTTGGCGGTGCTGGTCGATTTCAATGACAAAGTCAGAACGACGAGCGCCAGCTTCTTTGACACGCTCATTTTTGAGCCACCCAAGCCGGGGCGTGGGTCGGTGCGCGACTACTATAGTGAAGTGTCTTATGGTCAGGTGGATATTGTCAGCGTCAATCTGCCCAGCAGCCTGGGCTGGCAGCGCGCGCCGCAGCCCTACAATGAATATGTAGACGCCAAATACTGCATCTCCGGCAGTTATCCGCGTAACTGCCAAAAACTGGCTGAGGAAATCGTGGACGCGATCGACGGCGTGGTCAACTTTGCGGATTACGACAACAACCACGATGGGGTCGCCGAACCAATCATGCTGATACACGCCGGCCCAGGAGCTGAATATTCCGGCAGTACGAACGACATCTGGTCTCATGCGTGGTCGCTGAAGACCGCGCGGATATTGGATGGTGTGCGGGTCTCCAGGTATGTCATGATGCCGGAGTACTGGATCAACGCCAATGCCGCCAGCAGTGACATGACCATCGGCGTATTCACTCACGAGATGGGGCATGGTTTTTGGGGGCTGCGCGATTTGTATGACCGCGATTACTCATCATATGGCATCGGCAGCTGGAGCATGATGTCGAGTGGTTCGTGGAACGGGCCGGGTTACTTGGGCAGCTCACCGGCGTGGCCTGATGCGTGGAGTCGCATCAAGATGGGTTTCACTGCACCTGTGGTGGTCACCACGAACATCAGCGCCCAAACCATCCGGCAGACCTATGGGAATCCGGGGGCCAACCTGGAGACCAGCACGGTATTTGAACTGCACTCGCCATTGCTTGGCAGTAGGGAGTACTTTCTGGTTGAGAATCGCCAACGCGTTGCGGGCTCTTACGACGAATATCTTCCGGGCGCTGGTTTGCTGATCTGGCACGTGGACGAGGCGATGGACAGCGATGACCTGTACGACGATTTTGAGTGCGTGCAGAGCCAGTGCTGCAGTTGCGATGAGACGGCACACTACCTGGTGTCGCTGGAACAGGCGGACGGACAACTGCAACTGGAGAAATCGCTCAGCAGGGGCGATGGCGGCGATCCATTTCCTGGGTCATCCGACCGGCGCGCCTTCGGGACGACGGCGAGTGCGCCGTATCACAGCTCGTGGTACGCCTGTGACGACACGTGCATCGGCGTGACGAATATCAGCCCATCCGGGCCAGTCATGAGTGCCGACCTGCGTGTGGCGTGTATCGCCCTCGTACCCAGGAGCTTTTTACCACTGGTTCGCGAGCCTTAACGCCGGCGGCGACCCGCGCCGCCCTTGGCGCGCTTGACCACCGTTTTGTAGGTGACGGGCTCTGGTGGGACATCTGGCTCCAGGGCAAGTTCATCCTCGGCGAGTTCCTCGCCCATCTTGCGCACCTTTTCCCACTCAGGTGTCTTGTCGTCAACGTCGTTGATGCGCTGGCGCAATTCGAAGACCTGATCGCGCAGCATGGCGGCCTTCTCGAACTCCAGGTCCTTGGCGGCCTGCTTCATTTGTTTTTCAAGTTCCGTCAGCAGGCGGTGGGCCTCATGTTTGGGCAGGTCGCGCAAGGATATACCCGTGTCTCCATCCGGCTGTCCCTCGCCATACCTTGTCTTGCTGTCTGCCACCACTTTGACACGATCGGTCAGGTCGCGCACTGCCTTATAGATCTGCTGCGGTTCGACGCCGTGCGCCTGGTTGTACTCGACCTGCTTCTTGCGGCGGCGATCGGTTTCTTCGAGGGCGCGCTTCATGGAGTCGGTCATTTTGTCGGCGTACATGATGACCTTGCCGTGCACGTGGCGCGCGGCACGCCCGATCGTCTGGATGAGTGAGGTGGTGCTGCGCAGGAAACCTTCCTTGTCCGCATCGAGAATGGCCACCAGCGACACCTCGGGCAAATCCAGGCCTTCGCGCAACAGGTTGATCCCGACGACGACGTCATACTGCCCCAGGCGCAGGTCGCGCAGGATTTCGACGCGTTCGACCGTCTGCACTTCGCTATGCAGGTATTGCACCTTGATGCCGATCTCTTGCAGGTATTCGGCCAGATCCTCGGCCATGCGTTTGGTGAGCGTGGTCACCAGGACGCGTTCGCCGCGGCCCACCCGTTCGCGCACCTGCGCGATCAAGTCGTCGACCTGTCCCTTCACCGGCTTGACCTCGACGCTGGGATCGACGATGCCGGTGGGGCGGATGATCTGCTCGGCGACCATGCTGGCATGCTGGGCCTCGAACGGCCCTGGCGTGGCGCTGGAGAAGATCGCCTGGCGGAAACGCTGCTCAAACTCCTCAAACTTGAGCGGGCGGTTGTCCAGCGCGCTGGGCAGGCGGAAGCCATAGTCCACCAGCACCTGCTTGCGCGCGCGGTCGCCGTTGTACATGCCGCCGATCTGCGGAATGGTCATGTGGCTCTCGTCGAGGATGAGCAGGAAGTCATCGGGGAAGTAGTCCAGCAGCGTGAAGGGCGGGGTGCCGGAGGGGCGGCCGTCCAACAGGCGCGAGTAGTTCTCGATGCCACTGGTGTAGCCGACCTCGCGCAACATTTCAAGGTCGTAGCGCACGCGCTGCTCGATGCGTTGTGCTTCCAGCAGCTTATCGTTCTCCTTGAAGAACTTGATGCGCTCATCCAGCTCGATCTCTATGTTCTTGACGGCGGCCTGCATCTTTTCCTGGGGCGTGATGAAGTGTTTGGCCGGGTAAATCTCGATCTCCTCCAATGTCTGGAGCAGCTCGCCGGTCAGCACGTCGATCTCGGTCAAACGCTCGACCTCATCGCCGAAGAATTCGATGCGGTAGGCAGTGTCGGCGTACGCGGGTTGCACCTCCAGCGTGTCGCCGCGCACACGAAACTTGCCGCGTCCCAGGGTCACGTCGTTGCGCTCGTATTGGATGGCCACCAGCATGCGCAACACCACGTCGCGCCGGCGCACCTCGCCCCGCTTGAGTTTGACCACGAAACGCCCGTAGTCCTCCGGGTTGCCGATGCCGTAGATGCATGATACGGAGGCGACAATGACCACATCCTGCCGGCTCATGAGAGAACTGGTCGCGGCCAGGCGCAGCCGATCGATCTCGTCGTTGATCGACGAATCCTTCTCGATATACAGGTCATAGCGCGGGACGTAGGCTTCGGGCTGGTAGTAATCGTAGTAGCTGACGAAGTACTCGACAGCGTTCTCGGGGAAGAACTCCTTGAACTCGGAGTACAACTGCGCGGCCAGGGTCTTATTGTGGGCCATGACGAGGGTGGGGCGTTGCGTGCGCTCGATCACGGCAGCCATGGCGAACGTCTTGCCCGTACCCGTGGCCCCGAGCAGAGTGGTGTATCGGTTGCCCGCGTTCAGGCTGTTGACAATCGTCTCAATCGCTGTCGGTTGATCCCCGGTCGGCACGAAGGGGGAATGAACTTTGAACTCTGGCATACCCTGCATTATAGAACATTCGTTCAGCATGTATCATTAATATGACCGTGTAGACAAATGGACGATAAGGAGAACATTCATGACAACACGCTTCAACATACCTGCCAGTACAATCATCAAAGGCATCGAATGGCTGAGTGAGCGTGTTCCCTACCCAGAGCAGGATATCAAGGGCGACACCTTCCCGATGACCTGGGCCGACGATGACGAGATCTACGCGGCGGCCGGCGACCCGCTGTGGGGTGAGACGACCAGCGGCCTCGATGTGGAGAAATTCAGCGGCTCGTCCACCGATTACAAGATCGCCAAGGTGAACCCCATGAATGATTACTTGGGCTGGGGTGGCGATGGGCCGAAGCCCAGTGGGATGATCTGTGTTGATGGCATTCTCTACCTGGCTTTTCAGAACATGCGCAAAGCCCGGCAGTCACCGCACAGCCTCCTTTCGCAACATGGCAGTGACGCACATATTGTCTACTCCACCAATAAAGGTGCCATTTGGGTGCCTGCATTTGCTAACATCACTGCGCCGATGTTCCCTGCGCATAAATTCGGTGGGCCTGCGTTCGTCAACTACGGCAAGAATAACGCCAACGCTCGTGACGGGTACGTGTATGCTGTCTCGACAGATCAGTGGGACAACGGCAGTAACCTGCGAGTCGGTCGCGTGCCGGCTGATAGCATCATGCGGCGCGAGGCGTGGGAGTGGGTCTGCGCCTTTTTGCCGCCTGGGGAGCCGGTCTGGAAGGCCGACCTGGACGAAGCCATCCCTGTGCTCAGCCTGCACCGCTGGATTAGCCTGCCCGACATGGTCTACTTGGCCGGCATCCGGCGCTATCTGTTCCTCACCTGGCGCTTGCACAAAGACTTCTCTCCCGACGACGGCACGGATCTGCTCATCCTGGAGTCACCCGAGCCGTGGGGGCCGTTCTCCCTGGTGCACTTCGAGGAATATTGGGAGGGTCAGCGTTTCAACCCCTACTGCCCCCGCTTGCCACTCAAGTGGATGGAAAGTAATGGGCTGACTGGTTGGTTGCAATTCTCCGGTAATTGGGGACCGGCGGGGCAGAAGGCTCTCTATTATCGTTCCAACGTGCGCCGCTTTCGACTCGTGACGTGATAGAACAGCAATTCTCAATCTGAAAAGGAAAGCCGAAGCCGTTGACCCAGGATATGCTAACGTAGGAGGGTAAACGACAGAGGAGGCATCTCCATGGGCAGACCCTTGCGATTAGGCGCCGTCGTGGCGCAGTTTCGTGACCGGTGGCACTCGTTACCCGACAGTCGAAAGCCCAACAACAACACACAATACAGCGTCGGCGATGCGGCGCTGAGCGCCTTTGCGGTGTTTTTCATGCAGTCACCCTCGTTCCTGGCCTATCAGCGCGACATGAATAAGCACAAAGGCAATAACAATGCCCGCACCTTGTTCAAGATCGAGCAGATTCCCAGTGATAACCAGACCCGCAATCTACTGGATCCGATCGCACCGCAGCAGTTCGAGCGGGAGTTCGAGTGGGTACACGCGGGGCTGAAAGAGAGTGGCACCCTGGAGGGGTTTCGCGATTATGGCAACACCTTTCTGATCGCGCTGGATGGGTTGACGTACTTTTCGTCCCAGAAGCTCCACTGTCCCAGTTGCCTAACGCGCGAAGACAGCAGGGGAACGACGCATTACTATCACAGTGCGATCACCCCGGTGATCGTGAAGCCTAACAGCCCGCATGTCTTGCCGTTGATGGCGGAATTCATCGTGCCCCAGGACGGCCACGAGAAGCAGGATTGTGAACGGGCGGCGGCGAAACGCTGGCTGGCCAGCCATAGTCCGCAGTTTGCGCCCCAGAGCGTGACTTATCTGGGGGATGATTTGTACGCCAATCATCCCGTGTGTGAGGCCATTGCGCATACGTATCAGCAGTATTTCGTCTGTGTGGCCAAGCCCGACTCGCATCCGGCGCTGTACGAGTGGCTGGCGATGCTGGAGCAAGCCGGAGCGGTGGAGTGCCTGCGCGAGCGCCGCTGGAACGGCACGTTTGCGGAAGTGTGGACCCATCGCTGGGCCGCGGAGTTGCCGCTGCGGGCCGGGGACGATGCGTTGCGGGTGAACTGGTTGGAATTGACCCTCACGCGCGAAGAGACAGGTGAAGCGCTGTATCACAACACCTGGGTGACCAATCATGCGGTCAGCGCTGCGACCGTCGGGGCCCTGGCCAAAGTGGGGCGAACCCGCTGGAAGATCGAAAATGAAAGCAACAACACGCTCAAGCGCAATGGCTATCACCTGGAACACAACTTCGGGCATGGGGACCTGCATCTGTCCAACGTGCTGTTCGCGCTGAACTTGTTGGCCTTTCTGGTGCACACGGCTCAACATCTAGTGAACGAACCCTATCGCTTGTTACGCACCACGTTGTCCGTGCGACTCACCTTCTTCAATGACTTACGCGCACTGACCCGCTATATGCTCTTTGACTCGTGGGATGCCCTGTTCCGCTTTATGCTGGAGGGGCTCGAAATCGCTATCCCGCCCGGTCTGTTTTTCTCAGATTGAGAATCGCTG
>JAMDDR010000094.1:1081-2881 GCA_023488685.1 Chloroflexota bacterium | reverse complement strand
TCTCCGTAAAGGTGTTTGGCGCCTGCCTGCAGGGGCGGTGATACGATCCATACCTTGGGAGTGGTGTGCAGGCGGTAATCAACCCTCACCCGGTATATGGGCGAGAACTCGGTTGGCTGTAGCCAACCGAGCCAGCAACGCTTGTCACGGCGGTACTGAAATTGCGGGAAGTATCTGTGCACGTGCCAGTTTTGAACCGCCACCGACAATGTAGGGTGGGGGATGTTAACTCTCCGTGCCATAGAAGCGGTTCGGTTTTGACACGACCCCTTGCCCAGTTGTGCCTG
The DNA here is from genome assembly GCA_023488685.1 of Chloroflexota bacterium. Taxonomy (GTDB): domain Bacteria; phylum Chloroflexota; class Anaerolineae; order J036; family Brachytrichaceae; genus CAIXPS01. Next base: position 2,594 of record JAMDDR010000094.1, on the reverse strand, counting down.
GCTGTACCAATCCAGTAGGTGAAACCCGCAGTGGAGTGCCGGCCGCTAGGGAAGCGGCCGCCTTCAGTGCTGCTTCCCGCACTCCTGCTTCCTCACTTCGCAACGACGCCGGTGCTGGGAAGCGCGGGCCGAAGATTTGGCGCCAGAGTGCAAGGCCTGCTTTAACATCGCCTGCCGCATCGGCAGCCTGGGCCTGCCGCGCAAGTTCGCTGTGCTCTTTGACTCGGTTACTGTAGTTTGGCGAAAATCGGCCAAAACGCGAGCATGGGACACTCCTGAGTGGGCCACAGGAAAGGCCTACTGGTTCCAACAGGAGGAAATCCCATGCTCACCCGGATTTTACACAATAGCCCAGCGTTATGCGACTTTATCGAGGTCCTTGGTTTGAATGCGAGCCTGAGTCAGCCACAAGTGCAACACGTGCTGAACCTGGCCGATGCCTTGTTAGTGTGCGACAGCGACAAGACGCTGGCGGAACTGCAGCGCCAGTTTGTCGAGTGCGTGGACGCGTCGAACATGGCCGACAGCTTACGGATTGCGCCGTGGACGGCCCAGCAGGTGCGACAGCCGGTCGGCGCCTTGCTGATCCGTGCAGCATTGGCACACGCCCAGCAGGCCGACACACTGGGAGTGGTCTGCGTCAGCATCGACGACTCGATTGCGCCCAAGCCCAAACACACGACTCACCTCGAACCGGTGGACTGGCATCACGACCATGCGAACAGCACCCCACAACGGCCGCGCTATGTGAATGGTCTGGCCTACGTCGCCTGCAACGTCTGGATCGGCGGCTACGGCTTGACCTTCGATGTGCGGCCCTACTTGCGCGAACGCACGGTGCGCAAGATCAATCGTCAGCGGCCGCCCGAGCAGCGCATCCACTTCCTCAGCAAGAACCGTTTGGCGCACCAGATGCTGCTCGGGCTGCGGGCCCTGTTGCCCGTCGGCGTGCCGGTATACGTGCTGCACGATACGTGGTATGCCTCGGCGCGGCTGTTGAAGGTCACGCATCGTCATGGGTGGCACACGATCACCGCCCTCAAGTCCAATCGCAAGCTGAATGGACAACGTCTCGACCAGCACTCCTTGGCCCTATGGCACCAGCGGTACGACCCCATCACCGTCACCGCTACGGATGGCACGCAGACCCCTTACTTCACCCGCGCCTTGACCGGGCGGTTGGAGGAGGTGCCTTTCGACCTCCGCGTGATCGACAGCAAAACGCATCCCCGATCCCACCGATCGGCGTACTTCGGATGTACGGATCTGACCCTGGACGCCCAAACCGCGCTCCAGATGTATGGCCATCGCTGGGGTTGCGAAACCGACAATGTCTATCTCAAATCGCGCTTGGGCTTGGGCGACTTCCGGGTGCGCTCGTACGAGGCGGTCGACAAGTTCATGGCGGTGGTGCATCTCGGCTTGGCGTATGCCCAGTATCGCTTGCTGTACGAACGCGCTGCGTCCGTCCACAGCGTCGCCGACGTGATCCGCCAGCATCGAGACGAACACA
>JAMDDR010000094.1:0-1071 GCA_023488685.1 Chloroflexota bacterium | reverse complement strand
TACCCGGCGGAGACAAGGTGGGTTGGGCAGCTAAACTTCAATATAGCGGTAGTCCGCAGAATGCGGCTGCCACGCTCTCATCGCACTTCACGGGGAAAGGTTGGCAAATCACAGAGAGCACGGAACTTGATTCTGGTGGAGTTGCCATCATCTTCGGGAAAGAGTCTAGTACCGGCATTGCCGTCATTGATGCCGACGCCACGAACCCGAGTGTCTGCGACATCGTCATTACGGTCGACAAGTTCATGGCGGTGGTGCATCTCGGCTTGGCGTATGCCCAGTATCGCTTGCTGTACGAACGCGCTGCGTCCGTCCACAGCGTCGCCGACGTGATCCGCCAGCATCGAGACGAACACACCTGCGACTGGCTGACCGGCGCATGTCAGGAAGCCGTGGCGACGGGAGACATCGCCGCTGTCCTCAAGCGCTTCCTGCGCTTGACCGACTAACCGGCTCTGGGCGTGTTCAGACTCGGCCCTCCACGGTCGGCCATGACGTTGTGCCGTCCGTTAGATCGGTGCGTCTTGTGATCCATCTGACGCAACAGTGAATACGAAGCGTGTTCGGTCCAGATTCGCCAAACTACAGATCCCTAAACGTGTCAGAGGCACGCCCGTAGAAGTCGGCTACCACCTGCGACAGCTCGGCCTTGGCGCCGACGAAGTCACCCTTCAACGCAAGCTTGACGGATGCGTCAACGATGTCGGACGTTCTCAAGGCGGCCAAGAATATCTGCTCTTCCGGGACGACGCACCCTGCAGGCACGAAGTCAAGGGCGATCCGTAGGAGGAAGATACTCGTGTCGGTGGTCATCGTGCCAACCGTCTGATCTCCCAGGATGATTATTTCTCCTGGTGACGATTTGCTCAATGGGGTAGCGTGCAATTCCACATCCAGCCCGGGCAAGATATATTTCGTCCTGTTTGAGTGATCTGCTGGTATCCATTCCGCTAGTACGCTGCCCAAGATCGGCTTCAACTCCATCACGTATCCCCCAAAACCCCAGACGCCCGTCTCGTTACTAAGGCGAAAAACCCCCGGGCAGGCACCCGTCGTGTTTGAACTAATGAG
>JAMDDR010000215.1 GCA_023488685.1 Chloroflexota bacterium | reverse complement strand
GGTCCAGCCCTTTATCGGATCGGATGCCGAAAGCAGACCCGGCAGCGACTTGCTTTGATCCGGCACGTTGAAGGTGCCTTTCAGGTGGCAAGACTCGCAGTCGGTGATGCCGTGGGTGGGAAACGGGAATTCGATGTGCTCATTGTAGTGCATTTTCTGCATTGGATCAGCGAAGTTAATGTCGCCGATATCGAATGCCTGGCCCGAATGGATCGCGTGGATATAGGAGTCCAGGGAGCGCGACTGCATCTCCAGATGCGACGCGCCGCTCTTCACGATGTGGCACATGCGGCACACGGTGACGTCGCCACCGTAGCTCGGCTTGTGGAAGGTGGTGGCCAGCGCAGCATGGCAGTTGTCACACTTTTGAGCCGCCGTGATGGGGCTGAAGGCCTTGTCGTCGAACTTGTTGGCGCCAAGGTCAAACGTCCGGGAGGTCGCACTGACGGCGACCACGGCATTAGCCGCGTCTACCGCCGCCGGCGTGACGCCAATCTGCACGCGCGTCACGGCGCCATCTTTGATCAGATTGGCCCAGGCGGACAGGTCTGCCTCAACTTCCCAGGCGCCGCCCTTAGCCGAGACTGTCTTGAAGCGCGGGTGTTGTGCACCGACCTCATACTCCAGGTTCCGCTGGTCCTTGCCGTCGATCGCGCCGTCCTTGTTGTCGTCAAACGATCGCTCGTGCGGGCCAACGATGAAGTCCTTCGTGTCCCAGCCGTACAAGCCCACCATCACGGTTGGCGTGATGTTCTTCGTGACGTCGATATCCTTGAAGTCCGCCTTCGCCGCCGCGCCGAACTTGATGTTCAGCTTGTTGTCCGTGAGCGTGGCGCTCTGGATGGTCACGGAGACGGCATCGGAGTACTTGATGCCGGCGGCGTTGTAGATCGTCTTGTTATAGCCGCTGTGAATGGTCTTGAAGCTCGGGGCCAGGCCGCCTTGCTTGTGGCAGGTGGTGCAGTCCGTCGTGTTCAGGTCCATCTGCGGGTGCTTGTCACCCATGAGGGTCTTGAGCGCCAGCTTGGTCGTGTCGTACGCGGGGGTAGCGCCTTCCTTAGCCACGGGCGCTTTCGCACCGGTCACCGCATGACAGCTCTTGCAGGTCGCGACCGTGAAGTTGGCGTCCGCCAGGACCGTATCCAGCTTGCCTTCGTGGCACGTGACGCAGTTCGACATGGACTGAGGATAGGGGAACTCCATCGCGTGCGACATGTGCACGTCGTTCATGAGCGTCGTGTTGTAGGCGTACTGCTTCTGCTGCGCGTCCGTCAGCGGCTCGCCGGCGCCACCGTTGTACTTTACCCACAGCTCGGGATTGTCGACCGCGAGCTGCCACTCGAAATGTCCACCGATGCCATTGTCGAGATGGCAGGCTTTGCAGGTGTAGAAGTCAGTCTTAGCGTCGCCGCCAACCTCGCCGTAGATGTAGCCGTGCTTGAGGTAGGGCGTCGTATGGCATTTCTCGCAGCCGGAGACATTGGCGGGGGAAACATAGTCAACGCCTTTTCCGGTCACCAGCAGGGCCGCAAATGGGTATTTGGTCTGGTTGACACGCGCGGGCAGTTGACCGACATCTTCGTTCCTGCCGAATACTACAATGAGGCCATCCACCGCGCCGACATTCTGGGTCCCGGTGATGACGCTCGTGAGCCCGCCCTGGCCGTCATAGGTCAGCTTTCCCTTGAGGGACAGCCTGTCGGCGGCCGGTTCGAACTGGAACTTTGAGCCGGCATACGGTACGAAGTAGATGCTCAGTCCGATGGCGTTTCTGCCATCGAAAGGAACATCGTTCTTGGTCATCTTGAAAGATACTGTGCTCTTATCCGGCGCTTCGAACGAGTAGGCCAGATCGGCAACTTTGATGACCCCATCCTGGTACAATTCATTGTAGGAGGCCTGATGCGTATCACAGGCTCCAGGATGACATACAGAGCAGGTTTCGGGTTTGGTGGGAGCTGTTGCGACTGTTGTGGCGCCAGCAGGACCGGCAGAACCGGCAGGCCCCGCTGGTCCGGCAGGGCCAGCAGGACCGGCGGGGCCGGCAGGACCGGCAGGGCCAGCAGAACCGGCGGGGCCGGCAGGACCGGAGGGGCCGGCACACGCCGCAAGGGTCGCCAGGACAACCGCGACTGCAACGATGCCTATCAGGGCTTTCTTCATGTGTGTCCACCTTTCTCCCTTGAATAGGGGTGATGATGTTTAGGATATCGCAGCCCAAGATATCCTAGCCAGGGGAGGCCATAGAATATCACATTGTGTAGCTTTTGTCCAAAAATCCTAACTCCGGATTCAGTCACGCGATTTTCGCTAAGGTTAGCCGCATGGCTGAGCAATTGTGGTGTCGTTGATATGCCGCAGCAGGCCATCGCGGGCCTGGTGACTATGCGGCCGGGTATAGACTTCGCGGCCCATTTCGATACTTGCACCCCGCTGTGCACGGCGCAGTGCAGGCATGAGCAAGGCTACATCCGGTATCACCTCGGCCAGGATCTCCGGGCGGCCGAACAATAGGTACAGGCCAATCCATAGGTCGCCAAACTCAAGTTCATGCCCGTCCGCAAGCTGGCAATGGCGCATGCGCGCCGGAACCTGTCGGGATGACAATCCGCAACACGCGCTCCATGATATCCCGAGCAATGGGTAGGGGGGATGAAGGGACCAAGGTACTACACAGGCAGGGGGGTGACCTCTGACGCGATGCGTTAGGAGAACCGCCGTGCTTGGAAGCCAAGCGCTCTACCGCTGAGCTACACCCGCACGTCGCATCTGTCGGGGCGAGTGGATTTGAACCACCGACCTCTTGAACCCAAATCAAGCGCGCTAACCGGACTGCGCCACGCCCCGAACACCCCAGAGTATAACCGAAAGCTTTTCCGGCGTCAA
>JAMDDR010000228.1:797-2907 GCA_023488685.1 Chloroflexota bacterium | reverse complement strand
AGCGCTCGCGCACGCGCCAGTGGTGAGCGGATCATCGAGGTGTTGGATACGAAAGTGGATATCGTCGACCGGCCGGAATTTGTCAGCGCGCCTGCGCTTGTCGAAGACGAACAACGCTCGTTCCGCGCGGATGCGACCAAGTCGAGTGCTGGGCCGGTCATTTGCTACGGCAAAGTGGCGTTCCGCCATGTTTCGTTTAAATATAGCGCGACGGGAACCGGCGAGAACGTCATCTCGGATATTAACTTCACTGCAGCGCCTGGCGAGGTGGTGGCCATCGTCGGTGGCACAGGCACGGGTAAATCAACCCTGGTCAGCCTGATTCCAAGACTCTACGATGTCACAGAGGGAGCCGTGCTCATAGACGATGTTGATACGCGGGATTACCGGCTCGAAGACCTGAGAGCGGGCATTGGGGTTGTGTTCCTTCCTGCAGAAAAACACATTGTTTTCCGGCACGATTCGCGAAAACCTGCTCTGGGGCAACGAAACGGCCAGCGATGAGGAAATCGTGGCGGCTTGTAGTGATGCACAAGCACACGATTTCATCATGTCCTTCCCGAAGGGCTACGATACGGAGCTGGGCCAGGGTGGGGTGAATGTCTCCGGCGGCCAGAAGCAGCGGCTGTGCATCGCCCGGGCCATGCTCAAGAAACCGAAGATTCTCATCCTGGATGACAGCACCAGCGCAGTGGACTCGGGTACCGAAGCACAAATCCGCGAGTCCTTCTACAAGAACCTCGCCAACACCACTGTGTTCATCATTGCCCAGCGCATCAGCTCGGTTCGCGCTGCTGACAAGATCGTCGTTATCGACGATGGCAGGATCGTTGGGATCGGCATCCACAAGGAGCTGCTGGAAAGCAACGCCGTATACCAGGAAATCAATGCATCGCAGCAGGAAGGAGTATTTGCAAATGCGTGAGGCAAGAAACACCGGCGGACGTGCCCTGCCCGGCGGGCCGGGCAGAGGCCCAGGCGCCATGCCCAGTTTTGAAAAGCCGAAAGACGCGAAGAAAGCCGTTCTGCGTCTCATGAGTTATCTTGTCTATAACAAATGGGCGCTGGTCGGCGCGGTCATCATGATGCTCGCCAGTACGGCCAGCTTTCTGGCGGGCAGCTACTTTCTTAAACCGTTGATCAACGATTACATCCTGCCAGGAAATTTCAGCGGTCTGTTGCAGGCGCTGGCAGTGCTGGCGGTGATCTATCTCCTGGGTGCTGCTGCTATCTTTGTGCAAAGCCGGTTGATGATTCAGGTTGCGCAACGAACCACCAACGTGTTGAGGCGCGACCTGTTCAACAAAATGCAAGCCTTGCCTTTGAGGTATTTCGACACCCATACGCACGGTGAGTTGATGAGTCGTTACACCAACGACGTCGATAACGTGCAGATGGCGCTTGAGCAAAGCATCATCCAACTCATCTCCAGCGTCCTGACATTTGTAGGATCTGTGATCTTGATGATCGTGCTCAACCCGCCGCTGTTTCTCGTGACGGCGTTGGTGCTGATCCTGATGTTTTTCATCATGCAGAAAATAGGGGGCAAAAGCCGGCATTATTTCCAGCAGCAGCAAAAGACCCTGGGAAGCGTCAATGGTTATATTGAAGAGATGGTGGATGGGCTCAAGGTCGTCAAGGTCTTCAACCATGAGAAAGAGGCCATTGCGGAATTCAAGCAACGCAACGAAGCCTATCGCCAGGCCGGCACAAACGCGAGCTTCTATGCAGGGATCGTGATGCCCATCCTGGGCAACCTCAACAATATCTCGTATGCGGCGATTGCGCTGTTTGGCGGCATCCTCGCGGTGATGGGGCGTCTCGATATCGGCTCCCTGGCCGCCTTTCTGCAGTATTCGCGCCAGGTTGGCCAACCGATCATGCAACTGACCAACCAGTTGAACAACGTGCTGGCGGCGCTGGCCGGCGCCGAACGGGTCTTCGATGTGATGGATCAGGACCCTGAGGTGGATCACGGTGTTGTCACGCTGGTGGGGATGTGGCGGGACGTGATGGGCGCCATTCAAGTTGCTTCCAACGGGACGCATCCCACCCACTGGGCCTGGAAATATCCCAAACCCGATGGCGCGGTGGAATACATCGGCCCCAA
>JAMDDR010000228.1:0-775 GCA_023488685.1 Chloroflexota bacterium | reverse complement strand
CTCCTCGTCCGTCGCCTCGACCCGGCCAGAAAATCGCCTTCGTCGGCTCCACGGGCGCTGGGAAGACCACCATTACCAATCTGATCAACCGGTTCTACGATGTCGATGACGGCCAGGTCACCTACGATGGGATCGATGTGAGGTTGATCCGAAAAGATGACTTAAGACGGTCGCTTGGAATGGTGCTGCAGGATACACATCTGTTTACCGGGACGGTCATGGAGAACATCCGCTATGGCCGGCTCGAGGCGACGGACGAGGAGTGCATCCGGGCGGCCAAACAGGCCAGTGCGCACTCGTTTATCAAGCGGCTGCCCCAGGGTTACAACACCATGCTGACCGGGGATGGGGCGAATCTGTCGCAGGGGCAGCGCCAGCTTCTGGCCATTGCGCGAGCGGCGGTGGCAGATCCACCCGTGATGATCCTTGACGAAGCCACCAGTTCGATCGATACCCGCACCGAGCGGCTGATCGAGAAAGGGATGGATGCCTTGATGGAAGGCCGGACCGTCTTCGTCATCGCGCACCGCCTGTCTACGGTGCGTAATGCGGACGCCATCATCGTGCTTGAAAACGGCCGGATCATCGAACGAGGCGATCACGACGCCCTGCTTGCACAGCGCGGGCGCTATTATCAGCTCTATACCGGCCAGTATCAGTTAACGTGAGTGGTGGACAGAAGTCTGACCCAAATTTGGCCCAAAAAACACGCCATTTCATACGTAACGGCGAGGGCCTGAAGGCCAGTGAAACGCAGACCATGCCGACACTGGAG
>JAMDDR010000096.1 GCA_023488685.1 Chloroflexota bacterium | reverse complement strand
TGGCGGGCGATGGCGCGGGCGGTCACCGAGTAGTCGCCGGTGATCATGACGGTGCGGATGCCGGCTTGTCTGGCGGTCTGGATGGCGGGGATGACCTCGGGGCGGGGGGGATCGATCATGCCCAGGAGGCCCAGGAAGGTGAGGTCGCGTTCGAGCTGGGGCGCCAGCGCGGTGCCGCTGGCCTGATCGGCTTGGGGCAACTGGTCGGGGCGGAGGGTGCGGGTGGCGACAGCCAGGACGCGCAGGGCGTCGGCGGCCATGGCGGTGTTGATGGCCAGCAGTTGCGCCCGCGCCGCTGGGGTGAGCGGCGTGACGTCGCCCCTGGCAGTCAGGTAATGCGTGCAATGGGCCAGCACGAGATCGGGGGCGCCCTTGGTGTACACCACCAGCGGCGTGCCCAGTGCCGAGTGCCCAGTGCCCAGTGCGGAGTGCTCAGTGCTCAGCGCCGAGGGCTGACCGCTTCGCGTGTCTCCTGTCTCCTGACTCCTGACTCCTGACTCCTGACTCCTGACCGCTTCGCGTGACTCCTGACTCCTCACCTCATGCACCGTCGTCATCATCTTGCGATCGGCGTCGAAGGGCACCTCGGCCACGCGCGGGAAGGTGTGTTCCACCGCCGTGCGCCACAGCCCCGCCTTCGCCGCGGCCACCACCAGCGCCCCTTCCGTCGGATCGCCCACCATGCGATAGGTCGGCTCGCGGCCCGACTCCCCGCTCACCTCCAGCGTGGCATCGTTCGCCAGCAGCGCCCCACGCAGCAGCTCGCTGAGGGGAGAGAGAGGAGAGATTGGAGATTGAGGATTAGAGATTGGAGATTGGGGATTGGAGATTGGCGCGGGTGTGTGCTCAATCCCCAATCGCGCATCTCTAATCTCTAATCCCGAATCGCCAATCTCCAATCCCTCTTCTTCGAACGCGCCCTTCGGGTTGTACTTCTCCCCCGTCACCCGGTATGTGCGTCCGCCAACGTACACCCGCACCACGTTCATCGCGTTCTGCGTCAGCGTGCCCGTCTTGTCCGTGCAGATCGTCGTCGCGCTCCCCAGCGTCTCCACCGCCGTCAGCCGCCGGATCAGCGCGTTCCGCTTCACCATCTCGCGCATCCCCAGCGCCAGGTTGATCGTCACCACCGCCGCCAGCCCTTCCGGCACCGCCGCCACCGCCAGGCTCACCGCCAGGATGAAGAACTCGGTGAGGTTGCGGGAGTAGGCCGTCACGTAGGCGCCCAGCCCCTGGCCCACCAGCACCCCCAGGTCGGTGTTGCGCGCGACCTCGACCACGAAGACCAGCCCGCACAGGAGCAGCGCCACGAGGCTGAGCGTCTTGCCCAACTGGTTGAGGCGCTTCTGCAAGGGGGTGCTCTCGGCCTCGATCTCGTTGAGCATGCGCGCGATCATGCCGATCTCGGTATGCGTGCCGGTGCTGACCACGATGCCCTTGCCCCGCCCGTAGGTCACCAGCGTGCTGCTAAAGGCTGTGTTCACCCTGTCGCCGATCGGTGCACCTGCCTCGATCGTTTCGTCGGCGCGCTTGGCGACCGCCTCGCTCTCGCCGGTCAGTGCCGACTCGTTGATCTGCAGATTATATGACTCGACCAGGCGCATGTCCGCCGGCACGTAGTTGCCCGCCTCCAGGAACACGATATCCCCCGGCACCAGCTCGGCCGCCGGCACACGCGCCCGCGCACCATCGCGCAATACCTGCGCGTCGGGGGCCGCCATCTTCTTCAGCGCTTCCAACGCTGCATCCGCCCGCTGTTCCTGGATCAGGCCGATCACGGCATTGAGAATCACAATCGCCATGATGGCCAGACCTTCGACCAGGTCGCCCAACAAAACGGAGACGCCCGAAGCGACGATGAGCAGGATGACGACAAAGTCGTTAAACTGATTGAGAAACAGCCGCCACAGCGGCGTCTTGGTGCCGGCGGGCAGTTCGTTACGGCCATAATCGGCCAGCCTTTTCTGCGCTTCGCTGCTGCTTAACCCGGTATCAAGCTGAGCATTTAGCCGTTCGACGGCAACATGCGCGGGATGGCTATAGAACACGTCACCGTTGAGGGACTGGGAACTGGGGGATTGAGATGCTAAAGCAGCGCCTTGAATTCCGTTCTTATCCATCATTATCCTTCATCAATGTATTTTTAATCATACCCCCTAGCAAAAGACGGGGGGCCGTCATGTGCCACCAGCTTGCACCACGCGTGCAAGGCAAAATGGGGCGAGCACATTCGGATTTGAATTGTATGTGCTCGATATAAAAGAAGTGTTAGAAGAAAGGCACTCTTGATGGCTGTCGAGAGTGCCTAGAGTGCCTGGAGTGCCTCAAGAGTGCCCTTCGATTCAAACGCTGAAGAAATGAGCGGGTGTGTCGTCGCGTCAGTTCTTGGTCATCTTGCCCTTGTCCGCTGCAGCGGCGTTGGCACGCGCCTCGACGGCGGCTGCCGCCATCTCTTCCACCGTCTTGGTGTGCAAGCGGGCCGCACCCTGCGTTTCGATCAGGTGGACGCGTGTGCCGCTCTTCACCGCGTCGTCCAGTCGCTGTTGCGCCGCCGGCACTGCATCCTTGTATTGCGGCAGCCACTTTGCCTGTGCCACCAGCATTTCGTCAGTCATCTGCCACACCTCTTCGGGGTTGCACACCGCACCGACGAGCGGATCATGCAGCATGGCCTGCTTCAGCAGGGTCACGTCGCCGTGCACCGCTGCTTCCACACCCATCTCCTGAACGCGCGCACTGGCCGAGCAGGTGGCAGCGCACGCCAGGGGCAGATTCCCCACCGCCGGCATATTGATGCCGGTGCGGTCCACGTAGCCTGGGATTTCGACGACACAGCCGTTCGGCAGGTTTGTGATGTGGCCCTGGTTCGGCACGTTGAAGTGCCCACGGTAAGTGCGCCCGGTTTCCA
>JAMDDR010000296.1 GCA_023488685.1 Chloroflexota bacterium | reverse complement strand
TGTATAGGCATCAAGTCGTCGGCGCTGTTGATCGGCCCGTCGCTGGCGGTGTTGGCTGTGTACGCGTTGTGGCCCCGCGGTAGCCTGCGGCAGGTAACGGGTGACGCGTCGACCCTGGTGTTGGCCGGCCTGGTCGGGGTGGCCGTGTTCGCGCTGCCGGCCGGCTATATCGAGAACTGGCGCGTTTTCGGCCATCCCATCGGCCCCGAGGACGTGCGCAAGCTGCATGCGTTTGAGGGCGAGCCGCTCTCCTACGTGTTGGAGAACGGCACGAAGAATCTGCTGCGTTTTGGATTTGAATTTCTCTCGTTCGATGGCCTCCCGGCGGGCGGCGCGTTTGTTGAATTCCAGCGCAGCCTGCGCCAGGTGCCCCGGAGTGTGGTGTCATCCCTGGGTCTTGATCTGGAGGCGCAGGAGGCGACACGCGTACCCTTCCAGTACGACAAGGTGCCGGCCAGCCACGAGGATGGGTCGTACTGGGGGATTCTGGGGTTTGGCTTGATCTGGCCGTTGGTCCTGCTGGCGTTGCTTGGGCTGATCAAGGCGACGCCCAACCGCGTGCTCGCGTTGGCGACGATGCTATTCGTGCTGGCGCAGGCCTACTCCGGCCCATACGATCCCTGGCGCGGGCGCTACTTTATCATCGCGGCAATGTTCGCCGTGCCGGTGCTGGCCTGTTGCGTCCGAGCGGGATACCGGGCGGGGTACCTCAAAGCGAACCTGCCATGGCGGGTCTATCTGACGGTGGTCGTGCTGGCCGGTTGTCTGTCAGCGTTCACGGCGGTGCTGGGTCGCTGGAGCGGTATGCCGGAAGAGGTGTATGCCATGAACCGGCTGGAACAACTCACGCGCAACCGGCACAATAGCTACGACCCGATCCGGCGCTTTGACGAACGGGTGCCGGTGGACGCCACGGTGGCTGTTTGCTTTGGCGAGGACACCTTCGAGTACCCGCTGTTCGGCGCCGGTTTGACGCGCACGCTGATCCCGATCAACTCGTTCTGGAAAGGGCTACAGCCCATCCCCGCGCAGGCCGGCTATCTGTTGTACAGCTCAAATGAGTTCGACGATCAGCGTCTGACTGATATTTATCTGGGCGAGGACTGGTATTTGCGGGAGTTAGGGAGGTAGGAGTCAGGAGTCAGGAGACAGAAGTCAGGAGTCAGAAGACAAGCAGAAGTCAGAAGCCCAACATGTGTTCAGGGCTTCGTGCCGGTATCGTATGGTACGGTATGCTCACTACTTCGGTCGGTATTTCAATACCGCTCATCGCACTTCGGGCTTCTGACTCCTGACTCCTGACTTCTGACTCCTCATTAACAAGGAGAGATACCTACATATGAACACCTGGCACGATCACGTTTTCTTCGGCTTGCATTTTGACCTGCATGCGAACGAGCAAGACACGGAACTCGGCGCACAGGCCACGTACAAACATATCCGTGCTGAACTGGAGAAGGTGAAGCCGGATTTCGTGCAGTATGACTGTAAGGGTGTGCCGGGTTACGCCGGCTATCCCACTCAGGTAGGTGTGCCGTCACCGGGCGTGGTGAAGGACGCGCTCAAGGTATGGCGCAAGGTCACCCGTGACATGGGCATTCCGCTGTCCGTGCATTACTGCGGCCTGTGGGATGACCTGCAGTGGCAGCGTCACCCGGAGTGGGCAGCGCACAAACCCGATGGCACGCGCTACGGCGACGGGCCGTTCGACGGATTGCACGCTCACCCATTGGGAGTTGACAGCCCATACGCTGAACAGGTGCTCATCCCGCAGTTGCTCGAAGTCATTGACGAGTACGACGTGGATGGCGTGTGGGTGGATGCGGATGCATGGGTGGCCGTGCCGGATTGGAGCGAGGCCACGTGCCGGCTGTTTGTCGAGGAAAAGGCCTTCGAGGTTCCAGGCCAAACCTCCGATATCTCCATCCCGTTCAAACCCGCTGACCCCAACTGGAGTGAATACCTGGCCTTTAGCCGGCGGCGTTATGCGGCCTACCTGTCGCGTTATGCCGATGCCTTGCACGCGCGCAAGCCCGGCTTTGCCGTGTGCGCCAACTGGGCTTATAGCGCCCGCATGCCCGAAGAGATCGATACGCCCGTGGACTATCTGAGCGGCGATTACACCTGGACGTTCGCAGCGGATTCGGTCGCGCTGGAAGCCAGGGTCTTCGAGAGCCGCGGCTTGCCCTGGGACTTGATGGGGTGGGGCTTTACCACGGCTGGCCCGATGACTTCCGCGCAATGGACGACGCGCTCGGCTGAGGAATTGCAGATGGAAGGGGCACTGGTCATGTCCAACGGTGGCGCATTCTGGATCTATGATGTGCCGGTGCGCAACGGTCGCCTGGTCGATTGGCACATGGACACGTTCGCGGCTGTGGGCCGTTTCCTGCGCGCTCGCCAGTCCGTGTTCCAGGGGACGGTGTCGGCCGCGCACGTGGCACTGCTGCATAGCCAGAGTCATTTCTATGCCAATGGTCACTTGAACGGTCCGGGGCCGCTGCACCACACGGAGCAGCCTTTGCGCACCATCACCGGCGCGTTGCAACTCCTGCTGCAGAACCATTACCACACTGACGTGCTCAACGAGGACACGCTCATGCGCCGTGTTGACGAGTATGCCGTCGTGGTCGTGGCTGAGCAGACGCATCTCCCGCAAACGCTGAAGGATGCACTGCTAGCCTGGGTGCGGCGCGGGGGCCACTTGCTGGTGACCGGCAGCCACATCGTGCAGGATTGGGGCAACGTACTGGGTGTGCAGGCGCAGGGTGAGCCAGGACATGCAGAAGTCTATGTGCCAGCAGATCAAGGCACCGTGCCGATCTTCAGCGAGTGGCAGCATGTGACACTCGCCGGCGCAAAAGCGCTTGCCCCGTTGCTCAAGACACAGGAAGTGGGGACCCGCCCCATCGTA
>JAMDDR010000367.1 GCA_023488685.1 Chloroflexota bacterium | reverse complement strand
CAGCAGACGCGCGATCTCGACAATCGGCGTATCGGGCGGACAGGTCGCCACTCCGACGGACATCAGGTCGCGCACAAGCAGGCGTTCAGCCATCGGCGTTCACACCTTTAGAAGATCGGATCCATTACCAACGCTGGGTGGTTGTGCTCCTCCAGCCAGGCCAGCAACTGCTCGACGGTTGTGACGTGACGCTCATCAGCAATCTTGTCGATCAGGTCAGGATCGCCTTCCCGTATGGCGACGGCTTTCAGTTCGTCAGCCATCGTCTCTTTCAAGGTGCTACTCATCCATACGACCCGCTTGAAGCCGCCGTCGGCTGAGATGAACTTAGGGCTGATCAGGTAGAACTTGCCCACGCCCATCACACCAGGCGTCTGCAATCCGCCGCCCGCCATGCCTGCCAGCGTGCTGAATGTCATGCCTGCCGGGGTCATGCTGGTGTCTTCACGGCTGACAACCATGACGCCATTCACCTCGGGAATCAGCATGACGATGCTCTCGAAGCAACCACAAGCGGTCATGGGGTTTTCCATGATCGAGTACATGGCAACAGTCTGCACCGCGCCGTGCGATCCGGACTTGGCATAGTCGTTAAGGCCAGTCCAGTACCCCTTGACCGGATCGAGCGCCGCGCCAAGTTTGATCGGCTGGTTGGGGCCGGTGGGGTTGATGCTGTATGAGGCTTTGCAGTCCAACCAGTTGTAAGCGCCGCACAATCCCAACCGCTCTGGGCTGACGATGCAGACGTGATTGGGCGCGAATGACTGGCAGAGCGTGCATGAGTAGAACTCGTCCACCGCGCCATCGACCAGGTCGGCCAGGCGCTTATTGCGAAAGTCGTAGGCCCCGCGTGCCTTGCTCAACCATGCCTGGATTTTGTCCGGTTCGGTATAGATCGTGACCTGCACCTTGTCCACGATAGCGCCGAAGTCCGCGTGGAAGCGGGCGTGCAGGATTTTGCCAAAGTGCTCCAGGTTGAAGCCTTTGTCGGCAGCACTGTTAGAGATGCGTATCCAGGCAATGTCGCGCTGGCCGATGTGTTGGATGCCCGATGCGCCGTTGATGAAATGGTGAATCTGGCGTTCCAGCACCGGCTCGAAGTCCTTCTGCATCGCTCGCCCGGCCGCCTTGATCACGATCCCCATATCCATGTGGCCCTGTGGCGAGACGCTCTCAAAGCCAGGACCGACTATCTCAACCTTGCCATCCGTCACATCGTCCAGTTCGGCCATGTGCAGATACTCAAAGCAGCGCGAGTATTTGCCGCCGAACTCGATGCGCATGTCGGCTTTACGCACGACCTCACCCTCGAAGGCGGAGCCGTAGGCCACCGGCACAGGCACGTCAGCCAGGCGTACCTTGACGCCGCGCACTTCAATGCACTTCTGCACTAATCGTTCCGCCCGTTCCAGGTCGTCCGCGCCTTCGATCTCATTGAAAGGCACACTGACGACGTGCTCATAGGTGGTGACGCCGGTCGGCAGGATTTCGGGAATGATGGTGTCGGCGATCACGGGGAAACCGAAGTTGATCGCGCCCGCCGCCGCTGCATATTTCAGGTCATCGACTTCACCCAGCGCCAGCACAAATGCAAACACGCGCTCCTTGTTATAGAGCAGGATGTCACGCGCCATGCCGCCCTTCATTCCGCCGAAGGTCAACGCTGAACGCGTGGCAAATCCCAGTGCATAGATCGCGCTGAGCGTGTCCGTGCCGAACGGCACCGTGTATGTGTCGTAACCCAGCTCGACACCCTCCTCGACAAGTTGCTGGATGATGCTGCGACCGTTGACGTTGCCCGAAAGGAAGCACAGGATGTTACGGCGTTGCAGCTCGCGCACGATCTTTACCGCGACTTCGTTGGACTTGGCCGCGCCGACGATCGCCGCAAAGCCCGGCATTCGTCCATCCACCAACTGAATGCCCCAAGAGCGCAACTGGATGTCGTCAATTGGGCCGTTGAGGTGTCCATCCGTGCTCTTGCCGCCAGCGCCGTTTTCAGGGCTGGTGAAGGCTGTGCCGCCTGCCCGGTGGAAGCCTGACACAGGCTCCGGTTGCAACCCATAGGCGAACCGGATCGCTTCGATAGCCTCGGCGGCCAGTAAGGTCGCCATGCCGCTGTCTAGCGTCTCGCCCAGATAGGGCGTCCAGTTTTTCTCGGCCGGGACGGGGTGCAACAGTGTGCGAGCGTGCTGCAAGACCGGCTCTAACTGGCCGATAGTTTCGACCTGCCGTCCGGTCATTCCCAGGATGAGCGGAAGGTAATATGCTGTGTTGGGAAACGCCACCGGAGTGTCCGGCCCTTTTTCGGCCAGGGCCTTTCGGAGCATCCATTCCGCCTCGGTGACCAGCGCGTTTGCGCCGCGAATGGCACGTGTTGCTATATAACGGGACATGAGTGCTTCTCCTACTTGCCTGGCACGCCGTAGAGGGCCGCCTGGCGTTCTGCTACGGGTAGCCGTTCCAGTTCACGCATACGAGCGTCGCCGCTGCGCCCGTAGCGGGCCGGGTTGTATGTGGGCAGGCCTAGAGCGGCGCGTTTTTGATCGATGTGAGCCAGTGTCCGGCGCACCATTTCTTGTGGGTCTGCCACGAACTCCATCTTGCCGCCATAGAGCTTCTCCCAGCCTTCGCTGAGGTAGCGCAGGACGATATCGCTGTCGGCGACGCGGTCCGGCATCCCACTCACTGGCGACGCTCCGCCAAATATCACATAAGCGCCCGACGCCACACAATAAACCCCGATCGAGAGCGCCTTCTCACTCATCCATTCCGGCGCAAGGCCAACAGCAGGAACCTGGTCGATGTCGTCTCCCAGGCCCCCTTCCGCCACCATCTGCGTTAGCACGGTCAGGATGCGGGTATTGTCCACGCACGACCCCATGTGCAGCACCGGCGGGATGCCAACCGTCTCGCACACTTCGCGCAGA
>JAMDDR010000453.1 GCA_023488685.1 Chloroflexota bacterium | reverse complement strand
CAGGCCACAAGATCACGAGCTAAGCCACTACTACCTTAAGGCGCTTGATCACACATACGAACTGTACCAGAAAACCGGCCGCAAGTTAGTCGTAGCAAACTTTTCCAATATACTCGTGAGCATCGTAGCGCCGACAGCACGGCGCCTCATGTGCGATATCTCTCCCTGCGGCGGAGGGCGGTGTTTCTTCGCCGTCTCAGCCAAAGGCGACCTGTTTCCCTGCAGCGAGTTCATAGGTCTGGAGGCGTTTAACGGGGGAAACCTCTTCAAAGGTGAGATTAAAAAGGCACTGGACAGCCGAGCCTTTGGGCAGGTCACCAGTCGAAAGCACGAGGACATTGAACCCTGCTCCCGCTGTGCTGTCCGGCACTTTTGCGGATCGCCCTGTCCAGCCGAGGCATACGAAATGAACGGCGGAATGGATCGCCCCGGCGCTTTCTGCGAACTGTACGAGGAACAGGCTCGGTATGCCCTGAGACAAATAGCCGATGGCAAGGAAGATGCATACCTATGGGACAACTGGGATTCAGAAACGTCCACGACGATCGATATAACTTCTCTGTGAGGAAAGCATTGTGTGATGGGACGGTGATAGCCGATGATTACACATACACGCAACACGCAGTCTGGTATTGAGTTTTGATGGTTATGAAAACGCCGCAGGACGCACTCTTATTAATCGGGCACGGCAGCCCGGACCCCACAGGCAATGAAGAATTCAAGCGCTTCGCGCACAAGCTGGCAGTGCGGGTGGACGCGCCGGTGACCGCCTGCTACCTGGAAAAGGCCGCACCGGATGTCGCTACAGGGATTCAGACGTGCGTGGCGGCCGGCGCCTTGCGCGTGGTGGCGCTCCCCCTGTTCCTGGGCGCGGCTGGTCACCAGAAGAATGACGTGCCGGTGCTCCTTAATGAAATGCGCATGCGTCACCCCAATCTCGACATCCGCTACGGCGCCCCGATCGGACCGCAGCATGCCATTGTTCTGGCGCTCGCTGAGCGCGCAGCCGAGGCCGTTGCAGCGGCGCCATCGGCAGTCAGTGCTCCCGAAACAGCGCTGCTTGTCGTGGGGCGCGGGAGTAGCGACCCCGACAGCAATTCGGACGTCAGCAAGATCGCGCGCCTGCTATTAGAAGGGCGCGCATACGGCTGGGTCCAGACGGCTTTCTTCGCCGTGACTCGGCCCGATGTGACTGCCGGCATCGAGCAGTGTCTTCGACTCGGTGCGCGACGTGTGGTCGTCTTGCCTTATTTACTATTTACCGGCGAGGTGAGACGGGGCATCGAGGCGTATGCTTGCGATCAGGAGCTCGCCAAAAAGGTAGCGCACGCCGGCGCCGAGGTGGTCGTTGCGCAGCACCTCGCCAACCACGAGGGTGTGGTGAGCGCTGTTGCACAGCGCTACTGGGAGGCCGCCGGCGGCGCCGCCAACATGACATGTGATCTGTGCAAGTATCGCAACAAGGTCGAAGGCTTTGAATCTGCCTTCGGTCTGCCACAAATGCAGGATTGAACACCACTATGGACAAGAACTTTCAGGAGCCAGCCGTCATTTCCGGCAATTCTTTTGCCATCATCCGCGGGAAGTTACGAGACATGGGACATATTGTTGAGCCGGCGGCGGCCCCGCTTGTCGAGCGCGTCATCCACTGTACCGCTGATTTTGACTTTGCACACATTACGCGTATGAGCGTGCATGCCGTTGAGGGCGGTGTTGGCGCTCTGCGGAACGGCTGTGCCGTGGTGACCGACGTGCACATGGTTCGCGTTGGCATCAGCGCCCGGCGCTTGTCCGCGCTTGGCGGCTCGGTACACTGCTTCGTCGCTGACGAAGAGGTGCAACGCCGTTCTGCGGCTGACCGCATTACCCGCAGTGCGGCGGGCATGCGCCTGGCCGCAGAACGCGGTCTCTTGACTGGCGCCATCGTTGCCATCGGGAATGCACCCACGGCGTTGTATGAAGTCATAGACCTGATGGCATCGAGACGGATTCGGCCTGCGTTGGTCATCGGCGTGCCCGTTGGGTTTGTCAACACCGCCGAGAGCAAGATGGCCCTCGAGGCGTGCACGTCGACGGAATGGATCGTCACAGCGGGCAATAAAGGCGGATCGACGGTGGCAGTGGCGATTGTGAACGCCCTGTTGCGCATCGCCCAGGGTGTGGCCTCGGAGGACGTTGATTGAGTTCATGAGCACATATCCCGTCCCACCCCGCGCATCGCGCGGAACACGTACCGGCTACACTACAGGCAGCAACGCCGCGGCATCGGCCAAGGCCGCGACCATTGCGCTGCTCACGGGCGCGTTTCCAGAACAGGTCACCATCACGCTCCCCATCAGCGAAATGGCTACCATGACTCCGGTGGCCTGCAGCCTGGGCGCTGACGAGGCGTACTGTTGCGTGGTCAAAGATGCCGGCGACGACCCCGACGTCACGCACGGCGCGCTGATCTGTGCGCGGGTGCGCAGGGCGCCTGCCGGTACTGGCGCATCATCACCGAATGCCGCAACGGGCATTTCGCTCGATGGCGGTAAGGGCGTGGGGCGTGTGACCCTGCAGGGTTTAGGTCTGGAGGTCGGCGCCGCCGCAATCAACCCGGCGCCGCGCCAGCAGATTCTCGCCAACGTGACCGACGCTGTGCGCGAAGCGCACCTCGACCCGGAAGCGTTTCTCACAACCACGTCCCTCAGCGTCGAGATCATTGTGCCTGAAGGCGAACGCCTGGCGCAGAAAACACTCAACCCGCGCCTGGGGATCGTCGGCGGCATCAGCATTCTCGGCACTTCCGGCAAGGTATACCCCTACAGCACGGCCGCCTGGCGAGCCAGTGTGGTCCAGGCAGTTGAACTGGCCGCCCACCATCACATCGAACAGATCGTGCTGACCACGGGCAGCCGCTCCGAACGGTTCGCCATGCAACTCTACCCCAGCATCGCC
>JAMDDR010000391.1:41009-54872 GCA_023488685.1 Chloroflexota bacterium | reverse complement strand
TCTGGGGCACAGATCGTGAAGCTGGTACAGATAGCGCAGAACTCCAAGGCGCCGGCGCAGCGCCTGGCCGACCGGGCCTCGCAGTGGTTGGTGGCGGCAGCGGTCGTCTTCGGCCTGGCAACTTTTGCCGGCTGGTACTGGATCGGAGGGATGACGTTCCTGTTCGCATTAACCCTCGCCATCACGGTGGTGATCATTGCCTGCCCCGACGCGTTGGGGCTGGCAACGCCAACGGCCGTCATGGTCGGCACCGGGTTGGGCGCGATGAACGGCATTCTGTACAAGAACGCGACCGCCCTGGAACAGGCGTCAAAGGTACAGGCGGTCATTTTCGACAAGACCGGCACGCTCACGGTTGGACAACCCAAGGTGGTAGAGGCCGTGGCAGCGGGCAACCCGGTTACGCAGGACGAACTGGTGCGGCTCGTGGCGTCTGCTGAGCAATCCAGCGAACATCCCCTGGCACAGGCAGTTGTCGAGTACGCCCAGGAGCGCAAGCTCGTGCTGAGTCAGCCGAACGACTTCGAAGCCATCCCCGGCCACGGCCTGCGCGCCAGGGTTGACGGGCGTGTGGTGCTGGTCGGTAATCGCAAGCTGATGAACGACAACCAGGTGAGCCTGGACGGTATAGGTGACCAGGCGGCAGGACTGGAGGGCGCTGGCCGCACGGTCGTCTATGCAGCGGTCGATGGGAAAGCCGCGGGCATCATCGCTATCGCGGACGCACTCCGCCCCACGTCGAAGCAGGCCGTGGAAGAGCTGCGCAAGCTGGGCGTGCAGGTGGCCATGCTGACGGGCGACAACCGCGCCACGGCCGAACGTATCGCCAAAGAACTGGGCATGGACACCGTCTTTGCGGAGGTGCTGCCCGGCCAGAAGGCGGACAAGGTAAAGGAATTGCAGAGCCAGGGCAAGCTGGTGGCGATGGTCGGTGACGGGATCAACGATGCGCCGGCGCTGGCGCAGGCCGACGTGGGCATTGCGATCGGCGCCGGCACCGACGTGGCCATGGAGGCGGCAGATGTGGTGCTGATGAAGAGCGACCCGTTCGACGTGATTGGCGCCATCGCCCTCAGTCGCGCCACCGTGCACAAGATGCGCCAGAACCTGTGGTGGGCCGTGGGCTACAACACCATCGCCTTCCCTATTGCGGCTGGGGTGTTCTACCCGGCGTTCGGGCTGTTGCTGCGGCCAGAAATCGCGGCGATCTCCATGGCTGGGAGCTCGCTACTGGTGGCGCTCAATGCGCTGCTGCTCAAGCGGACTCGACTGCCCGGCATACGGCGCAACCAACCGGGTGAGGGTGGCGGCGCTCTGCAGCCGGCCCTGGACGTCCATGCCGAACATGGAGCGTGAAACCATTCCGCATGGCACGGATCTTGGGCGCAGTGGGAATCACCGCGATCTATGCGGTCTGCTTTGTCGCGATCAAGGCTGGCCTGGCCTTCGCGCCACCGCTTCTCTTCGGTGGCCTGCGGGCGCTGATTGGCGGAACTGCGCTCCTGGGACTGGTGATCATCCGGCGTGAGCCAATCGTCCCGGATCGTCCAACTTGGCCCGGTCTGCTGGCTCTGGCCGCCACTGCGACCACGATCACTTTTGGCGCCATGTTCCTCAGTCCTGGTCGGACAGGCGCAGGAATTGGCTCGGTTCTGGGGAACATGCAGCCGCTCATCACTGTGGCGCTGGCAGCGATATTTCTCAGTGAACGACTGTCCCATGGCAAGGTAGCGGCCCTCATGCTGGGGCTTGGCGGGGTAACGCTGATTGCTTACCCGGCACTGGCCGCTGCAGATGCTTACGGCATTTCCGGTGCTGCGCTGGCGCTGGTGGTGTCCGTCGGGTCGGCGAGCGGCAACGTGATTGTCAAGCGAATGAGAGTCCGGCACGGCCTGCTGGCAATCACGGCTTGGCAGTTGATCATCGGCAGCCTGCCGCTGCTGGCTCTCTCTGCGCTGGTCGAGCGCGGCATGAAAGTCACCTGGAGTGCTGAGTTCATTGGTTTGGTGGTCTTTCTGGCGTTGGTAGGAACCTCGTTCGTCACTGCCGCCTGGTATTGGCTCATCCAACACGGAGACGTAGGTCAATTAACGATGTTTTTCTTTCTGGTGCCGGTTTTCGGACTCGGGGTAGCCGCACTGGTCTTCAAGGAGGCGGTGAGTCTCTTGGAGAGTGTCGGCGTCGTGTTAATGGTTGGCGCGATCGGTGCGACAGCCTGGGAATCCTGGCACGCTACGACGCCATCCCAGGCTGCCCTGCACCCCGGCAGCTCGACGCCACGTCCGTAAGCTAAAGGAGGTATCAGGATGCGCAATGCCATCTAACGCAGGCTTAATCAGCTCAATCAATATGACCGAGGTCAAAGCTCAGGAAGACGTGCATCAGGTCAGATCCTGGTTTGGGTTGACCGGCGAGATTGTTGTCGAGAGCCAGCTCTGGCATCTTGTCAAAGTTGGTGGCGTCCGGCTGAACCATCCACCCGTGGTGAACCTGTTGTTGCGGCGTGGCCTGACCGCAGCGGATCGGCTTCGGCTCAGCTACTTGCATGAATGTGGCCACTTCCAGACCTTGCCCCTGGCATTGGCTCATCTGCTATCTCTGGTGTGGATCAGCCGGAGGCGACCGCGGTCTGCGCACGAGCGGCTCATCTGGCTGGTCGGGCTGGCGGTCGCGCACCAGGTGGTATGGGAGTTGCTCGCCGAAACATACGTGATGATCCGCGAAGGTTCGCGCTACAAACAGATGTATGTGCAGAATGCCAGGCCCTTGGCGTTATTGTGCCTGACAGCTTTGGCCGGTTTGGGGGTCGGGTTGAGCCGATGGCTCGCGCGATAGTGATGCGCCCTGTAGCTCGGTCATAGGCGTAATTGCCTGTTGGCAATTGCGCCATCTGGCGCATCACAGCGAACCAGGCTCGCTGTATGCTCTTTGCCAGGCTAACTTTAGGATTTGTCAATCGCGAGGAACGTACCATGTTCGGCAAGCCTTCGTTTAATCTGGTCGGTTTTCTTAAGTCACGCGCGGGGCTGGTGCTGCTCGCGTTTCTGGCTGTTGGCGCGTTCTTCCTGGTGACAGAGCACACCGCTCACGTTTTTGGGCTTTTGCCTTACGCCCTCCTGCTGCTCTGCCCCATCCTGCACCTTTTCATGCACGGCGGACATGGCAACCACGAAGAACATCGTACTAACACAAGTAGCAGTAGCGAGCATCAGCACACACAAGGAGAATCTCGATGACTGACATGGGGACAGAGTTACCAGCCTACGGCCTGTGGCTGCTCGTGATCATGAACGCAGCGGTGTTCATCATGTTTGCGTTCAGCTTCTTCCGCCCACGCACCGGCCGCGACTGGCGTTCGTTTGGCGCATTCTCGGCATTCATCGTCGCGCTGTTTGCAGAGATGTACGGCTTTCCGCTCACCATCTATCTGCTGTCGGGGTGGCTCCTCAACCGTTATCCCAACCTCGATCTGCTCTCACACAACGCCGGTCACCTCTGGTCAACGCTCTTCGGGTGGCAAGACGATCCTCACTTCAGTGTGCTTCACATCATCAGCTACGTGCTCATCGGTGGCGGCTTTGTCCTCATCAGCGCCGCCTGGCGTGTGTTATACATGGCGCAGCGCTCGCACCAGTTGGCTCACACTGGCCCTTACGCCTATATGCGACACCCCCAGTATGTTGGCTTCATCGTCATCATGCTGGGATTCCTGCTCCAATGGCCGACGCTGCTCACGCTGATCATGTTCCCGGTCCTGGTATTCATGTATATGCGACTGGCGCGGCGCGAGGAGAAAGAGGCTCTGGCGGAATTCGGCGACGAGTATGCGCGTTACGTGGCGAGCACGCCTGCATTCATTCCTCGCTCACTACCAGGATGGTCCAGGCGATTAGGAACACACTGACCATACGCCATTAAGGCTGCCACACACGCAGAAATGGTAACGCGTGGTAAAGCAGCAACATACCAGCGCAGACGACCAGTAAGCCGCTAAACGCCGGGAGCAAGTTGACGAACCGGCCGGCGGCTGGCACAAGTTGTGCAATGCGCGCATCCGCCCTACGCCGGCTCAACCAGCGTTCCCCGTAGAGAACAGACAGGCCGATGAGACTCAGCACCAGAGCCAACCCAGCGCTGAAGGCGACGATCAGCAGCAGGCCAAAACCGATGCGGCCGAGTCCAATCGCGCTGAGCAAAACGATCAGCGCAGCCGGGCATGGCACCAAACCACCAGATATCCCTACTGCCAGAACGCCACGCCAGGTGGGCTTGGACTCTGTCAGTATGGACGGAAGATGGTCATGTGAATGCGAATGATCGTGATGGTGACTGTGCTCATGACCATGACCATGATCGTGAGCATGATCATGCATGTGTTCGTGCTCATCATGATGCGCGTGGTCGTGTTCTCGACCAGGGGCATGGCTATGCGCTATATGGGCGGACCGGCTGAGCAGCCGGCTGAAGAACATCCGCAAGCCCACGCCAATGACGATCAATCCAGACGCAAGCCCCAGCCATGGGAGTAACCTTTCTGGGACGATGAAACTGGATGCAAAAAGCGTCACGAGGCCCATCACAAATACGCTTGACGTATGCATGGCAGTGATCGTTACGCCAAGCACAATCGCATGTCGCGGCGTCGCACGTGAACCAACCAGGTAGGCGGCCGCAGCGGTCTTG
Organism: Chloroflexota bacterium; assembly: GCA_023488685.1. Taxonomy (GTDB): domain Bacteria; phylum Chloroflexota; class Anaerolineae; order J036; family Brachytrichaceae; genus CAIXPS01. Next base: position 50,189 of record JAMDDR010000391.1, on the reverse strand, counting down.
CCATGACCCGGCTCAAGTGCGTGGAGCGCTCCGAGCGCCACCGCTGTCACCAATGCCAGTGCGACAACGGACAAATCCAGGTTGGGCACCGTAATCAGTTCGGCAAAGGCGCCGTCGTTTGCCGCAGCGCCAAGTGGTCCCGCCGCTGTGCTGCTGGTTTGTACTGGCGCTTGACTGCCGCCAGTTTGCCCAGAGAAGCGGATACGAGCGCTTGTTTGATTGAGCGGGCTGGACAGCAGGTCTTGCGGATAGTTACGCAGTTCATCGCTGACATCCTGATCAGAGACACTCGAGTCGAGGATCTTTATCCCATCATAGGCGCGAACCACAATCTCCCGCCAGCCAATACGGCCAGTCTCATTGGCGTCGCGATACTCAACGACCGTGGCATCCATCCTCGCGCCTGGCAACAATGTATTCATCCAAAAGGTCAACCGCAGCAGTGATAGTCCTCCCTGGCCGGGTGGGAAGCTTAGCTCGGGGGAACTGGGCTGAAGGTCAGCGGTCTTGCCATCGAGCCTCAATTGGATGCCGGCACGCAATGCCTCCACTTTCGCCATAATGAAGGCATCGCTTTCGCCCGAACTCATCCGCCCATCTCGATCCGTGTCGATCTGTTGGATGGTTTGAAACGCGGGGATTTCGGCCATATCCAGGACATAAAAGATGCGGGCTTGTCCCGGTCTCAACTCGATCCGGCTGTAATGATTGACCGTGAAGTTACCCAAGGGGTGCGCCAGTGCTTCTGCCGGCGCAGAAAGCGCTATGAGCAGTGCTGCCGCTGCGACCACCCAATGGCGTAACGGGCGTAGCGGCATCTGATTCCTTTCATCCGACCCATGTGTGTGAGGCATGTTCATCCCTCCACACTCATCATCGGACTGACATATGTCCACTTTCAATATCAGAAAGTGCTCGTTTCCTGATCGCTTTCATCCCGATACGGCAGGCGCAAATGCTTGCCGTGCTCCCCGCAAGATGGCGTATTCACAACTCATCCCCACTCCCGTACGCTCATTGTTGTGGAGACAGTCATGATTCCAGTCGATTGTTCGATGAGCATTCGGCATACATGCCGCGCACAAGCGGCTACTAGCGTGAGATTGGGTGTCTAATGAGGTTCAATAAAGTGAAAGTGATCAACCGAAGAGAGTTTTTGCATTATGTAGGAATTGGGGGTGTCATGGCGATGACGACCGGTGTGTTAGGCGGCTGCGGCGTGCAGCCATCTCCAAAAGCCGCGCCCAATAAAGCGGGCACATCTGCGACAGACTCCACCACAACTGATCTTGAGATTGCCTTGAAGGCCACGCAAGCCGAGATAGCGCTGCTCCCAGGCAAGCCCACGCGCGTGTGGACCTACCAGGCGCAGGTGCTGAAAGGCAACCCAGCCAACGTGCAGGCGCTGCCGGGGAGTTACCTTGGACCGGTCATCCGCGCGAGCAAAGGTCAGAGGGTTCGTGTCCAGTTTATCAATGACCTCCCGGACAAGGCGGAACGCTCGATTATTCACTGGCACGGGCTCCACCTGCCCGAGCGGATGGATGCACACCCGCGCTACGCCGTTGACCCTGGCCAGACATACACGTACGAATTCGAGGTAGTCGATCGTGCGGGGACATATTGGTTCCACCCACACCCCGACATGCTGACCGCCCGGCAGGTCTACATGGGCCTAGCAGGACTGTTCCTCGTCTCAGATGAAGAGGAGGCGGCGGCGAAACTACCCGCGGGAGATTACGACATCCCTCTCATCCTGCAAGATCGCCGTTTTGACCCAAACAACCAGTTCGTCTACACCGCCGCTGGCGGCATGCAGGGGATGGAAGGCATGGGGGATATGACGGACCGCATCATGGGCTTCTTGGGCGACCGCATCCTGGTCAACGGGAAACTCGACTTCTCGCTGCCCGCCGCCACACGGGTTTACCGCCTGCGCCTGCTGAACGGGTCGAACTCGCGCATCTACAAGCTGGCCTGGGACGACGGCACACCGCTGACAGCGATCGGAACCGACGGGGGCTTACTCGAGAAGCCCGTACAGCGCCCGTATGTCACTATCGCACCCGGCGAGCGCGTCGAACTCTGGGCCGATTTCAGCGGCCGCAAGGTTGGCGACGAACTGACCCTGCTCAGCCTGGCATTCAACGGCGCGGAAGGCGCCGGAGCGGGCGATGGCATGGCCGCCGGACACACCATGACCGGGGCAAAGGGTACCGGTGTCGCGATGGGCGGCATGATGGGCGGTATGGGTAAAGGCCAGGCCCTGCCTCTAGGTGCGCCGTTCCCGGTGCTGAAGGTGCGTGTGGTACGCCAGGAGCAGGAAACACTCAAACGACCAACCCAGCTCTCGCGATTGAACGGCTATCGTCTGGAGGATGCGGTCAACCGCGACAAGCCTCGCTTGTTCAATCTGTCCATGCAAAACATGGTGTGGAAGATCAACGGACGCACTTTCGAAATGGAGGGCGTGACGGATGGCGAAACCGCCAAGCTGGACACCATGGAAGTGTGGGAGTTCATCAACCAGACCAACCCGGGTGAGATGATGGACCCCATGGGCATGGCGCATCCGTTCCACATCCACGGCGTGCAGTTCCGCATCATCGACCGGCAGGTTCTACCAGAACTGGCCGCCGGTTGGAGCAGCGTCCGGGAAGGCTATGTCGATGACGGCTGGAAGGACACTTTCCTCCTCATGCCCGGGGAACGCGTGAAGCTGTTGCTGAAGTTCAAGGATTTCCCCGGACTGTTCGTGTATCACTGCCACAACCTGGAGCATGAGGACGGGGGCATGATGCGCAACTACCGCGTGGTGCAATAAGAGAGGGCAAAGCACTACGGCGTTGAGTAGGCAAAAATGCCTACACCTTACGAGCATCTTGGCGCTATACGGTGACCCGGAAGACGAGTAACGTTTGTTGCCGGGGCTGTGAGTGGAACCGGACAGGCTGACCGTGATGGACGTGGAGACGACGGAACTGAACGTGCAAAGCTGCAGGTTTGTGAGCGCACTGGAGTGCGTGCTGCCACGACACGGGTACCGCTCAGTCCGTAGCTTCGACCTGCACCTGGACGACGACGCCATGCGACAGTCACGCGACAAGGCTACGCAGTACTCGTGTGGCTGCGACTATACCGTGATGTTGGTGTTCGCTGACGCACCCGGTGCTTGCCTGGAAGGAACGATTTCAATACGCGGCAATGCGGCTGGAGCAGTGGTGTCGTTGGCGCCATCAGCGAGCGATGGCGAGCTCTCAGCCCGGTTCCCGGCCATTCTGGTGGAAGCCGTGGAGATGAAGAATATAAACGGAGGGACGTATTGTTGTTGCGCACACGATTGACGAGTATTGTGGCAGGTGTCTCTATTTTACTGGCGGGTTGTGCGGCGAATACGGCGCAGTCGCCCAGTGCGACCACGGTAGCAACGCCGACGCCGGGCAGTATGATGGCGGACGACTCTGTGTACAGCCCCACAGGCCGTGAGGGCGGCCATATGATGTCCCCAGTGGACAGCACAGGCGTGCCTGCGGCCCCAGCCGATGCGAAAGGCGCCCAGCTCCTGAGTCCCAGGCTGGACGGCGATACCAAAGTATTCGACCTGACGGCCAAACCAATTCGATGGCCCCTTGGCCAGGGCGTGGTCGCTACCGCGTGGACCTACAACGGTACGGTGCCGGGGCCGCTCATCCGGGTGACCGAGGGAGACAAGCTGCGCGTCGTGCTGAAGAACGAGCTGCCCGAGCAGACCACGATCCATTGGCACGGTATGGAAGTCCCCATCGAGATGGACGGCGTGCCCGACATGCCTACACCCGCGATCAAGCCCGGTGAGACGTTCACCTACGAGTTCGTCGCCAAACCGGCCGGCACGTTCTGGTACCACTCACACGTGGACGGCGATCGCCAGGTCAGCATCGGCCTGTTCGCGCCGATCATCGTCGACCCGAAGACGCCCGCAGGGCCAAGGCCCGATGTCGACAAGATCATCATGCTCAACGAGTGGCGCGTGGTTGGCAATCAGACCGTGCCGGCGATGCCGATGACCGGTATGGACGCCAACTTCTTCGCCATCAACGGCAAGATCTTTCCTGATACCGAAACCATCAGTGTCAAGCTCGGTCAGCGCGTGCGCTTGCGTTTCGTGGGCGCGGGCCAGTTGGTACACCCCATGCACCTGCACGGCATGCCGTTCAAGATCGTAGCCACTGACGGTCATCCCGTGCCTGAGACGGCACAACTGACGAAGGACACGGTCGCCGTCGCGCCTGGAGAAAGGTATGACGTCGAGTTCGTCGCCACCGAACGCGGGCAGTGGATGCTGCACTGCCACGTGCTGCACCACACCACCAATGATGGCGCTGAGCCGGGCGGACTGATGATGATTGTGAACGTCACATGAATTTGAATGCCACATGAGCGTGAACGCTGCGTGATGGGGTATGTACTGGATTGCGTGTTGTGAAAGGTTGGTTGTTATCAGGGAACCAGGATGGAGGGTTGTTGAAGAGATGAAACGTATCGGTGTTGTCATGAGCGTGCTCATATTTGCGGGTTGGCTGCTCGTCGCGTGTGGTGTGCCTACTGCTACGCCCACTGCTGCACCTATAGCGAATGAATTGGCGATTGAACTCACGACGGACCCTGACCCGCCGAAGGCAGGTGACCTGGAGATCATTGTGACAGTAAAAGATAGCACTGGAAAGCCCGTGGAAGGCGCCGAGGTACGTGTCAGCGCCAACATGACAGCCATGGACATGGGCCGGATGACCGGCAAAGCGACGGACCAAGGTGGGGGCCGCTATGCCTTGAAGGCACAATTGGCACATGGCGGCGAATGGAAGTTCACGGTCCAGGTGGACAAGCCCGGCCTCCCTCAGGGTATCAAAGAAGAGAAGTTGGATGTGAAGTGATCAAGACAACCACGACGTGGTGGGCCGTGTGGGTCGGTGCAATTAGCGCAGCCCTGGGATTGGCGTCAATCATCCTGGGTGTTGTCAGCGCGGGTAACACTGGCGGTCACATGCCTGCGGCTCGCGTGGGTGAGTCCGGTGCAAACCGGCCGCTGGCAAACGCCGAAAGGCCAGGTATCCGTTCGCTTACCTACGGTGGCAGTGCACGCGATGTCGTTTACATGGGATATCAGGATGGGGTCCTGGTCAGCCAAGACCGGGGCCAGACATGGCAGATGATGGACGTGCCTGGCACCGGCGCGGCAATCCTGGCCGCTCAGGAACCACAGGGGCTGTATTTGGCGCGAGGCGTCGATATCTACCGGAGTGAAAACAATGGCGCCGCCTGGCAGCCACTGAGCAATCCTGTGCCCGGCACAGTCATTAGCGCTTTAAGTGCGCCAGTCGCTGAGGGTACGATCGCCTACGCGGCTACGGATCAGGGTATTTTTTACACGCCCGATGGCGGCGTGACGTGGCAGCGTTTGCCGTCGTCTCCAGTACTACCTGTTACGGCTTTGGCGACCAGAGCCCCGCACACGCTTTTCGCCGCAACGACGGGCGGCATGGTGCTATGGACTGGAAACAGCGGCCAAACGTGGTCTTCGACCGGGAGCGGACTAGGTGCTGTGGAGGTGACGGGGCTTGCGCTTAATCAACCCACAGGCGACCTGTACGCCTCGACGTCACGCGGCCTGTTCCATTTAGCCAATGGGAGTGGTCGCTGGCAGCGCATGCCACTCGGCAATGCACTGGCGGCCGTCACGATTGATGGGTTCGGGGATCCGGTCATCTTAGCAGTCACCGGGCACGGCGAGGTATTCCGCAGCCGTGACGGTGGGTTGACATGGGGCACAGAGTAAGACACTCCCTATGCACAAACAACTTAACACGGCAGCAAAGTACGCTCGGAGAATGAATTCATGCAACCATCGAACTTGTTAAGATCAATACTGACGCGACGAAGACTCCTGAAGTTAGGTGGCGGCATTCTGGCTGCCGCTCCGTTCGTACGAGCGGTGCCTGTGCTCGCTGAGGACCTCGGTCCGGTGACGCCAACCGTCACAACGACCGTTACTGTCACCACCAGCGCCTTGGCTCCCGACTCCGGCCCCGTCATCGAGCCGGCGCGCCGCCCGTTTGGACGTGTCATCGCGGGCGGCCTGGCGGTGCGTGAGCAGCCCTCCCTCAAGGCGAAGGTGGTAAGCGCGCTCAAGCTGAATGAGGTCATTGCCATTAAAGGCCAGACCAGCAGCGACGAAAGCCCGACAACTTATAACAAGATCTGGTACCAGACCGAGGATGGTTACACCTACTCGGCCTACGTGCAACCGGCTGAGAACACACTGAACCAGCCGCTAGAGGCGGTGGACGAGCGTGGCTTCTGGGGCGAGATCACGGTGCCCGTCACCGAGGCGCGCAGCACGCCGGGCGAAAATGGCTATCTGCGTTACCGCTACTACTACGGCAGTGTGTTCAAGGTGGTCGCGCGCACGGTAGACGCGGCGAACGTCGTCTGGTACCAGGTTGATGACGAATACGCCGGCAAGGGCTTCCACGTCAAGGCCGAGCACATCCGGCCCATCCCGCCAGAGGAGTTCACGTGCCTTTCACCCGAGGTGCCCCTGGAGCAGAAGCACATCGAGGTGGATTTGGCCAACCAAGTCGCCACCGCCTACGAGGCCGACAAACCCGTGTTCAGCGCGCGCGTGGCGACTGGCGCATCCTTCCGGCTGGCAGATGGCACGGTGCAGAGCTTCCGCACCACCCCCGGCGAGCATCGCATCTTCCTCAAGATACCTTCCCAGCACATGGTGGGCGGCTCGGCGAGCGACGGTGACTCCTATGACCTGCCGGGTATCGGCTGGGTGTCGTACTTCACCGGCAGCGGCATCGCCTTCCACGGCACCTACTGGCACAACGATTACGGCAAGCCACGGAGCCACGGCTGCGTGAACATGCTGCCGGAGGACGCCAGGTGGGTGTTCCGTTGGACGCTGCCATCCACACCTTACGAGCAACGCTGGACGCGCACGGCCAAACGAACAGATGGCTCGCTCGTCAAGGTGTTCTGATACGGCGATGGCAAATATGACAAGCAACAACCTGGTCCAGGGCTCAACCCAGCCGTACCCTAATGGAACCATTAATCGGATCGCGGCCTGGATCCTGCGGCACTGGTTGCTGATGGCCAACGTGCTCATCGGCATCTACGTCCTCACACCGTTCGTGGCGCCGCTCTTCATGAAAGCCGGTTGGGCTGGGCCGGCTCGCGCCATCTACACCGTCTATAGCACGCAGTGCCACCAACTGCCGCAGCGTTCATACTTCCTGTTCGGCGCAAGCCTGACCTACCCGCTCGACCGCATCAACGCTGCGCGCGGCAGCACGGAGGTGTGGACGTTGCGCGAGTTCATCGGCAACGAATCGATGGGCTACAAGGTGGCTTGGTCTGACCGCATGATTTCGCTGTATACCAGCGTCTGGATCGGTGGGATGCTATACGCGCTGCTGCGACGCTGGTTGCGGCCGCTCCCTCTGGCGCTGACCGCCGTGCTGCTCGTCCCCATCCTGCTGGATGGCACGACACACTTTCTCGCAGACTTACAGGGCATTGGGCAGGGGTTCCGCGACACCAACGCCTGGCTGCGCACCCTGACCAACAATGCCCTGCCAACCTCTTTCTACGCAGGCGACGGTTGGGGCTCGTTCAACTCGCTCATGCGCCTGTGGACCGGTGCCCTCGCTGGCCTGGCGCTGGCCTGGGTCGTGTTCCCCAGGATAGACCCACTCATCCACCATGACAGACCATAACGCAGAACTAATCTCCGTCGTCCTGGCCGACGACCATGCGGTCGTCCGCATGGGCATCCGTGAACTGCTGGAGCGCGACGAGCGCCTGCGCATCATCGCGGAAGCCAGTGACGGCGATCAGGCACTCGCGTTGGCACAAGCGGTCCGGCCCGACGTCCTCGTGCTCGACATCCAGATGCCTGGCCGGACGGGCATTGAGGTCGCGCGGGCGGTGCGCGCTGCTGGCCTGAACACCGGCATCCTCATCCTGACTGCCTATGACGACGAGCCCTACATCCTGAGTGCGCTGCAGGCGGGCGCCAATGGTTACGTGCTGACGACGGCGGCCCAGGACGACCTCACCGATGCGGTGCACGCGGTGTACGAAGGGCAGTCCGTGCTGGACCCGCAGTTGACGCAGCGGCTGTTGCAGCAGCTCTCCCCCCAACACTCCCCCCAGGAGGAAAGCATACCCGAAGCACTAACAAACCGTGAGGCGGACGTGCTGCGGCTGGTGGCACACGGGTTTACCAATAAGGCCGTTGCTGCCCAACTCGGGATCAGCGATAGGACGGTGCAGGGGCACCTGGCCAACGTGTTCACCAAGCTGCACGCCGCCAGCCGCACCGACGCGGTCATGATCGGCTTGCGCCTGGGGTTGATTACGGTGAACGACGCATGAGCAAGCTGCTGCGCGGCGTCACGGCGCAACTGCTGCTACTCACCGTGCTGCCGCTGACAGTGATCCTGGCCGCCATCTCGTTCGGGAGCATTGCCATGCACCAGCAAGCCATGCGCCGCCTGGTGAGCGAGCGCGATATTCGCACCGTGGTGGCAACCGCCGGGTCCATCGGCGCAATGCTCCAGCACAAGACCGATGTGTTGGACGCATTGGCAGCAACCGCCGCACGTGAGGCGAGGACCGGTTCCGTCATCGATACGCTCACATTCGACGACGAGATGGTGCGTGAATTCCCGGGTGGCGTCGCCCTATACAACGCCTCAGGCGCGCTGGTCGAGACCAGTGCGGTGGCTGCCGGCTGGGCACGAGCCGTTTCGTCAACTCATATTCTGTGGTCATCCGGGGTGCAAGACACTCGCGTTGCAGTGCGGGGCGATTCGCTCGTCCTGCGCGCACACGACCGCACCGGCGTCATCACGGCGGTGGGGGTATTGCCGGTGAGCGCGCTCCCGTTTGGCACGCTGGTCAACCCGGTGGGCGAAGGCCGCACCGTGGATGCATTCCTGTTCAGCGCGGACGGCCGCGTTCTGGCGTACACACAACCGGACCGGGCGAACTCGGACGTGAGCCAGCACCCGGGCGTAGCCGAAGCCTTACAGGGACAGCGCGGTGGGTTGTACCGGCCCGACCCTGCCACCGGCGAAGAACACGTCGTCTCGTACGCACCAATCGTCACCAGCCGCGGCGAGACAG
>JAMDDR010000391.1:0-40999 GCA_023488685.1 Chloroflexota bacterium | reverse complement strand
GTGCTCGACCCGCTCATGCGCTACTCGCTCGCGACGCCGCTCATCACCCTGCCCGTGCTGCTGCTGGCACTGCTGGCCGTCGCCTTCGGCCTGCGCCGCATCGTCCAGCCGCTCCAGCAACTCGGCCGGCAGGCCCGCGCCATCAGCGCGAGCGACTACGCCGCACTGAGCCAGCCTGTACACGGGATTGAGGAGATCGAGCAACTGCAGACCACGCTCAGGGCCATGGCGGCTCAGATCCAGGCCGACCAGGAACGGCTGCGCAACTACGCCCACGCAGTGACCGAGACGCAGGAGGTGGAGCGCAAGCGGCTGGCGCGCGAACTTCATGACGACACGATCCAGAACCTGATCGTTCTAAGCCAGCGACTCCAGATCATGCGCCTCAATATGGGGCATGAGCAGCCGCAGGTCGCGACCAAGTTAGAGGACCTGCGTGGCGTCGTGCTGCAGATGATCGAGGATATACGCCGTTTCAGCCGCGCGTTAAGGCCCATCTATCTGGAAGACGCAGGGTTGGTCGCGGCGCTCGACCGGCTGGCTTGTGAGGCCAATGCGACGGCGCAACGCAACCCGCCAGGAGACGGCACGCCTACGTGCGTGGTCACGTTCAGCACCAGCGGGCAGATCGCGCGCCTGAAACCCGACGCCGAACTGGCGTTGTTCCGCATCGCGCAGGAGGCGCTGACGAACGCGTTGCGCCACGCGCATCCCAACCAGGTGTCCGTAAGGCTCACGGCGCTGCCGGATGGCGGCGTGCAATTGCGTGTGGAGGATGATGGCCGCGGCTTTGCGGACGTTGTACGCAACGCGGACGTTGTACGCAACGCGGAACCTGTGGTGAGCACGAACGGGCACGCTCGGGTGGCAGCGTTGAGTACAACGGCAGCGTTGAGTACAACGCAGCAACCCTCCGGCGGGTTCGGGTTGATGGGCATTCGTGAGCGCGCGTTGCTCATCGGCGCCAATGTAGATATTCGATCTAGGCCGGGCAAGGGCACGCAGGTTGCAGTGACATACCAACCTCGCCAAAAAGGACACAATGGTGAAGACAATGGATAAAAAATCACTTCTGGCTGGGTTCGTCATCGGCGTTTTCGTGACCTTTGGCACATTGAAAAGTGCCCCACCCGCGCCCGCTCCATTACCCGCCACTCCAGGTTCCAGGCCTACGACGACTCCCAATCTGCAATCTACTTCCACGCCACCTCCCAAGCCAACGCCCACGCCCAACCCGCGAGACTTCGCCCAGATTTCGGACGTTCTACCCACAGATTACCGGTTGAGTGTTTCCTTCGGCGATGTCGTGGTCAAAATGGTCCAGGCAGGTGCCATCGATAAGGCCAGATTCATCGAGCTCTACGAAAGCAGGAAGCCTTTGAGCGCTGAACAAAAGCGCCTGTTGGATGCTCCCTCCTACCAACCCATCATCGTGAACCAGGAAAATGCCGGGTTGCTGTTAAACCTGCTCTGGCCCCTGGGCATCTCGAACAAGAGCGCAGTTCTATCTAAAGGCCCCATGGGTGCCCAATACAGCAACGAGATTGGCAACTTCGCCTCCACCGGGGGATGGGACTTGGGGAAGAAGGGTGGAGGCGAGCTATTCAACCGCCTTGCGCTGGTGAAGTTAACCCCACAACAAGAGAACCTGGTTCAGGAGATCGCCCAGCACATCTATCGCCCTTGCTGCGGCAATCACACGGCTTTCCCCGACTGTAACCACGGCGCCGCCATGTTAGGGTTTATCGAGCTGGCCGTCTCGCAAGGTCTGCCCACAAACGAGATTTACCGGCAGGCGCTCGTTCTTAACGCCTACTGGTTCCCGCAAACCTACGCCGAACTGGCCATCTACTTCAAGGTGAAGCGGAACCGGGCGTGGACCAGCGTCGACCCCAAGGAGGCGCTCGGGGAGAAGTATTCCAGCGGGAGAGGCTACGAGGCCATCAACAAGGAACTCCAGGCAGATGGCCTGTTGCCGAAGGTTGACGAAGGCGGCAGTTGCGGGACCTAAGTTTCGTCAGTGATCCATGTCTTCATCCATCCCATCCAGGTGCGGCATCTCGATCTTAACCTCTGGAGCCACAGCAGCGGCAGGCGCCTGCGGTGAAAAGGAGATCCCGTTCGGCCCCTTGCCCGAGGGAATTGTCGCCACCACTTTGCGCTCGTTGATGTCAAGTACGGCTACATCGTCCCCGTAGATATTCGTGACATAGGCGTAACGGCTGGTCGGGTCGATCACTACCCCGTGCGCGCCCTTGCCTGTCTCCACCGTACCTGCGACTGTGAACGTGGACGCGTCGATGATCGACACCGTCGTGCTGGGATTATCCTGTGTGCCCTGGTTCGCGGCGAGGACATACCTGTTGTCAGGGGTGACGTAGACCTGGATTGGGCCTGCGCCGACCTCTGCCTTGCCGACCAGCGCCCGTGTCGCCACATCGACTTTGCCGATGGCGTTCTCCGCGTTGAGGGAGAAGTAGACAAACTTACCATCTGGGGAAAAGCCGACCTGGACCGGCTTCTGACCGACCTCGATATCGTCCACCTTCGTGTCGGTGGCGGTATCGATCACGCTGAGTGTCGTGCCCTTCGCATTGGCGACGTACACCCATTTCCCATCCGGGCTCGGGCGCAGGCCGTGCGGGTACGCCCCTACCGGGATCGTGGCCAAGGTCTTCATCGCCGCAGCGTCGATCACAGTGACAGTGTCATCCCCGCCGTTGGTCACGTAGGCTTTCTTTCCATCCGGCGTCAGGACAATGTGCGCCGGGTCTTTACCCGTGGGCACCGTGCCGTGTAACGAGTAGTTGGCAGCGTCAATCATCAGAGCCAGTGACCCGTGGCCGCTCACCGCCCAGACACTTTTGCTATTGGGTGCTACTTGAAGATTGTGTGGTCCCTCGACACCCACCAGTTGCGTGACTATTTTGTTGCTTGCGGCGTCGATGACGGTCAGACTATCGCCGTGTTCGTCCGCTACCCAAACGGTACCTTGAATGGGTTTCACATTTGCCTGCGATGATGGTGATGATAAGGAACTCTGGCCTGATGCACCGGTGCATGCAGAAACCACAAGCGCAAATCCGGCCAGGAACACAAGACGGGGGGCGAGTATAAATGTTTTCTGGGGTCGCATTTCATCCTCCTCAACGGGCTAACACGAAAATGTATTGTGCACAACACAACTTTGTTCCACGCGTATTATGTGTATACACGTATGGAATGAAAGAGTACACGGCGAGCGACTTTCCCACCAGCGCTATTTTGCCTGGTCGACGTAAGCAAAATTGCCTACCCTCCGGCAATAGCTCCGCCTGCACGTCCATCACACCCACCTGCCGGGCGATGTGTGGCGATGCTCCGATTTAGTTTGCCCGGCCAGGTCTTTCACACTTCAGCTAATACCTGATCGGGCTGCAAGGACTTGCGTTCCTGCTCTGCCCGGTCCCGCATCTGCTGTCGCAACTGCGCAATATCCCGTGGCGCAAGGTACGCCGCCAGCGAAAAGAAGAGCGAACACAGCACCCATGTCGAAACGCAGATCAGCAGGATCGCATCCTTCAGCGATGAATTCACCGCAATCAGACCCGCGATGAGCGGCGCCAGCGCCGCGCCGGCCGATTCGATGAAGCTCTGCACGGCCAGGGCCGTGCTGCGCACCTCCGGCAGGGTGATGTCGTAGATGGTCGAGACCACGTTCGGCGCGGCAAAGGGGATGAAGATGGCTGTCAGTGCCAGCATGACCAGGAAGAAGGCTTGATTTTCGATCGGGATGTTGAGCGTGACCAGCATCAGCACCGCACCGGCCAGCACCGCCACAGTCGCCACGAGCAGGCGTCCACGCGGCGTGCGCTTGAACACGAAGTCGCCGACGGCTCCACCCACGAAGTAACCCGAGGCCAGCACCAGCACAGCAATGACCATGGTCACCAACACGGCATCGGAGGAGTAGCTGCGCTCGGTTTCCAGGTAACGGAAGAACCAATAAGTGATCGTGTTCCATGGAAAGACGCCGAAGAAACCCTGGACGAATAGGATCAACAACGTGCGCTTTTTAAACAATCCCATTGCCGTTGCCCAGTTGAAGCGGTAAACACCCACCTCTGCCAGACCGGCCAACTCCGGCTCGCTCCAGCCGCGCGGCGCCTCTCGCACGCCTACGAAAATGACAAATGCCAACGCGACGCCCAGCGTGCCGGTGATGTAGAACACACCGCGCCAGCCCACGACTTCGCGCATGGAGAGTGCGAGGATCATCCCAAGCAAGTAACCGAGCGGCATGGCAAGCTGCAGCAGGCCATAGATCCTGCCACGCACGTGCGGACCAAAGTAGTCCGAGATCAGACTGTACAGTCCGGGGTAACTGGAATCGTCGATTCCGGTCGAGGCACGCGAGGCCAGGAACGCCGGGAACGTCGGTGCGATTGCGCTCAACCAGGTCGTGGAGCCCCAGATGAAGGAAGCCAACGCCAGTAGCTTTGCTCGCGCGAAGCGATCGTAGAGATATCCCCACAGTGGATAGAGGATCGCCCCGACGATCAATGCGCCAGTAAACACCGCGCCCATCTGGGCTTCGTCGATGCCAAAGGTCTGCATGATCGGCGTCGTGAGCGGTCCAATCAGCAATTTGTCGGACTGATGCAGCAACATGAAGGCGAACAATGCCGCAACGACAAACCAACGATAGCGTGATGATTTCATGTTTCCGTTCACTCCTTCCATGAGTCTGTACAAGATGGCTTACCGGCTGGGCCGCAGGATCGAGACAGCCAACCATAGGCCCAGTACCAGCACGGCCGTAAAACCTATCACAACCAGTGTCATCAACACTGGGTTGCTGGATGCATAGGGAAACACCATGGCAAGCCCCATCACGAACGCCGCAATCAGAATACTGAGTGAAAGGCGCGTAATCAGCCGGTCCAGTCGATCCATGGTCTCTTTGCGCGCCTGGACTTGAATGTTGACAGGCAGATCGCCCTGTTCCAGGCTACGCAACAGGTTAGCGCTCGCGTGCGGCAACTCAGTAAGAAGGTAGCGCCACGATTCCAGGCTGGACAGGATGGACGGGAGCCAGGTATTGGGCATCCACAACGACTTGACCAATTCATCCGCAAAAGGCTTTGAGATGGCATAAATGTCGAAACTGGGATCGAGTTGCAGCCCCATGCCCTCCATCATGACCATGGCCTTCGACACGAGCCAGAGATCCCCTGGCATGTGCAGGTGGTGGCGAAAGGCGATACCGACGATCTCCTCCACGACCTCCCCGGCTCGTACATCCTTCAACGATGTCCCCTGGTATTTATCCAGGAAGCGCCCCACATCCCGGGCCAATGCGTGCCGATCCACCCGGCCCGTCATCGCGCCCATGCGCAACAATTGCTCGATGACACCCTCGACATCCATTCGCACGGCCGCCACATACAGGCGGATCACGTCCAGGCGATTGGCGTCGGTCAGATGGCCCACCATCCCGAAATCCATCGCACCAAGCACCTCGCCTGGCATCACCAGGAAGTTGCCGGGATGTGGATCGGCATGGAAGAACCCATCCTCCAGGATTTCCTTGACCACGATGCGCGCTGCAACCAGGGCCACGCGATGGCGGTCGTATCCAGCGGCGTCAAGCGCCGCGAGGTCGTCGATCTTCAGGCCGAAGATGCGTTCCATGACCAACACACGCCGGGTGGTGTGATCCCAATACACCTTGGGAATGTACAGGTTGGTCTCATCGGCGAAATTTCTGCGGAAGCGGTCGGCGTTGCGGCCTTCGCGCCAGTAGTCAAGCTCGTTGCGTAAGGTGAATGCGAATTCCCCCACCACGTCGATGGGGTTGTAAACCTCGCCGATAGGCGTACGCTGCGCCAGCGCCGCCAGATCCTCAAGGATTTCCAGGTCCGCGTCAATGACAGCCCGGATGTTCGGACGTTGCACCTTAATGACGACCTGGCGCAGCGATTGCTCACCCGATGCGCTTTCCAGGGGTAAAGTCGCTGCATACACCTGGGCTAACGAGGCCGCACCCAACGGTTGTGGATCGATGGATGCAAATATCTGCTCCGGCGGTTTGCCCCACTCCTCTGTCAGAATCGCTCGCACGTCTTGCCAGGGATTTGGCGGCACATTGTCACGCAGCTTGCTCAACTCAGTAATGTAATCGGGCGGAAGCAGATCCGGGCGTGTGCTAAGCACCTGGCCCAATTTGATGAACGTCGGCCCAAGTTCCTCACACGCCAATCGCAAATGCTCGGCAGGTGTATGATGTTCAGAGGGTTTCTGCTTGAGGAGCGCTATCGGCAATGACAGTCGCCGATTGACCTGCAGCTTTTCCAGTATCGAGCCAAACCCATGGCGCGCCAGGATGGTGACGATTTCGTGATAGCGGCCAAGGTTGTGGAAACGACGCAGGTTCATAAGCATGGCTCAACTCAGTATAATCCTTCTATCGCCGTACGTTTGTCGTCCGGTACGCTTCAAATCCAGGAGGTCATTCCCCATGTCTGACACAACCACTACAAACGGCCTTGGCACGATGACAGTCACACAGATCGGATTGGTCGTGCGCGATATCGAGAAATCTGCGCGCGCGTATGCCGATGTCTTTGGCGTCCCTGTGCCGCCGGTCAATCTCACGGACTCATTGGAGCACGCACACACACAATACCGCGGCCAGCCATCGGAGGCGCGCGCCAAGCTTTGTTTCTTCAAGTGCGGCCAGGTGTCCATCGAACTCATCGAGCCGGTCGGCGCACCCAGTACGTGGCAGGAGTTCCTCGACACGCACGGCGAAGGGGTACATCACATTGCCTTTGAGATCAAGGGCATGGACGAAAAAATCATTTATTTGACGGACAAGGGCGTGCCCCTGATCCAGCGCGGCGACTACACCGGCGGTCGTTACGCCTACACAGATGGCGAGCCACGCCTGGGCGTTCTCCTGGAGTTGCTGGAGAACTTCCGGTAGAAAGCTTACGGCTATAGCCCCATTGCCTTGGCGTGGAACTTCAGCGCATCTTGGATATGGGTATCCCAGTAGGCCCAATCGTGAACGCCATCAAAACGCCGGTAGGTATGTGGGATTTTCTGCTTGCGCAGGAAGCGGGCAAAGGCTTCGTTCTCCTGGTAGAGAAAGTCGTCGCGGCCGCAGTCGAAATAAAGGTGTGGGCGAGTATCCGCCGGGCACTTCATCGCCAGTTCGTAGATGTCGTTGGCTTTGGGATCAAGGTCACTGGCGATGAGGGGCACTTCGGGGATATCTGTTTCACCATTCAATCCCCACGTATGGAGAAAGCCCACTGCCGAGGAGTGTCCGCTGATGGAGCCGTAGATGCGCGGGTATTTCAAGCCAAGTTTTAGTGCGCCATAGCCACCCATCGATAGGCCGCCGATGGCCCGGTACTGTGCCTGTTTACGTGTTGGGAATAGCTTGTCGATGAATGTGACCAGTTCCTGTGTAATAAACGTCTCGTAATGACCAAGCCGGGAGTCACAGTACCAGGCGCGCCCGCCATCAGGCATAACGATAAGGAACGGATATTGTTCTGCGTAACGTTCGATGGATGTGCGGCGCGTCCAGATCGACTCATTATCAGACAGACCATGTAGCAGATAAAAGGTGGGATAGGGTGGCTTGGCATCCTGGTTCAGCACCACCTTAACCGTTGTCGATTTGGCCAGTGATTCGCTCTTAAGCTCGATCGTAAGCACTGCCATTGATAGTTACTCCTGTATCGTTGAGAGGACTGACGTTTCGACGAAATCCTCGATCCTGTTCGATTGCTGCATCACGGTCGCGTGTGGAACGTCCGCATCTGCCGTGGTCACGACGACGACGTCCAGACTGGGCACAACGATAATCAATTGCCCACCATAACCTGAGGCGACGAAGGCATTGGCGCCGCGCAGCTTCCTCAGCCACCAATAGTAGCCATAATCTGTATAAGCGGGATGCCAGAAACCGTGATGGCGTAATGCGATCTGTGGCCGGGTGGATTCGCGCACCCAGTCCGCCGGAATAAGTTGCGCCCCGTTCCAGGCGCCCTGCCCCAGGTATAGTTGCCCAATTTTCGCCATCTCGCGCGCCGTGAGTTGAATGTCGGTGCCACCGATAAAGTAACCGCCGGGGTCCGTCGTCCAGGGCTTGATGCTGATGCCTAGCACACCCAGAAGATACTCATCTGCAAAGGTGTACGTGCTCATCCCCGAAACACGCGCCAGGATTACAGACACGAGATGTGTCAGCATCGTGTTGTAGTTAAACCGCCGGCCGGGAGGGCCCGCCAACGGCCGGTCCAGCGCATACTTGACCCAGTCCGAGCTTTGTTGCCAGGGTCGCAGGTGGTTTGCATCCTCGACCCAGCGCAGGCCGGCGCTCATGGTCAACAGATGCCGCAGCGTCATTTCCCTCTTACGCGGGTTGATATGCGGCCCAAAATACTCGGGCAATAATTCGGCCACCGTTTGATCGAGGCTGGTCAGAAAACCTTCGCGTAGTGCGATGCTCACAAGCGCCGACAGAATACTCTTGGACACAGACTTGATGTTGAGGACCGTGTGCTGATCCTGCCTTCCATAATAGCGTTCGCCGACCAGGTGGCCATACCGCACCACCAGCAAACTACGTAACGACGGCACCTTTGCAGCGTCTGCGTACGCCTGAGTGAACAATGCAGGATCAATACCTTGCTCTGCCGGGTCAGACAACACCCACTCGTCGGAGATCGGATTTTCCATCATTGCATTCATACGGGCAAATCTTAATGCCTCTCGACATGGGGAGTAAGTTTGAGTGCCACTTTTTTACAACCCAACTCGCGGTCTGTCCGTATACAAAGCAGGAGAACACACCATGAGCAAATATCAGATGACAACAGCAGTGCTGGCGGGACTCAGCCTGATTGCAATGACCGGCTGCAGCATCAACATTGGCGACGTGAACATCAGACGGCTGAAGACCGGCCCCATGCAGACCGAGACGATCAATGTGCCGATGCCTGAAAACACATCAAATGTGTGGGATGTCGAGCTCTCACCCGCGGCGGCTGAAGTGAACGTCGACGCCAAGGCGGAAGGCCTGGTGCAGGGGACGGTGGAGTATAACGTCCCCGAGTACAAACCTGTGGTGACCACGAACGGCAACCGTGTGACGATCCGTATGGACGAGGTCGCGGGCATCCCCCCGAGCGACGTGCGCAACATCTGGAAGCTCTCGCTTGGCCGGGGCATGCCGATGAATCTAACTGTAAACACCGGTGCAAGCAGGAGTACCTGGGATCTCGGTGGACTATCGCTGCGTAGCCTGAACTGGCGGCAGGGCGCGGCTGACGCCAGCGTGCAGTTCACGGCTCCGAACCCAGAAAGCATGAGCAACTTTCGCTGCGACGTGGGCGCCGGTAATCTGACCATTCGCGGCCTGGGCAACGCGAACGTGAACAATGGCGTAGCCACGGTCGGCGCGGGCAACCTGACGCTGTACTTTGACGGTACACTGTCTCAGGATTTGAATCTGACGATCGAAGGCGGCGCGGCCACGGTTACGATCAACTCCGGCGGCAACCCGGTGCGCGTGACCATGCAGAACGCGGTGGCGGCCACCAAGAGTGGTGACTGGAATGCCAGCAGCAAGGAGTACACTTCGCCTGAATGGGAGAATTCGTCAGGCCCGAAAGTCAATATCACGATGGAAATCGGCGTAGGCACGGTCAACCTGCAGACCGGCAAATGATGCGGCAGTGGTAACGGCGTCGCATCGCCAGGGCGGCTTGTCGCAAGCCGCCCTTTATAATGCACCAGGCAGACGCGCCCATTCCTATAGCATCTGCCCGTGAACGTAAACTGATACAGCAATGAGCCAAGAAATTCAGACGGCACAACCCACCATTCCGGCGCCCACCTCACGGGAACCCGCGCCATCCGCCTCACGGTTAAAGGGTGTTGTCACCTTGTTGCTGGCCGTTGCGGTGAGTGTCACTATCATCGTCATCACGACGCACTATCGCAACGATCTTCAGAAGCTGGGAAACGCAGGCTACATTGGTCTGTTCCTGGTGAGTATCATCGGCAACGCGACCATCATCATCCCTGCACCGGCGTTCGTGGTGGCGTGTGCGGCGGGCATCGTGTATGGGCCTGTCCTGGTGGGCCTGATTGCAGGGCTTGGCGCATCGTTGGGTGAATTAACCGGCTATTACGCGGGTTACGGTGGCGCAGCCGTTCTGCCGGAGGGAAAGCTCTACCGGCGCTTGGAAGACTTTATGCGCCGGCACGGCATGTTGGCCATCTTCATCCTCGCGGCTATTCCCAACCCTCTCTTTGACGTGGGGGGAATGATCGCCGGCATCCTGAAGATGCCCGTGATTCGGTTCGTAGTTGCCGCGTGGTTGGGGAAGGCGCTCCGCCTGGGCGTCACGGCATATGCCTGCATGGGCGGCTTGCCATTCCTACAACAACTCATGAACATCCACTGACACAACAAGTAAGGGCATAGCATTCCAGGAAAGCAATCACTCCTTGACCAGGTGAGCATCTTCGGGACGGACAGCGACTGGCGCAGTCGGATCGAAACACACGAATTCGAAGTACTTGAGGGGCATATCACCAGCGTTCACGATGCAGTGATGGTGCGTCGCCGGCACGTGCTGAGAGTCGTTCGGTTTTAGCGGGCCGCGCATGCGCTCGATCACAATCTCAGCATTACCCTCCAAAACGTAGATCATCTTCTCCCTTACACTCTCAACACTCTGACCGCTGTCGGCACCCGGCGCCAGCTCGCGCACGTTTACGCTGATTCGTTCGTCCGAGGGCATTGGCTCGCCCAGGAACGCATTCGCCACGGGCGCATGACCCTCGAACGCACCCGGCTTGAAATCCTTGTACCGCCAGCGTGCCTGCTTATGATTCGGCGTCACCAACACATACATGCAGGCCGTCTCATCGCCCACCAGCCAGTAGTTATGATAACGATCGGGTGGCATGAACAGCAGATCGCCTGGACCGACGCGCTGCTTACTCTCGCCCACCTGGATGTCCATCTGGCCGGCGGCGATATAGATGATCTCAGTTGCATCGTCGTGCGCATGCGGCAATGGACCCAAGGGATCGTTGATAAACCAATGCGCATCTGGCGTCCACACCAACGCGCGCGAGCGGATGCGCTCGGTCCAGATCAAGGGTTGCTTCATCCATTCCCGGAAGTCGGGGGTATTCATAGTTTTCTCCAATCTCTATTCGGGTAAAACGACCGGTAGTTTCGCCATCAAGCCACCGTCGACGAGGTATGCGCCGCCCGTGAGGGCGCTGGCATCAGCGCTGCACAGGAAAAGCACCAACCTGGCAACTTCCTCCATCGTAATGACACGACCTATGGGATGCATCTTCCCCCACTGGGCAATCATCCCATCCACATCATCCGGCGCCAATTGCCTGGCTGCACCACGCAACATGGGTGAATCAACCGACGCAGGCAGAATAGCATTCACACGAATGTTCTCGTGGGCG
Source organism: Chloroflexota bacterium (assembly GCA_023488685.1). Lineage (GTDB taxonomy): Bacteria > Chloroflexota > Anaerolineae > J036 > Brachytrichaceae > CAIXPS01. The sequence continues at coordinate 29,500 of JAMDDR010000391.1, read as the reverse complement.
TGATCCACAGCCACGGCCTTTACCAATGCCAGGGTCGCTGCCTTGCTGGCTGCGTAAATCGGCACGGTAGTCTGCGTAGCCAGTGCCTGCACCGAGGATGTGCATACGATGGCGCCGCCCCCGCGCCGGCGCATCTGTGGCACCGCATACTTGCACATCCACGCGTGACCCTTGAAGTTCACGCCCATCTCGCGCTCGTAGTGCGCTTCGGTCACATTCTCGATCAGGCTGTACATGACGATGCCGGCGTTACTAAACAGGATATCCAGCCCGCCAAACGCTTCGACGGCTGCCTGCACCGCGTGCTCGGCATCAGCCATTTTCGTCACATCGGTGCGCACGAAACAGGCGCGCGGCAACGCAGCCGCCAGCGCATTCCCTTCGGCCTCGTCGATATCCGCGATCACCACCGCTGCCCCTTCGCGGCTGAACCCCTCGACTGCTGCGCGGCCAATCCCCTTCGCCCCACCGGTCACCAGCGCCACCTTACCTTCAAATCGCACGCCAATACCTCCACCGCTCTAAATCAAATACACCAACTTACCAATGCTTAAATCAACATTCAAACCAGCACGCAAACCATCGTCCATTCATCCATTACAGTTTAGGATAAAACACCCCCGCCCCTCTCAAACCCGTGTGCGCATTCATCCCCAGGTGCCACCGGCCCAAATTGGCCCACATCAGGATTGATAGATCCGTACCGGCAAAGCACACATTCGTCGGTGCGCCAAGCAGGGTGCCTTCGTAATCCTCCATGACAACCGCGATATCGCCGCTAGGCATGATGCAATAGATGGCGTCCGGGCGGTAGCAAGACACGAGCAAGCTGCCGTCGGCACAGAACGCCAGCCCATCCGGCACCGTGCGCGGCAACTGCGCGACAACTTCCACCGGGCCGGCCTTCTTGCCAGCCTCGATCCGGAAACGCGTGACACGTGGCTCGTTGAGTGACAGCGCCATGTACAGATACCTGCCATTGGGGCTTACGGCGCATCCATTGGGAAATTGCGCGCACACGGTATCGATCACCGTCGCACGCCCATCGGGTGCGATACTCCATACACAGCCATTGTCTTTCTTCCAGCCGCCTGAATCACACACGAACAGATTGCCTTGTGGGTCAAACGCCGGGTAATTGGGGTTGATCATCCGGCGGTCTCCGTCACCAGTGCTGTACACGCTCACGGCTCCCTCTGGTGTGATTTTCTGCACCGCGCGTGCGCCGGGGTTGCACATGTATGTATTACAGTCTGCATCGTGCGCGAGGCCCAGGTTTAGCCCCACCGTTGTGGCGAACTGTTCAACCTGCCGTGTCATACGATCCACCCGGTACACCTGCCCCTGTTCACCACCGGCATAGATCCTGCCGTCGGGACCGAGCGCGATCCCCTCTGGATGATCCAACCCGTCAACGAACACTTCCGCCTGCGCCAGATTGATCAATGGCATAAGTCCACCTGCAATCCGCAATCTAAAATCCCAAATCCAAAATCTAAAATCAGAAATACCCGTACGCCAGGTAGCCTCCGTCCACGTACAACGCATGGCCCGTAATGAAGCTGGCTTTATCCGAACATAGGAACGACACACCATTGGCGATGTCGTCCACACTTGCCAGCCGGCCCATCGGGATGCGTTTCGTGACGGTATCAAGCGCATACATCCCTTTCGCTACGAGTGTTTTTGTCATCTCCGTTTCTGTATGCGACGGGCCTACCGCGTTCACGCGGATGTTGTATTGCGCCCACTCGATCGCCAGCACCTTTGTCAGCATATCGACGCCCGCCTTTGCCGTACAGTACGAGGCGCGCTGGGGGAATGCAGCCTGGGCGGTGACCGAGGTGATATTGACGATACAACCACCCCACCCTTGCTTGACCATCTGACGGCCTGCGGCCTGGCAGGAGTAGAACGTACCGTTCAGTTGGATATTCATCATGCGCTGCCAGTCTTCCGGCGTGACATCCAGAGACGGGCCAGGTTTGCTGATACCCGCACTGTTGACCAGCACGTCCACACGCCCGAGTTGGTCCACGGCCCGCGCAACCATCTCATCACACGCGTGCGGATCAGACACATCGGTGCGGGACGGCATCGCACGGAATCCTTGTTGGCTTAACTCATTTGCCGTCTTCTGGGCGACTTCCTCACGCACGTCAGCGATCACGATGGCAAAGCCATCGACCGCCAGGTGAGTGGCAATCGCTTTGCCGATGCCCTGACCGGCACCGGTGATTACTGCGACTTTCGTTGGTTGTGAAATAGAGTCTGTCATTGTTAAGAGTGAATGGAAATATGAGATTGAAAATGCAAGTTGGATGTCTGTCTCCACTGTCAATCTTAGGCCATTTGCCGTTATACGTCCTCGAATGCTGCTGCCGATAACTGTGTCGTGATGGTCTGGCCGGCATTCAGGTGCAACCACTCGCCGCGCTGGATCGAGGCTTCGGCATCGGGCGAATAGCGCGTCGTCCACGGTTCCAGGGCAACCGCGTAGGCACGCCCCCACCAAGGCGCGTCCGGCGAGGCGTAGCGTTCCTGCCAGTACCAGACATGCTTGAAAAGCCTGCCATCCCACGCCACACGAAAACCGACACCGTGCCGCGCGCTCTTGATCGCATACCAGGCCTGGGCATCATAGCCTGACAGATAGGCGAGATCGTTGTATGGGGGTGCATCTTCCGGCGGCACAGCGCTGGCATCGTCCTCAATACCGTCGATCCCCGGCGCGGCCGGCCATGCGGTCTCCACATCGGGTTTGAAGCGGCGCGGCGCTGGGATGGAGGCATCGGCAACAAAGCGTTGCGCATTGGTTTGGATTAGCGCACCATCACGCAAAAACGGCAGGCCGAATGCGATGTGATGCCCCCACATCAAGTCCAGGTGCGTCCGTCCCTCATTCGTGAGCCGCTCATCGATCCGCAATGTTGCAGTATCGGCATCGAGTGTCAACGTCTTCTCAATCAGCACCGGCACACGCAATGGCCGCGCCCACAATCTGGCAGACACACGATCGGGCCCAGTCTCTATTAATGCATGTTGCCAGGGTGTCAACGAAACCTCGCCATGTTGGCCCAGGGATGCGCCACGGTAAACAAAGGTGGGGCTATTGGGCAGGATTTCCTGCCAACCGCCATAGTAGTAATCCTCAAACTGGTTCGACGTGTCCCGCATCTGTGAAAAATCACGCTGCGGGTTGCGAATACCTGGCGGTAAGCGCAACATGAAGTCCACGCTGGCCGGCTTGTAGTGAAACTCAAAGATATCGCTGCCGCGCCCGGCCAGCACACCGATCCTGACCAGATCATTCTCCAGCCAGATCACGTCCATGCCTTTGTAGGTCCACTCATCCGAGATTGAGCAAGCGTGCGTGCTGAACTTCAAATCCGGCATATTGATCCACCTGACGGGGCAAAATGTGCGCAACCGAATGTACCACAGTTGGGCAAAAACAGCGGAACCTCTCGCAGGTTGCCATTACAAGCCACAATCTGCGCCAACAACCCTTGCGAAGGTTATCTGGAAGCCGTGGTGCGAGCAGGCACCCTTCGCAAGGGTTGGTCGCTTGCCCATTGGCCCCAAAATTGAAATGAACCCAGGTTGTCTGGGCAAGCCATGTTTTACCTGTTGGCATTTGTGGTGCTATCATAGATCCATGCCCTAGGGGGATCCACCTGGGCATGTAGGTACATCCAATCCATATCAGCTTGTGCAACCTGGCAACTCATATGGTTTCCTTATCATCGATTTCAATATATGGAAACGATGACGAGCAACACACCTGATGAATATGCAACACACAGGCGCTCATCGCTTCAGAATGGATACGAGCCTGATCTCTCACCACTATCAGACTCTCATCGCTGTGTTGCTGTGTGCGGTATTGTTGCTTCTCGGGCTTAGCATATACCTCCCGACCCTCTATTTCAACTTCTTCTGTGAAGATCCATTCGACATTGGTCAGGTTGACGATCACACCTACCTTGGCCTGCTCAGCACATCGAATAGTAACGAGTACTATCGCCCTCTCACGCTGATCACGATGAAGTTGCTGCGTGGGAGTGGACCCGAGCACACGGCGTTTCCCTATCATGCACTCAATGTTGGCGCTCACCTGGTCACAACGCTAACCCTGTTCGGCGCTGCGCGCCATTGGTTCCGCAATACGACGACTGCCTTTGTGGCGGCAACGCTCTTCGCCGTCTACCCCGTCGCATTTGAAGCGACGGCACGCGCCATCTCCCCTCACCCAATCACTACGGGGTTGATCATCGGTGCCCTGTGGTCATATACCAGCGGGCGCGAGGGCAGACATGCAACGAGAATCACGCTGGCTATACTGCTCACAACGATAGCATTGTTCATCCAGGAAAATGCGATTTTGGTGACACCGATGGTCTTCCTGCTTGAACTGTATCTGTGCTGGCAGCGCAGGGTCAGGTCCTGCAGCCCGATCCTCCTCCTGTTCCTCATCCCCACGGCATTTTTCATCACAATCTGGCTTAGCATTCCCAAAGCTGCAGCACCACCACAGCTTGGTCTTCATCCGCTGGAAGCGCTATACCTGTCACAAGGCCTGAGCTATCCCTTTGCGCGCCTCATCAGCGCAACCGGGGGCTGGGGATTGGCCCCCACACAGCAAGCAATGCTGGCACTCTTCCTTTCGCTGGCGCTACTCGCCCTGGTATGCCCCAAGACTGCGCGGCCACAATTCGTGCTGGCGTTGGCGCTATGGCTAACGGCATCCAGCCTTGCCTGGGTCGCAAGAACGATGGACTACCTGGAAGTCTCTCCACGCCTGATGTACTTTCCCTCGTTCGCCGCGGCGCTGGTATGGGCCAGTGCTCTCTTCGGGGTAAAGCCGGCCCGTATGACAGCCCGCATGATGTTTGGCGTGCTCGCCAGTAGCGCCATCGTCGTGCAGAGTGGTGCGATGTTATCGCTCGAAGTCATGCTCTATCAGAAAGGGCCTGCACTGATGGACCAGCTCATTGCCGCCGGGCGAAATGGTGGGAAGATGCTATTCGTCAACTTTCCCGATCGCATGGAGTATCGCGATCCGTTATACCCCCTGGGGTATTGGGGCGTACTCGTGGCACCCGTGTCCCAGGACCTGAGTGACTTCGTGCGATTCGCAACAGGGATCAACATCGAGGCAACGTCAATCAGCGATCTGCCGCTGGCCGCGGAAATGATGAACAACTCGCCGTACCGGGTCAACACGCGTGGATCAGATGCGCACGCCAGCGCGCTGCTGTATGAAACCATCTTGGGGGTCGATCGAGTCTACTGGACAGACTACGATTCTGATGGGCGGCTGGCCTTGAGACTGGTTGGCGACATCAGCGCGGACCGGGCGGACCAGATCACCAATGAACGTCTGGACCGGATTGGGCCGGTTGCAGAGGTGTTGGCTGCCAGTGTGCAGCCGGATGACGATCACATTGACGTTACGGTGGGGTGGCATTCGCTCAGTACTGCAGACCCAACCGACACGATTTTCCTGCACGTGCTGGATCACACCGGAAGGCTCGTCGCTCAGAAAGATGGCGGCAGTTTGAACGGGCTGGTCCCGCCCAGTGCCTGGCGCGCAGGCCACTTCATCGAAGACCGCAGAAGGGTCACGCTGAATGCGCCCTTACTACCTGGTGATTACCAGCTCGCCATCGGCATATATAACTCGTCGTCAGGTGAACGCTATCGCGCATACAACGCACGTGGTGAGGTGTTATCCGATGGCGCCCTCACCTTCGCTTGGTTCACCATACGTTGAAGCGTTATGAACTTTTGACAGACCGCCATGTTAAAATACGTTACAGCAACTTAACCCCACGGAGCCACAATAGAGCCACAATCCTGTTATCCGCGCTCGGGCTCGTAGCTGCCTGATGCAGCCCCACAACTTGACAGAAGGAGAGCGTTTTGTCGCTTATACGAAGGTTCCAATGTCAACAACGTAAACCAATATCGCAAGTCTTGTTCGTGTTCATCGTATTGGTCATGGCGACCATACGCAATCAGACTGTGTCTGCCCAGATGGCGCCGGGGCAATCACCAACGTTAAACGTCGACGCTGTGCCAACCATCACGACCAACATCGCCACCGCGGAGCCGGCCGGGCCATCGACAATCGTAGCCACCACCAGGCGCTTTTTCCCCATAGTGATACGTGCGACCGCGCCGTCCACCACCTGCCCGGCCACCTCCAGTGCGCACTATAACCTCATCCCCGTCGAGAGAATTCTTAGCTACGACCGCCCGGATTACCTCCAACCAGATATCAACCTGGGGTTGCGCAGCTATTCGCTGACCGATGCCCCTCGCCAGTTAGTTGACTATAGCGGTAACACAGATCCAAATGCGCCTCGTCTCCAAGGTCTCTTTGAGCCTAACCGCATCCCCACGATCAGCAATGTATACCGAATCAACGGTTGGAATTGGGGGCCTGACAAGTGCAACGGCAATCCCTACGGATGCCGGGGGACCCCCATTACCAGTTGGCCAGTGACGTTAGCCGGTCTGGCCACTCGGGCAGGCGAAGCGGTCTACCCGCCAGAGCGCAATCCCGAAATATTCGGTGGCGGGTACAAAGCAATGGTCATTTATGCAGAGGAGAAGCGCGTCAGCCTGGTTTATACCCGCCAGGACTCACCCGCTTATGGATATCTCATTCACCTTGAAAACGTCTGCGTGAATCCCAATCTACTGGCGCTGTACCGGGCACAGAATAACGCACAAGGATACCGCGTGACCAATCAACTCCCCGCGCTACGAAACAACGAAGCCCTTGGCACGGCCGCCGGTAACGAGATACAGGTCTCGGTAAGGGATTCGGGCAGCTTCCTCGACCCGCGCTCACGCAAAGACTGGTGGCAGTGGCCTTAACGCGTTCACATCAGGGTCCAATCCCTCGCCAGAATCCATGCCCGGTCATCCATTCATCAAGGCGAACGGGTTGAAACCGCGCCGGCGGCGCTGGGACGCAAGCGCGACGCCGCTGTCCTGCATCTGCTCTGGTGTCTCGTGCCCGGCATCGGCGTCTGTGTTGAATTGCAGGCTGTAGAGGCGATGGTACAAACCGCCCCGCGCCATCAGTTCGTCATGTGTCCCCAACTCAACCAGATTGCCTTTGTCAAGCACGGCGATACGGTGGGCAATCTGGACGGTGCTCAGGCGATGCGCGATGATGATCGTGGTACGGCCATGCATGAGCCGTCCCAACGCTTCTTGCACCAGACCTTCACTCTCGCTGTCGAGCGAAGACGTCGCCTCATCCAGCAGCAAAATGCGCGGATTCTTCAGGATCGCGCGGGCGATGGCGATGCGCTGGCGCTGTCCGCCGCTGAGTCTGACCCCACGCTCACCGACCAGCGTGTCGTACCCCTGCGGCAACTCCGTGACGAACTGGTGCGCGTTGGCTGACCTGGCCGCGTCGATCATTTCCGCTTCGGTCGCATCGAGCCGGCCATACAGAATATTGTCGCGCACGCTGCCGCTAAAGAGCAGTGTATCCTGCGGCACGATGGCGATATTGGCGCGCAAGCTCGCTACGGTGATATCGCGCAGGTTGACGTCGTCCAGCTTGACGCAACCACTGCTGGGATCATAGAAACGTGGAATGAGGTTGAATAGGGTGGATTTCCCCGCCCCACTTGGTCCCACCAACGCCAGGATCTCACCTGGCGCGATGTCCAATGCAATGTCGTGCACGACGGCGATGTTATTCTCATACGCAAACGACACATGGTCGAACGAGACGCGCCCCTGCGCCACACCAATGCTGCGAGCTGAAGGCGCCTCAGCCACATCGCTAGGCGTGTCCAGGATCTCAAAGATGCGTTTGGTTGCGCCAATTGCTTCCTGGAATTGCGTAAACACGGTGACGAGGGCACCCACCCCGCCAGCGACAACCCCACCGTACAGCAGAAACGACACCAGGTCGCCGGCTTTCAGGCGTCCCGCCGTGACCTCCTGGGAACCAAACCACAAAATGCCCACTAATGCGAAGAAGAACATCAGGCCGATCAGTGGCCCAAAGGTCGCGCGCAGGCGCGCCAGCCGTAGCGACGCGTCGAAAAACGAACGAGCCACACCCTTGAAACGTTGCACCTCGTAAGCCTCTCGCCCAAACGCCTTCACGACTCGCACACCGCTGATCGCCTCCTCCGCAATGGCGTTGGACTCGGCCAGCCTGTCCTGTACCTGTGTGGACAATGGTCGCAATGAGCGGCTGTAGAAACGCGCAATGAACGTTGCGAGCGGGAACACAAGCAACACGACCAGCGTCAGCCGCCAGTTGACGGCGACGATAAACACCACTGACCCCACCAACGTCAGAATATTACTCAACAGCGTGGCGATGTTATTCACCAGTGCGAGGCGCACCACCGACACATCCGACGAGAGTCGTGACATCAATTCGCCCGTGCGGCGTGAAGCATAGAAGCTCAGGCCGAGTGACTGAAGCTGCCGGTACACGTCCATGCGCAGGTCGAACGTCACACTCTCACCCGCGCGACTGACCAGGTATTGGCTAAAGATGTCGGCCACTGCGCGCAACACGAACAAACCAATCAGCAAACCAATCAATTGCCCGGCGTCCAGCGTACCTGGTGTACCAGTCACCGCATTGACCAGTTGACCACTGACCAGGGGAAATACCAGGAACAAACCCGTGCTCACCAGGAATAACACTGCCGCAACGGCAATATGCAGCCGATACGGTTTGATATAGCGCAAGAGCCGCCAGTCGATATTCACACTACGCGCCGGTTTGGGCGTCATTGCTTCCACCTTCATCTCGAATGATTCTCAATCCATACAACCAATACAACAGCGGGGTGGATTGTAAAACCGGCGCCTTATAGCTCGCTGAGGCGCTGGCGAAGTTGGAGCGGCTCTATTCACCCATCGGCGCGCGGCTGAGCCCGTGAAACGCCTCCCGGATCCACTGGTAGTTTTGCTCGCTCATGCCCAGTGAAGCATAGTCTTCGACATACCCGATAAAACCACCGTTGTATGCCCCCAGCGTATCGTTGAGTAAACGGGCATAAGCGAAGATCTCGTCGCGCGTCCCACTCACAGCGCGCCGCTGGTGATCGACCGAACAGCAGAAGCATACCTTGCCACCGAATTCCGCCGCCAGACGCTCCACGCCAAAAACATCCGGCTGGAGCAGTTCGAGCACATCCACCCCGATATCGATCAGGTCGCCGATAATCGCCCACACGTTGCCGCAAGTGTGGAACCACACCTTCTTGCCGGCGCGATGCGCGCGCTCAAACTGAGCCGCGTAACGTGGGCGGAAAACTTCACGCCATAGTGCCGGGGCAATCATGAGCCCCCGCTGAGTGCCCCAATCGTCTCCGAAGCTTACCGCGTCTATTTCGACAGTCACTGCCTGCTCTATCAATCCATTCTCAAAGTCGAACACGAAGTCAAGCACGCGCTCGGCAAGCGCGCGATCCGTGTACAGGTCAATCAAGAACTGATCGAAGCCGCGCAGAAATGTCGCCGTGTTAAAACCGGTGATGCCCAGACCGAATCTCAGGAATTTCCCGCGGTTGGCGGCGATGAATGCCGGCAATGCGGCCAGACGGCCGGGTGCGTAGGGATCAGGTGGGCAATAATCTGCGATGCGCCGATCGTCGACCAGGGGATGTACTTGCGGCTGCCCCATGGTCGTATCGAGTGAGTGCCAAACGTAGCCCCACTCCGTCATGCCTGCCTGTGACGGCTCGAATCCAGGTGCTGGCGCGTAGCCGGTCACCAGGGTATCAGAGCATTCGAAGTCACGGTTGCAGTAGGTCACCGGGACACGTGCTGGATTGCGGAATTCAATTGCGCGCAAGACAATCTCTTTGGGTGTCATCATGATGTCATTTCACCAGGTGGGCGACGGCGCCGGCGTCATATTCGTAGATCCAGGCCGGCGCAGAACGCCACGTATTGTTTTGATCGAACGAGATATGCCCAAGTAAACCCTGATAATCAATCTGGCGCAACGCCTCAGCCACCCCTGCGCGTGTGGGCACGCCGTTGGCATCGATATCAGCCTGTATTGCGCGCAAGAGCAGGCGCGTGGCATCATAAGCTGAAATGGAGCGGGGCGCAGGCGCAACACCACCGGATACATCCTGGAAGCCGGCAAGAGCCTGTGCTGCTGCTGGCAAGTCGCGCAGTAACGGCGCATCAGCGGCAAAACACAACCCATGGATCGATGCCCCCAGCAAGTGGAGCGCCGCTGGGGAGTGAAAATCAGGCAGCAAGTGCAGCCAGTCACTGTTTACTGTCCCTTTGAATGGCGGCAGGCTATAGTCCACTTGAACGACATCGCCACTGCCCGCCGGGCACTCGGCAAGCGCATCCGACATCTTCTCACGCGTAGGGGCAAGCGGGAAAATCAACGGGTCAGACGGCAATTGATCGGCAGGCACCTGCGGCACAACCAGTGCGAGTTGCCCCTGGACATATACAGCGGCTGCCGCGCGGGTGGTATCCAGGCGAAAGTGGCCAATCACTGCCATCACCCGTTCATCCAATACCACATCGTGTGCCACACGCTCGGCCAATACTGGGTCGGCGTCATCGTTGTAGGCGACAAACTCGACCTGGTAGCGACCAATGCCGCCCGCCTTGATCTGTTCGCGCAAGGCAAGACGCATGGCTGGGAACGCATCGTAGCCCACTTCGCGGAATCGCCCTTCGAATGGCGCAACGAGTGCGATCTTGATCGTCGGTCGGGGCACTGCACAAGCCGGCAACACTGGCAGCACAAGCAATGACACGAGCTGCAAGACATTGAACACCAAACGTTTGACGTTCAGCAAACGCTTGACGTTCAGCGGACAACTTCGTGGATTGCCCCGTACCATGTTAGCGTTTCACCTGTACGACCACATAGCGCCCATCGGGAACCGCCGTGCCACCCACCTCAGCCGGCAGGCGTATCAGCGTATCCGGATCATACCAACCTACCGCCAACTGGTAATCGCCCGAAGGGACGTCCGCGAGATCCAGTCTCACGGTGTCACTAACCACCTCACCCGGCAACCACATTCCGGTGGGGTACATGCCGTCGCGTGTAAACCGGTCTGCCTGGCGGACTGGCTCCGGCGTGCTGAGCGGCGCATAGTGAACGAATGACTTGTAATCCTGCACGACGGTCAGGTTCGCCGACCAGTAGAGCGTGACACTAAGTGCCTGCGTCGACGTGACCAGGCTATAACCCAATAGCCGGATGTCGCCCGCCGGTGTCCCAGGCAGCGTGAAGCGCACGTCTGTGCGCTGCTGCATCATGGGGATATCGTACTGGTGAGCGGTGATGATTGGGTGCGGTATGTTCGGCGCATTCACGGTCACGTTGGCGCGATCGCCGACCAGCGTCACCTCACCCGTGGCATGCTGATCCAGCACGCGATACCAGCGCACCAGCAGCGTGTAAGGTTCATTTGACGTCAGCGTCCCACTGACCGGCACGCAGTAACTATCGCGGACCAGTGCACCAATCGGCCATGACCATGTTGGTGCTAACCCAGCCTGCGGCTGCGTGTCCGCGCGTGCGATCTCACGCCCATCGGCACCACGCAACAGAAAGGACACTTGCAACGCACCCGCAAGCGGGCGCGAGCTCGCCCAGGTAGGGCGGAAACAAATGTCTTGACCGTTTGGGAGATACCAGTCGAATGCGTGCAACACAATCCCGTTCGGGAACGTGCGGATTGGGATCTCCACGGCAGCATCGGAACCTGCTGGTGCAGCCGCGACAACCGTCAACCCCGTCAGGAAGTTTCGCTCCAGCGCCTGCCCGGAAGGCGTGGTCGGCGTGAGCACGTTGCCGGCGACGTCGCGCGCCAGCAACTTCAACAGCAAGGGCCCCGGCAGCGCATCCGTCAACGCCGTATGGACGCTCAATTCCGGCGGGCCATATGAAACGCTGCGCGCAAAGCGGAACAGATAGGCAAAATAACCGCCGGAAGGTAGTTCCTGTTGTATGCCCACCTGCGCGGGGGCGCGACCGTCGCGCCAGGTGGTGGTGAGGGTAAACGGCTCACCAGCGCGTACCGACGCCGGCATGAGTCGTACACCGGTGAGTTCATAACGCTGACCATCGCCATCCTGGAACACGAGCGGCGCGCGATTCGGGAACTGATGGTCCAGGTAGCCGGCCGTCTGCAGCGCAGGCACGGATTCTTGATCCAGACGGAGACTGGCTTGCGCGATCATCACCACCGCCAACACAGTCGCGACCACCACCGCAGTCCACCGCCCAACCCGGCGCAAGGACACACGTGCCATGGCCAGCGCGACGACAGTTAGCGCGACCAGTATGATGAGAGCTGCCAGGGCGACGCCGTCACTCTGGCGTTGCAAAGCAGTACCAGCCAGCCACAACGTCACACGGTGTTCTCCACCGGGCAGCCACATCATGACCCAGCCAGAGCCGGGATAAGGTGAAAGCTCGATCTGTCTCGTCGTGCCGTCCACCTCATCCGTTGCCAGCCACCCAGGCCAATAGAGCAACGGCAAGGCCATCGTGGCCCCTGCGCCGCTGACCGTAATGTGCCACACCTGGCGTATAGGCTCCTGTTGCACGAGCTCGGATGAAATCACGCTGCCTGCCACTGCAAGTGCGCGACGCGGTTGTTGCGCCAGGTCCGGCCCCACCGCGGGTCGTGGTTGCACCGCGCCAGGCAGATACTCCGCGCGGATGGTTGTACCGATGTTGCCGCTAAACCACTCGTAGAATTGCAGCGTTTGCGGCGTTATATCTTCAGCACGCACATCCAGGCGATCGTTTGGCAGTCCGGGGAGCGTTAATAACAGTGCCCCGCAAGCGACAGCCAGCACCGCCGGCGTCCCCCATTGCCCAAGTCTCCATTTGGCGCTCGCCCATTCGCCTGCATAGATGAAACCACCCGCGAGCAACGACCCAAACAGCGCCTGCACGGAAAGAAAACGCCAGGGGAACTGAGCCAGCGGCAGCAACGGAGTGGCATCCCAGACGAATTGCGAGAGCGGCGTGATCATCAGCGTGCTCAGCAGAAAGAGCACAAGCACGATGACAGCGCTGATACGCTTTTTCCCAAACGCCAGCCAGGCCATTGCGCCGGCAACAATCAGCACAGCCTGTGGCAGCGCCATCGCAAAGACATCCAGAGAGGAATCGACGTGATAATCAAAGAGCAACGCTGACTGCACCAGGTTGCCCGCGCGAAAATGGTTGCTGTAATTGAAGTACCCGGTGGTCTGGTCACCCAACTGCACGGCGCCAGCCTCACCCAGCGCTGGGAGCCAAAACCACGCGCTCAACGCCGCAGCGAGCAAGGCCGCTGTTGCCAAACCCAACCAGGGCCCCACTCGTTCACGACGAGAGCATCTATCCCCCGCTGGTGTTTGGCGCCAATGTTGGACCAACCGCAGCAGTGCGTACAACACGATAAACGGCGCAAAGAGCAACGTGGACACGTTGTGTGTGAGCACCAGCGCAGCAACGGCACACGCGAGTAACACAACGGATATGAGGGAGTGAGCGACAGTCTCATGGCCCAGACCAGCGCTATGTCGCCGCGCAACAGTCACCCGATCCACGCCCCACAAGATGAGCGGATACCACACGAACGCAAAAAACTCGACCAGCGAATCACCGCGCACGTAGATATTGACCAGGTGATAGGGTGCCAGCGTGTAAGCAACCGCCGCCAGGAGCGCGCCCCGTCCTGGCAATAGCGTCCGGGCGAATAAAAACATCGCGGCTGCCGCGGCAAACATGCCGGCACTTTGAGTGAGCTTGATCGAGGCAATCAGGTCAAACCCAGCCAGGTTCAATAGTGCTGCCAGGTAATAAGGAAGCGATGCGTAGTAGTTGAAGAACGGGTAACCCAGGCCAAACGCAGCATCCGGCATCCAACGGACTGGGAAAACACCGGCCCGTAGATTGGTGGCTAACTCAAATACCCGCTGCAGCAGGAATGGGCTGTCTCCCCCGGCGTGCGTGTGTATGATGCCGGGTCCCAGCCAGACATTGGCACAGGGAAGTGCACAAACGAGCGCCAGAAAGGCAGATGGCAAAAAGCGCAAGACGTAAAGCGCCGATGACGATGAACGCGGCGCGGTATCGGTTGCGTCACTGGGACTCATGACAATTTGTGCCCTGCGCCGGTGGGTGTTGCGGCGTTTGGCGGTTGAATCTACAACCTTCGGCTTTGCAGGAAGAACAGCATGCCCGCGCCTATAGCGCCAAGAATGATCAACCCTCCGACGATCGTCGCAAGAATCGCCAGGATATTAGGGGCGCTACTCGCCGCAACCTTCACCACGGGTGTACCGGTCACTTCGACCATCTGATTGCCATCCGACACACGACGCAAGCCCACGGCGAACTGCACAGCCTCGCCTCCAGGGATGTTAGCCGTGTCGTTCAATGGCGTCGTGGCGTTATAGGCTGGCATGATCGTCGCGGCGACCGTGTACGCGCCGGCGTTCAGGTTGCCAATACAATAGGGTTCATTGGCGCCATCGGTCGTGTAACTCTGCACCGCCACATCATTAGCAGTCAAGTTAAACAACACATTCGGCACCAGTTCCTCTCCATCGTCACGCTCGCCGTTGCCGTTATTGTCAAAGTAGGCTTGCACACACAGCGCACCCGTGTCCGGCGTGGGTGAAGCGGAAGGCACAGCCTGCGCTGCAGTGGCCTCGGCTGCGGGAATGGAGACAGCCTCGGTCGGCGGCTCGATGATCAGCACCTGCCCGATCTGCAAAAGATCGTTGCTCAGATTATTCAGCCGCTTGATCTCTTCCACTGATTTATCATATTTGAGGGCAATCGCGAAGAGCGTGTCGCCCTCGACCACAGTGTGTGTGATTCCACTCGACGCCTGGACGGTCGGTGCGCTGGTCGGCGTTTCCGCTGGCGCTGTCCCTGCAGCCTGCGCACCCGTTGCATCTGTCACCGAGCCGCCCGCTTCCAGTGTAGGGGTAACCGTCGCCGTGGGTGGTGGCGCGGTGTATTCCAACACAGCATCGTCCCAAAACACTTCGTTGTGCCGCACCGGCTCTTTCATGGTCGAATACATGTAAACGATGACCGTTTGAGATTTCGCTTCCGCCTCGACCGTGAACTGAGTGAAGCTGTCTTTCGCGTCGTGCTCCTCTGACCAGACCACCTGTCCATTCAGCGGACTGGCCTGGCCATTGTTGCCTCCCATGGGATCGATGCCAATCTTCAGCTTGATATCTGGCGATGGGCGTGCTGAAATGGGACTTTCGTCATTGGTAGACCACGATTCACCCCATGCGCTAAACCGCAATTTCGAGCCGACTTTGACATTGGTCACGATGCGGAAGATTCCACCCGTGTGCGTGGCGTTTTCCGTATAGATGTGCTGGGCCGCCGAGCCACTCTTCACGCGATTGGCAGACTTGACCTGCACATATTGTGGCTGGAAGTTGATCCCAGGCTGATCGGTCTCACGCCGGGGAATGAACCATACACCCCATCCTGAAGGCACGTTGCATGTGCCGCTCTTGCAATAAGGATCACCCTTGAATTCGCCCTCAAAACCCTCATTGAAGAGCACGTTTTCGTCCTGCGCATAGGTCGCTGCCGGTGTCACTGTGGACACAATCACCAACGCAAACACGCAGGCCACCAATAGACCATGATGCAAGCTGAGTTTGGATGCACAACCCAGTGTTACGTTTGTGCTTGGAGTGTGTGTTTTATTCTCGCTCATGTCTTCGTTTTAAACTGCGATGCACTTCTGCATACACAGTATACGATAAACCCAGAATGGACGTCATTTCAGCGTGCATCAATGACGATGATCGAATCCGTCAACGTGCTGCCATCCTGACCCATCAAACGCAGCCGGGTGTTGTCCGAGCGCCGGTAGATGCCAGTGCGCACCTGGTCACCCTTCTGTAGCCCCCCCGGCACCTGCAACACATGCTGATCGGCAATGACATCGCCGGCACGCCAGACCGGCATGGGCAGATAACCATTGACAGGGCTACTATCATGCTGCGCGATCACCTGGCCGCCGCGCACCCAATGCACAAAAACGGCGTAATCCTCTGTAAGCGGTCGCGTGGTACTCCAAAACAACGTAAAAGTATATACGGTCCGAGCCTCGGACGTGAGTGTTTGCACAAACGGTGGTTGAAACAGTTGATCATTGCTAATGGGTAACTGGTTCGTACCGACAGGGACCCCGGTGCCTGCGCCAACACCCACTTGCTTTAACGATATGCCTTGCTCTAGTATAGCCGCATTCCGTTCCGTTGCATCGTACGGATCCGCTTGTATGGCGATGAACGCACGATGAGGGGATGGATCCAGGTCACCCTGCGCCAGCGGCCCTTCACTCACGCTCAATGTGCTGCTGGGCGGCAATGCATTGCGCAACGCTGTCCAATCATGATTGGGATCGACCAACAGCAGAACCTGTGCCCGTGATGGAGCCACGGGTGGTTGTCCAACGGATATGATCGTGACATGTCCTTGTTCCACATCCGGTGACAGAAAACGAAGTGCAGGGTTGTCGTTGGCAAGTCGATCCTCCAACCACACCGTTTGCGGCGGGTGGGTATGGGCATATTGGTTGATGGCCTGTGCCAATGGCACATTATGTGCTTCCAGCCAATATGCCGTCATGTCTTTGTGGGCATATACCTCAAAATAGTCGCTGACCGTGCTGACAGCAGTCACAACCAGCACCACCGCCGCCACTAACGCCGGCGGGCTGACCAGCCGCCGGATACGACCGAAGTAGAGGTTTAGCAGGCCACGCCGCGACAACCATGCCAGCAGCGCCTCCAGCCCCACCGCTGCCATGATACACGCGACGGGCAAAGCGCCAATGGCGCGCAGGAAGTGGGGCGTATCCTCGGCCAGAACGGTGGGAATCAGGAAGATCACCAACCAAAGCAGGATGAACAATGATGAATAACCTGCCGCTTTTGTGGCATCCGCGACCAACCGTCCCACACGCCACACACGCCAGGCACTCACCAGCACACCCAGCACAAATGTCGTCGCAATCACGCCATCAAACACGGGCCGTAATGATAGATTGTGACGCCAGATCCGGTCTCCCTGGAACACGAACATCCCAGCAGCTTTTAGCCAGTTGCCCCACAGCGTCCCCCACACGTCGCCGTGATTGATCGTTGGGCTGAGGATCGATACCTGCTCTGCACGCATGAAGTAAAGATCGGCATGGCGCATTAGCCATACCAGGAAAGGCGCCAATACGAGCAAGACGCCGGCGAGGAATACAAATACAGAGGCGGAATAAGAAACCCGATTTCGCGTTGCGTACAACGTTCTGCGCAGCGTCTGCGCTGCCGAAATCGGGTTTCTGAACGTCCCGTTTCTCAACGCCCCGTTTCTGAACGCCCGCTCTACGAGCACGATTAACGCGAACGCGCCGGCCAGCGGCCACAGGAATTGAGCTGAGGAGTAGGTATAGAAGGTTAAACCAAAACACACTCCGGCAGCAAACGCCAGCCACGGCGACGTGCGTGTGTTTGACGATAATCCGCGCAGGGTTGCCGCACCGAACGCCACCGTCAGGCACAGCAACAGAGGTAGTGTTATGGCGCGGAATGCCACTCGGCTGATCGCCAGGTGCCAGAACGTTAGCGCCAGAATTGCGGCGCTCAGCACACCAATGCGATGCGAGAAGAGATTGCGCCCGGCAAAGTAGATGGCCAGGATCGTGGCCGTACCGATGGCGGCGGAAGTGATGCGCAATGCTTCCGGAGTACGGCCAAACAGCGCGATACTCCCCGCGAGCATATACATAAACATCCCTTCGCGCCCGTTGTTGGCGGCAAAGTACAGGGCTGGATGCCCGCGTAATACGTTCAACGCATCCAATCCGTAGAAGGCTTCGTCACGATACAGCCCAGGTGGAAGCCAGCCAATCTGGTAGAAACGCAGAGTTGCGCCCACGGCGAGGATGATGAGCAGTGGCAGCCAATCGCGCCAACGCTTGAGCAATGCTGACATGCACGCAGATTTTAACAGTTACAATCCCAGTCGATGCGCGTCACCATGCTCTCCAAAGCCTTAGTCGTCGGCGCCTATCAGCGCAAGTGCGAATATATTGCCGAATGCGACGACGTCGAACTCACCGTGCTAGCGCCACCATCCTGGCGAACCAGCAAAACGGCAACCATGCTGGAGCGTGCCCACGTCAAGGGTTACGCGCTGGACGCAGTCCCCATCCGCTTCAACGGCAACTTTCACTTGCATTACTACCCCACCCTGCGCCAGGCTCTCGTGCGCACGCACCCTCAGGTCGTCCACATCGACGAGGAGCCCTATAACACGGCCACCTACCTGGCGTTACGCACTGCGCGAGCCGTGGGTGCAAAGACCGTGTTTTTTTCGTGGCAAAACCTGCTACGCCGTTACCCGCCCCCATTTCGTTGGATGGAGCGCTACGTGCTGGCCCATGCCGACGCAGCCATCGCAGGGAACAATGAGGCCGCCGGCGTGCTGCGTGCGAAGGGATACCGGCGCGCGATCCATCTCATCCCACAATTCGGCATTGATGAGAATGTGTTTCATCCGGATAGAAGCAGTGGCCGTCTCGCAAGCCGTCTCGCAGGCCGTCTCGCAGGCCGTCTCGCAAATGACCTGTTCTTCACCATCGGCTATGTGGGCCGATTGGTCAAGGAGAAAGGGGTCGACCTGGCCATCCATGCGCTGAGCGGGCTGCCCAAGATGGTGCGTCTGGCAATTATCGGGACAGGCGATGAACTCTCTAACCTGCGCGCCCTCGCCACCTCGCTGGGGGTGGTTGGCCGGGTCCAGTTCACACCCGGAGTGCCATCGACTCAGATGCCGTCGGTTTACGCACAACTCGACGCACTCGTCCTCCCTTCACGCACGCAGGTGAACTGGAAGGAACAGTTTGGGCGCGTGTTGATCGAAGCGATGGCCTGCGGCGTGCCGGTGATTGGCTCGACATGCGGGGAAATTCCCAATGTGATTGGCGACGCAGGGCTGACTTTTCACGAGAATGACATCGAGGCCTTGCGTGCCCAGGTGATCAAGCTGATCGAGCAGCCGGCGTTGCGCGAGGAGCTGTCCGGGCGCGGCCGCGCCCGCGTGCTGGCGCACTACACGATGGGACGCATCGCCGCTGAGACCGTCGACGTCTATCGCAGCTTGATGTGACAGGAGGGAGCGACATGCCTGCAAAGCCATCGAACACGACAGTGTTCAAAACGCTCACACCTGGGGCGCGTTGCTGGCCTACATTGCCATGCAAGAGCTGGCCGACGCCGAGCCATGGGGCGGTTGGCGTTTTGGCAATCTAAATCGCGCAAGCGCCAGCATCCGGGGCATCCGCGTCGCAGAAGGCGTACTGGACGTCGAAACAGGGCCGGATGGCCTGTCCGTACAGCTCAACGGCACGCTGCTACTGGCAACCGACCGGCCGGCGCTCATCACAGGTTCCAGGATCGAGACGAACCGTCTCATGTGTCAAGTGACGCTTGATAACGAGATGGAGACCGCCCTCCGCTTCGGCCATCTGCTTCCCAACACAACAGTAGCTGTTCGAATCGGGCACGCCGTTCAACAAGCTGTGACCAGCCCAACTGGGCAGTGCACGCTCCAATCGTCAGGGTCAGGAGAGATCGAGATTACCTGGAATCGCTAAGCGCGAGCCAACCCGTACCCCAGGACTCTGTTCAGCGCGCATCTGAGGATGCGCACTGAACGTCCATGAAAAAGGCAATTCCTACCGCAGGTAGTTGGCCTAACCTACGGAAGGGTGCCCAGTTGTCAGTAGCGGCCTGACAACTGCTGACAACAGTTGTCAGATGTCAGTTGTCAAAACGGGCTGACAACCGGTCGTCAGGCCCTACTGACAACTGACAACCGAACGCTAGACCAACCACCAAGGCCGCCAAGAACACCAAGAGGAATATGTATCACCCGCTCTTATGACGATCTGGATGAAAGCGCCCCGAGCAAGGCCACCAAGGACACCAAGAAACGGAAGTCCGCGAAAAATCGGTTGCGAGCACAAGCAAACTATGTATAATAGTGCCTACTTGGTCTCTTGGCTCAGTTGGTTAGAGCGCACGGTTCACATCCGTGAGGTCACAGGTTCAAGTCCTGTAGAGACCATTGAAGAGGGCAGGCGCAACCTGCCCTTTGCGATTTTTCATATAGACATCCATGGATGATCCTCCTTCATGATCAGCCTGATCCGCATCGACGACCGCCTGATTCACGGCCAGGTGATGGCTGTCTGGGCGCGCGTTCTCAATATCGACCAGATCCTCGTGGCAGATGATGCCACGGCCGCCGATCCATTCACCCAACAGATCATGCAACTGGCCATGCCGGCATCGATCCAGTTGCGCGTGGCGACCGTCGAGGTGGCAGCCAGCTTGCTGGCGCAAGCAGAGACCGATACAACCCACACGCTCGTGCTATTAAAGAGCGTTGATGCCGCGGCCCGGCTGTACAAGTCCTACCGCTATGGCGAGTTGAACGTGGGCGGGATAGGTATGGCGCCGGGGCGGAAGCTGATCTGGCGCAGCATTGCCGCTTCAGGCGGGGAATTGAAGTCCCTGCAACAACTGCGTGATCTAGGTGTGGATGTATATTGGCAGATGATTCCAACAGACGAGAAACGGCGGATGATCAGTGACAAATGACAAGTGCGCGCGCCATCGCAGCAGTCTGCTGTCGTGAAGCACTCGCCTATCGTCTCCAGCGATTGAACATGACCATCACGCCGCTTCAAGCGTTGCTCATCGGCTTGACCTACTTCGCCGCGAATACCTCCTTCCTGGGTGGGCTGGGATACTTCACCACCTGGCGCCCGCTCGTGAACGGCCTGATCGTTGGGCTGATCCTGGGCGATCCTTTGCGTGGCGCCACAGTGGGCGCACTCATCAACGTCCTCTACCTGGGTTATCTATCCGTCGGCGGGACATTGGGCATCGGCGACGCGGCACTGGCAGGCATCCTGGGTGCGACCGCTGGTGTCATTGCCTCGCACGGCAACCTGGCGCAGCCCGTGTACGCCATCGGGCTGGGTGTCATCACCGGCGTGTTGCTGGGCAACCTGGGCTTCTCCCTCTTGTCGTTGCGCATGTCACTGGACAACCGCCTCGTGCACCGCATGGATCTTGCAGCCGAACGCGGTGACGCACGCACCGTCGTGTTGCTCAACGTCGTGGCGGGACAGGCCCTGCTGTTGGCGCTCACCGTGCCATCCGCGGCTGTCCTGGCCTGGGTTTTGCCGGCTATCGTGAACGCAGTCACAAGTCTTGCGCCCGATTGGGTCCTCAAAGGCATCGGTCTGGCCGGCACCGGCATGTCCGGCGCGCTCGGCATTGCCCTCGCCATGAGATTTGTGTTCAAGGCGCGCGGCATCGCACTGTTCTTCGCCGGTTTTGGCGTGGTGGCTGTGCTGAACATCAGCGAGACGTGGTTCACCTTGTCGAACCTGCGGCTGAATATCAACGTGATCTGGATCGCCATCGTGTTGGCAGCGATGGCACTGGTGGGGCTGCGCTATCTGATTCCACTAGCATCTTTTGCCCTCACCTTTAGAAGGCACCGCACGGGCGCCACATTCCCGCTGTGGCAATTCTTCAGTCACTCCAGCTACAGTTTCGAACGACTGCAGGGTAGCGGCTTCGCGTGCGCGCTGGCATCTGCGATTCAGAGGCTGTACCCTCGTGTGGAAGACCGCGCCGCTGCAATGCAGCGGCATCTGGCATTCTTCAATGCGGAACCCAACTGGGGATCGATCATCCTTGGCATCACCTTAAGAATGGAGGAGCAGCATGCCGCCGGCCGGATGAATGCGGAATCCATTCCCGCGACCAAACAGTCGCTGATGGGGGTCATCTCCGGGTTCGGGGACAGCATCTCACAAGGCGCCATATTGCCGCTGGTTCTATCCATTGCATTGGCGATCAGCCTGAGTCCTTCGGAAACACTGCCTTGGCAGGCATTCAACAGCGCGTTTCTGGGTCCGGTGCATGGGGAGCCAGCATTTCCTGTGATTGCTGTCATCGTGTATCTGCTCATGATTTGCCCGCTCATGCTGGCGATCTCGTACCTATCATTTCACGTCGGGTATCAATCGGGACATGAGGCCGTCATTACCCTGCTGGGACACCGGACCCTGAAGCGGTGGGAGGCGATTGCCCTGCAACTCGGGGCTTTCACGCTGGGCGCATTGGCGGCGACGCCTACCATTACCGGCTTAAGACTACACATCATCGCTGGCGCAGCCGGACAGGTCTTTGAGCTTGCTACCCCTCTGGCACTCGTCTTGTTGTTTTACATGTTGGTCCAACGCTTCCAGGTAAGACCCGCCTTTATCTTAGCTGGTATCATCATCAGCAGCCTGCTGCTGTCGCTAGCGGGGATCATCTGAATCCAGGATCATATGGACGCAAAGCTTGAGCTGCTACTCTGGACAGGGATATCGCTGCTGTTCGGCATCGTGATCGTCAACGCAGCATATCGTGCCCAAGGCGGACGCTTCATCTCCTTCATGGAAACCTCCACCACCGGTTTACTGGTGCGTGAGGTTGCACTGTTCGCTTTTACAGTCGGCATTCCATTCATCACGCTCATCAGCGGCGCAGCCGGGCTTGACCTGATGGCGCTCGGCGCTGATCTCGCCAGCCCGGATGCCATTTTTGGATTTACCTTCGTCAATTGGGTGCGCGGAATCGGTGTCGCCGCCGTCATCGTGACGCTCATACTGCTCGTGTTATGGGTGAGTGGGCGTATATCACCCAGCGGCGAAAACTGGCACATTGGGCTGGTGGCAGCGCGCAATGCCTTCTATGATGAGGCCCATTGGACGTTCTACCGCACCGCGCCGGCACTGTGGTTGAATGACCCCTACTGGGGCACGGTCATCGGCGCAGCACTCATCCTTCTCGAATGGATCACCCATCCGGAAGCGCCGACATGGTTCCAATCGGTTGAAGGCCGGCAGTACCTGGTCGTTCGGACAGCCTGCCTCCTCAGCAGTGCTTTCCTATACCTCACAACGCAGAATCTGTGGCTGATGATCGCGACCAACCTGGTGATCCAGATCGCCGGCAGCAGATTGCTTGGCAACAGCCAGTCAGCGACCAGGCACCAACTGCAGGGCAGTCGTGAGATTGTTAGAGACGGGCGATGAGAGATCGTCCACTATAAATCACCCCACAACCGGCTGGACGCGGCACGTGTTTGCGCCATCAACTCAGCCGGATCTGCGTCCAGGACACGGTGGTCCCGTTTCAGCCAGCGGCCAGCGCACATGACACTGTGAACGTGCTCGGCATTGCGCCATAGAACGAGCTGGTCGAGCAAGTTGTGCGCGGTGACGGGCGTGGGCAGATCAAGATCAATGGCAATAACATCCGCACTGGCGCCTGCCCGGATCATCCCCACGGCTTCCAGCGCCATCGCACGCGCGCCCTCCTCAGTCGCCATGTGCCACACTACATGCGCTGGCATCACGCCGGGGTCGAGCAAGCGCGCTTTATGCACGAGAAACACCCCGCGCAACGTCGCAAAGAAGTCAGCCACATAGCCATCCGTGCCCAGTCCCACCGTTGCACCCGCCCTGCGCATCTCGGGGACAGGCGCAAAACCACCCCCTACTTCGCAGTTAGACAGCGGCATCGTGGTCACCCTGATGCCGCGCTGGCCCACGATATCCACTTCGCGCGGCGAGAGTTGCACACATTGGGATGCCATGGTGGTTTCATCGAGCACGCCCAGCGCTTCGTAGTGCTCGATCGTCCGGTGTCCATACACCTTCAAGCACTGCTCCGGCTCATAGGTGCCCTCGGCACAGTGGAAGTGCAACAACGCGCTGTGCTCCTTTGCCAGTGTGTGTGCGCGCCGGATGAAGGCATCGCTGCAAGTGAACGTGGTGTGGTGACACAGCGCGCCGGATAGGAGAGGCGCCGGTTGCGCCACAACTGGCGCTGAAGGGCGATCTGTCGTGCGGCCACCATTCTGTGTCCATTGCCGGCATGCCTGGATGAACTCAACGTTCTCACGCAACCCTAACACGCCATTTTCCGGGCTGACGCGCTCGGTTGCCTCAAAGCACAGCATCCCGCGCAAGCCCCATCGACGCACGATCTCTGCCTGCACATATAAACCGCCGGGAATGGCATGGGGCGCTTCCAGGCAATCGAAAAAGGTGGTAATACCGCTGCGAATCATGTCATAACATGCCAGGTTCATCGCAGCGCGCAACATGCCGGCATCCAGCCGATCTTCGATGCGCCCCCACCAAAAGTCACTCAGGAAGGCCCAGAAATCGGCCGGTGCGGTGCCGGTAGGAATACCGTGCGCCAATACCCCATAACAGTGCCGATGCGCATCTACGAAGCCCGGCGACAACACCTTGCCGGTCAGGTCGACGATTTCCGCGCCGGGATACTGCTGGCGTAGGTCCTCACCGCGTCCCGTTGCAGCAATACAACCACCTTCCACCAGCACACCTGCATCCTGGCGCGGAGGTTCGTTTGCAGACGTAATCAGCCAGGAGGCGAGTAGCAATTGTTGAGCAGGGCTGGACATGGGCGCATTGTACACAGCCAAGTGAAGTAAGATTAATATATGAATCAGGACAAGCCCGCATCGGCACGCCCGAAGCTCATCCTCATCGATGGGCATTCGCTCGCTTATCGCGCCTATTTCGCGTCAGCGCGGACACAGACATTCTCCGTCAAACATGAGGATGGCAGCGACGAACTCACGGGTGCGGTGTACTTTTTCACCAATATGCTGCTCAAGGTGTGGAAGGAAGAGCAACCCGATTTCATCGCAGTGGCGTTCGACGTCGGCAGGACATTTCGGGACGACCTGTACAGCGCGTATAAAGGGACACGCGCCAAGATGCCAACCGAACTGGAGTCACAGATGAGACGCATCTCCCAGATCGTCTCGGCACTCGGCATTCCCATTTTTACCGCCGACAACTATGAAGCCGACGACGTGCTGGGCACACTCTCTCTGCGCGGACGGGCCGAAGGCATGAACGTGCTGCTCGTTACGGGTGACCGCGACGTGCTGCAACTGGTGCAGCCGGGCATCAAGGTGTTGACTTCCGGCCGGTTCTTCGACGACACGATCATCTACAACGAGGCAAAGGTAGAGGAGCGCTATGGCATACGCCCGGATCAGATGATCGACTATAAGGCGCTGATCGGCGACGTTTCCGATAACGTTCCTGGCGTGAGAGGCATCGGCGAAAAGACGGCGCAGGCCTTGCTCCAACAATACGGGTCATTGGACGGCATCTATGCCCACCTGGACGAGATCGCCCAGAAACGCGCCCACAGCGCGCTTGAGACGGGCAAGGATATGGCTTATCTGAGCCGCGACCTGGTCACCATTCGCACCAACGTGCCCGTACCGGTGGAATGGGATGCCTGCAGGGCAGAGGTTGATTACGGCCGCACGCTGAACCTTTTCCGCGAGCTTGAGTTCGTTAGCTTGATCAAGCGTATCCCGACCACCCAGCAGGAAGTGAGCGCCAACATCCCGGGAGCGACGGGAGAACAAGGTACGGGCGCCGGGCAACTTGGCCTGTTCGCGCCGGATGAATTGCAGACTGCACCCTCACAAACCGGCGCAATCAGCGTAACCCAGGCGGGTACCCCCGCCCTGTCGAACGTTCCCACCCACACACGCCTGGTGGACAGCGACGACGCGTACAAGGAGTTGCTCTCCAAGCTTGCTCATACCGATAGAATTGCCTTCGATACGGAGACCAGCGGCACAGATCCGCTGCAATCCGAACTGATAGGGGTATCTCTGTGCGTCCTGGAAGGCGAAGCCTGGTACGTCCCCTGCGGGCGCGCCAGCAGCCAGTCGAGCGGCCCCATATACATGATCGATCCCACTTCACCCAAGTTCGAACCGCTGGCGAAGGCTTTGCAGCGTAAAGACGTGCGTCTGATGGCGCACAACGCCAAGTTCGACCTGGAGATGCTGCAAGTGGTCGGCGTCAGCATCGACAAGCCCGTGTTTGACACGATGATCGCTCAGTTCCTATGCGATCCCGGCGGCCAATCCCTCGGCTTGAAGTCGCTGGCGTTCACACACCTGGGCTGGCAGATGACCCGCATCGACGAGTTGATCGGCAAAGGCAAGAACCAGATCACCATGCGCGAAGTGCCCATCGAGCGGGTCGCCCCCTATGCTGCGGCGGATGCGGACGCCACCTGGCGGCTCGCAAACGTGCTGGAGCCGCTTCTGCGCCACCGCAACCAGGAAAAGTTGTTTTACGAAGTCGAGCTACCGTTGATCCCGGTGCTGGTCGACATGGAGTTGACGGGAGTCGGGTTGGATATCAAATATCTCGGCGTGCTGTCAGTCGAGATCACGGAACGAATGCGTGACCTGGAGAAGGCCATCTATAACAGCGCCGGAATCATCTTCAATATCAATTCGACACAACAACTGTCAGAGGTGTTATTCGGCCGGCTCCAGTTGCCCACCCAGGGGTTGCGCAAGACAGCAGGCGGTAGTTTCTCTACTGCCGCCGATATCCTGGAAAGCCTGCAGGACAAGCACGAAATCGTCCCACTTATCCTACAGCATCGTGAGTTGAGCAAGCTCAAGGGCACCTATGTGGACGCACTGCCCGCACTGGTGAACCCAAACACCGGGCGCGTGCACACCGACTTCAACCAGACCGGTGCCGTCACGGGCCGCCTGTCATCGTCCAACCCTAATCTGCAGAACATCCCCATCAAGACAGAGATCGGACGGCGTGTGCGTAAGGCGTTTGTGCCGCGCAAGGGCTGGCGTCTGATCAGCGCCGACTACTCACAGGTGGAACTGCGCATCCTGGCACACCTCGCGGACGACCCAACGTTGAAGGCCGCCTTCGAGCGCGGTGAAGACATCCATGCGACCACTGCTGCGGCCATATATGACACGCCGCTCAGCCAGGTGTCTGCAATGCAACGCAGCTTTGCCAAGCGCATCAACTTCGGCATTGCCTACGGCATGGGCGCGTTTGCGCTGGCGCAGAACACCGGCATGTCTCAGGCCGAAGCGCAGGAGTTCATCCGCAAATACTTCGAGCGCTTCCCGCGCGTCAAGGCATGGCTCGACAACACGAAACGCAAAGCGGCAGAGATTGGCTACGTCGAGACGATTTTGGGGCGGCGGCGATACTTCCCGGAGCTGCAGACAGCCTTGCAGACAGCCGCGCGTGTGAATGACCAGATCCAGCGCCGCGCGGAGCGTGAAGCCATCAACCACCCAGTGCAGGGTTCTGCTGCGGATATCATGAAAATTGCTATGATTAACACTCATCGCGCCATTCGCGAGGGTGGCTACCAGACCAAAATGACACTGCAGGTGCACGACGAGCTGGTGTTCGAGTGTCCTGTAAACGAGACCGAACCGGTATGCGCGCTGGTTAAACAAGAGATGGAGAACGCCCTTCCGCTCAGTGTGCGTCTGCGCGCCGACGTTGCCGTGGGCAAAAACTGGGATGAGATGGGCTAGGGTTGTAACATTCGACTAAACGTATCCCTACCGTCCGCACATGAATAGAAAAACCAATCATCGAGCTTCCTTCGCCGCATTCAGCCTGTTGGCAACAGCATCGCTGCTGGTCGCCTGTTCGAGCGACAGCGCCCAGTCCGCCAGCATGATTACCGGGGGTACCGTGACCCCAACGGCCGAGATTAATATCACCATTAGCGGGACCGCCACACCCGAGATCGTGAACACGCTGCCCACACCCACTCCGGCAGAGCCACCCCCCACAGCTAAACCAGACACGGCCGGGTTGGCAGCGCGAGTGAATGGTCGGAATATCACCCTCGATCAGTTCAACACAGAGCTCGCCCGCTATATTGCTGCCGACCCTGCCGCGCCAAGCCCGGACAGCCCGGAAGGCATGCAGTTGGCAGCACAGTTGAAAGATACCGTGCTCGAAGCGCTGATCGACCAAATGCTGATCGAACAAGAGGCGGAGCGTGTAAAAGTCACGGTGACCGAACAACAAGTGGACGAAGAACTGGCGACGCTGGAGCAAATCCGGGGCGGACGCGATCAGTATATTGCGTGGCTCTCTGCCAACAAACAGACTGAACAGGACGTGCGCGACGCGGTGCGGCATGAGTTGCTAGCCACGGCCATGCGCGATCGTATCATCGAACAGTTGCCGCGCACCGCCGAGTATGTACACGCCTACCACATCGTGCTCGCCACACAACCTGAGGCACAGAGTGTGTTGAATCAACTGAGCAATGGGGCTAAATTCATCGCGCTGGCACAGTCGCTTTCCATCGACGAGAGCACCAGCCCCAACGGGGGGGACCTGGGATGGTTTACACGCGGCACGGGTTCGGTCTTATGGACCGAAGTCGAAGACGCAGCTTTTGCGCTGCAACCGGGCCAGGTGAGTGACGTGATCACAAGCCCCATCGGCTACCATATCGTCAAGGTGGTCGAGCGCCAGACCCGTGCGCTCACGGCTGAAGACATGGCTCACATTCAACAAACCGCCCTGGAACAGTGGATCGCGAACCTGAAGACGAACGCCAATATCGAAAAGTTCATATAGACCGTGACCAGCATGAACGACCTGGATTCCCGCGCGACCTACGACGCCGTCGACTCCGCCCGGATGGCCGAGCGCCTCTCCGGCTTGCCGCAACAATGCAGAGAGGCATACCAGAATGCCAGTGCCCTGGCGCTCCTCGTCGATTACCAGAATATCAGACACATCATCCTGGCCGGAATGGGCGGGTCAGCCATCAGTTCGTCGATCACGCAAGCAATATACGGCAGCGCGGCTCGCGTGCCGATCACGGTCTGGCGCGACTACGGGCTGCCTGCATTTGCCCAGGGTGCAGATATCCTCGTCATCGTGTCCTCCAAATCGGGCGACACCGAGGAAGCGCTCAGCGCCTATGACGAGGCGAAAAAACGCCGCTGTAAGGTCATGGGGGTAACGACAGGTGGGCAACTGGGCCGGCTAGCTCAATCGAGTGGCGTGCCGCTGTTCACGTTTACATTCGAGCACACCCCGCGCGAGGCGATCGGTTGGCTGACATTGCCACTTATCGCCGTGCTGGGGCGGCTCGGTGTCATTCCCGATCCGGCGCAGGACGTCGCCGAGGCGATCTCCGTGATGGCCGCCGCCAACGAGAGAATTGGCATCGATTCGCCGGCAGTGCGCAACCCGGCCAAGCGTCTGGGCGGCCAGGTGATGGATCGACAGCCCATCATCTACGGCGCGGGAATCCTCACGCCAGTCGCGCGACGCTGGAAAGCAGTGCTGAATGAAAACGCAAAGCTACTAGCGAGCTGGGATGAGCTGCCCGAACTCAACCATAACACCGTGATCGGCTATGACCGTGCCGAGGCAGTGTGGCAAAAAAGTATCGTGATCCAGTTGCGTTGCGCGCATGACCATCCACGCGTATCCAGACGCTACGATGACGAGGATATCTGCAC
>JAMDDR010000408.1:15077-15415 GCA_023488685.1 Chloroflexota bacterium | reverse complement strand
CCAATGCCAAGGCCGCCGGCTGGAAGCTGGTGCCCGAAGAGTTGGCGCAGGTCAACGCGGTGCTGGCTTGAGTGGCTTAAGTATTGGGCAACCAGCGGCAGCGCGTCTCTGGCCGCGACGAATCGGCAGTATCGGCCTGGCAACGTTGCAGCGATGACTCGTTGCCAGGCTGTTCGTCAATGTTTCTTATGAGCCAGCCACCCTCCCGCGGGTTCCTGGCACGACCGCGAACTGGTACGAGAACCCGCGGGAGGGTCTATCCCTTGCCGGCGCCGGTACGTCAATGCTGAGGGGCGTCCACCGACAGTTTTATGGTGCTTACCTGGCCAGGTGGCAGC
>JAMDDR010000408.1:13431-15067 GCA_023488685.1 Chloroflexota bacterium | reverse complement strand
AAAAAAAGTGTTCCATGAGATCGCACCGCTACGCCGCTGCGATACGCAGTAGCCCCGAACCAATCTGGATATCCTGCTCCGTGCTGCTGGCGTTGTAGAGCCGCACCGTGATCCCATCGCCTTGTTGGGCGGGCTTGACGTGCAGGGTGAAGACCGCAGCGGCTGTGCCAGTGGCCTCCGGCAGCCGAATGAGCTCACCCTTCTCGGCCTCAGCGTACACGGCGCTCTCGGCCGGCTCACCCATATGCTGGAGCAGAGGCTGGCTGTACGCGGTCTCCATCCCGGCACGGTAGGCGCTTGCCGGGTCGAAGCCACCCGCATGTGGGTAGACCCGGTAGCGGGCGTGCACGCCGCCCGGCTGCTGCGCGCGGAAGTTGGTCTCCCAGTACGTGTTGGTCACCCAGCCGAGCAGCATGGCGCGTTCCAGCGTAAAGCCTTGCTGGTTGTCGCCAAAGTGGAAGTCGCCGAACTGCACCATTGGGTTGTCGGGCAGGGCGACCGTGACTCCCAGCTCCTGGTTGGATAGATCGACCCACTGCTGAGCCGTGTAGTAGTCGTAGCACACGCCGGGGATTTGATCCCGCCCGGCCAGCATGGCTTGCCCGCCCAGATCGATGCGCGCGCCGGCGCCCGGTACTGTTGAAGGGGAATACCACATAGGTGCCTTCGGGGTGAACTTCCTGCCCCATCACCCACCACGACTCAAACTCGACGTACGCTTCGTCGTTCGGCAGGAATACGCTCTGCGTCAGTGGGCCGGCGATCCCCGGTGCCTTGAGCACCTGGATGATGCGCTGGCCAAACGGCGTGTTGTAGACGCGATGCTTGAGCACGTCGTGAGGTTGGGCGCGCTCGGCGCGCCAGGCTTTCCAGCCACGCGCGCGTTCGACCTGGTCCGAGTCCCACTGCATGTGGAACATCAGCCAGCGTGGCCAGGGGAAATCGTGATCGGCAACCTGTTCGAAACAGAATCCGTTCAACGGATAGCCGGCCGAAGAATCAACCCATTCATGCGCAAGTTGCTTGTCATGCCACGAGATCACACCACCTTTGGTCACGTCAAACGCCAGGCGATAGTGCTTGTTCTCCACCACCGCGCGCTCGCTCCATTCCTGTGGCTTCAGTTCCACCAGGTCGGCGCGTTTGAGCAGCGTGAAACCGTAGCCAGGCACCTCGACGGGTGGCACGGCCAGGCGTGCGGCGTGCGCGTCGTTCAATGTGCCGGCGGCCGTTTGCGCCGCTTCTACCCACAGATCGGTGGACCAGACGCGATCCTGCGAATGGCGGCCTGAAGTGGCGTCCGCGGGTAAACCGCGCGGGTTGGCGACGTGATACGGCACTTCGCCGGAAATGCAGCGCGGCCAGGGTAGGGGGTTGAACAGCAGCACATCGTCCGCGTTCTGGTGCGGTACGAAGTGTGAAAAGTCCGCCAGCGCATCGCGCTGGAGCATCAGGCTCAGGCTGCGCGCCTCGTAGGCGTAGTTGGCTTTGAAATACCACTGCGAGGCGGTGTCTTCGCTGTCCGGCGCGCGCAAGGACAGGTCCGCGCCCCAGGTGTGCTCGTCGTACAGGTTGAGCGCCTTCCAGGCGTTTTCGCGATAACGCGCGAATGTCCGCGCGGTATGGGCCAGGGGGA
>JAMDDR010000408.1:0-13421 GCA_023488685.1 Chloroflexota bacterium | reverse complement strand
AGCGGCAATCGCGTCGGCGGCGCGCAGCCGCGCGCGGCTGCCACGGTTGGTGGCGGTCTCACGTGCGCTGCTGATGCAACCGAAATTCCAGAAATCCGTCCAGTCACCGCTGTAGGTGGGCAGTTGCGCACTGAAGGGTTTTACAGCATCCCACCACATCTGCGGCGTCGCCAGGACGATATGGGGCGTCGTGCCTTTTGCGTTCCATTCGTCGATGAAGGTGGTGAAGCCTTCGTAGGCCGGGCCGTTGTCGCCGAAGGGATGGAAGCTCTGCATCATCAACACCGGCAGCGGATAGTCGATCTCGTCCATGCGCTGCTGGATGCGCGGCCACCAGTCCTCCAACATTTTCTTGTCACGCCCGATGCCAAAGCGCCAGCCGGTATCGTAGGGCCAGCCGTTGTAGGCCAGGATTTTGCGGCCGCTGGGGCCCTGCCACCAGAACACGTTGGGCCGGTTCAGCGGTGCGCCGCCGAAGTGGGTGTTGATGGCCATGCTGAAGCCGTCGATGCCCACGTCCAGTAACAGGTCGACCAACGACCAGGCTTCGCCATTGACATCGCAGTTCATGGCGTGGGTAATGGTGAACCCATACTCCTCGCGCAACTTGCCCACCAGTGAGAGCGACTCGATGATTTGGTCGGTGTCGAGCAGGGGGGTGATGTTGGCGAACATGCCAGTCACTTCGATCCGGCCGGCGTGCTCCAATTGGATGAAGCGTTGCACGTTCTCACGCGGCGCGTGTTTGAGCCATTCATACAACACGCCGGTGTTCTCGACCGTCCAGCGGAAGGCCCCATCGGTATTGGAACCTGCGTACTTGTCCGCCAGGCGGACGGCCTCGTCGATGAAGCGTTCGTGCAAGTCCCAAACAATCGGTGGGTCGTGCGTGTATCCCACGTCGGTGTGGCTATGATGGATCAGATAAACGGTTTCAACTTTGCTCATGTTTCCCCTTTAGTAGTTCATTCAACGAACTCTATGCACAAGCTCGAAACCCCGTCTCGGGGCGTTTCCCACGACCGCGCCCCGGGGACGGGGCGCTGAGCATATGATAATCGGCAGATGTCAGATTTGTTCATTTGCCTCTGCGCTACATTGTCGCCAGGATGACCGAAATCCCAAGCGTCCCCAGTTCCAGGCGGATCGACGGCGGTAAGGCATCGTCTGTGATCAGCTTGTGGACGGCTGAGATCGGCGCAACCTGGATCAACGCCTCCTGCTGAAAACAACTGTAGTCGGCCAGGAGGATCACCTCGGGCGACACGATCATCATCTGTTGTTTCATGGTCACTTCGGAAATATTCGTGTGGTACAGGCCGTAGCTCTTGGAGACGCCGCTGACCATGAGGAACAACTTATCGATGCGAAACTCCTTTAGCGTGGCTTCAGCCGTCGGGCCGACGAACACCTGGCTGCTGCGCCGGTATGCGCCACCCGTGCTGATCAGGGTGATCTCTGCAGGGCTCTCCTTCAGGATCTCCAGTACCGGCATCGAATACGTGATGACGGTGATGTCCTTGTGGTTGAGCAGTTGTTCGGCAAACACACAGGAGATCGGTCCCGCATCGATGAAGATCGTGTCGCCCGGCTTGACCTCGCTGGCGGCGCGGCGCGCGATCTCCAGCCGGCGGAGATTCAGCTCGTCTTTGACGGTCTTTTTGTAGTCCACCAACTCCAGCGTGATTCCCAGCCCGGCGGAATACGCTTGCATGGTGCGGGCCAGCGTCTTATACCACTCGTGGTCGACGAAGGTGTAGATGAACCCCAGGTGCGTGGGTAGCGGCCGATCCTTGTCCGGCCGATCGGCGTGCACTGGCACAGGCAGGTTTAGCTCGCAGGGGATCTTGTCCCAGCGCAGTTGCCAGCCTGCCGGCGTCTGCTCGTATATCGTAGGCAGATTCTCACGGGTGACGATGCAGTGAGGAGTGGTGAGTTGTGGTGGAAGCGGCTGATGATTGAAGGCGGCAATCGCGGATTCGACGCAGACGGTTCCAACGATCTCAGGGAACATCGCGATACCTGCGCATACCCATTCCCCTTTCATGATCAGGTCGATCATGGTGGGACCTTCGATCCCGAACGTCAGGATGATGAGCTTGTCCGGGGCGATTCCCAGGTCTTTGCAGGCCTGATTGGCGCCTTGGGCGCTAATATCGTTAATCGCGAAGATGATGTTGATGTCGGGGTGGACCGACAGTGCGTCGCGCGTTAACTGATAGGCCATGTCGTAGCGCGACTCGGTGTTGACCGAGAACAACATCTGGGCCGAAGGAATGGTGGCGCGCAGGCCGGCCAGGAAACCCTGGCTGCGCGCCTGGGTATTGGGCCGGTGATACGTCAGGTCCATGGCGTGCACCTTGCCATTCCAGTGTTCAAGCGCATATTGGGCCGCCCAGCGGCCCAGGTCAACGCCGCCCTGGTAGTTGTCGACCGTTACGCAGGTTTCCGTGCCGGGGAGGGGCAGCGATTCGGCGATGACGGGTATCCTTTCTCTTCCACTCGCCTGTTGGATCACGCTGGCTAATTTGGGCAGTATGTCCGTAGTCACCAGGACATCCAGGCGATCAAAAGAATAATGCCGGCTATTCGGTTCGTTCCCGTTGTCGGTGCCAGGTATAGCGTGGGGTACTGCAGGCAGGGCTGCTGCGCCACCGTGAGTGCGGCGAATGCGGCTCAGCGTATGCAAGTGCTGTAAATCGCGGCGGATGGTAATGACAGATGTGTCACATAGTTCGCTCAACTCCTGAACCGACAGGAAACCGTGTTGATCAACCAAATGGATGATTTTATCCCATCGTTCTTCGTTTCTCATTGCAAACCCAACCTTCTCGACATCCTTGTAGGCGAATCACATTGCATGATGGGGTGATCGAAAGCAATCGCAAGGGAATCCAGGATTGATCTATTACGTGCATTCAGCCTAATAATACTTGATAGATTGCCAGTTATCAATATCTTGCTGAGTTTAGCAGCTTGATTTTTGAGATGGATTTGCTAGAATACGATCACCAATGGATCAATACCGTTCAAGCCAGCCATCATGCTGCCTCTGCAGTACAAGCCCCAAGACCAAGGAGGTGATTTCATAGTGAACTCCCCGCGTGCTTAGGTTTTGTTTAGGTTTTCTCTTGACGTCCGATCTCGCGTTTAAGTCCCAAGAAGGAGAAAGTGAGAAAGTCATGAAACCACTATTCCGTTTACCTATCACTCTGTTGTTGGTGGCTAGCTTCGTGAGTGCGTGCGCCCCCCAACCTGCAGCTCCCCCTGCAGCGACGCAACCAACTGAGGCTCCCAAGGCCGCAGAGGCTACCCAACCAGCGGAAGCGACTGCCGAACCCGCGGCGGCCAATCCGATGGATTATCTGAATGCCCCTCGGGAAGACACCTTGATCATCGACCAGCCCTACAAGCTTGAGACCTTCGACAACTGGAACCCGTACACCCCGGGTAATGCTTTCGGCTGGGGCATGTCTGAGATCGGCATGGACGACCTGATGTACCTGAACTACGGTGACGGCAAATACATCATGTGGATGGCCGAAGCGGTTGAGAGCAACGACGATGCCACCGTCTGGACTCTCCATCTGCGCAAAGGCATCACCTGGAACGATGGCGTCCCCTTCACTGCCGACGATATTGTCTTTACCATCAATATGCAGATCAAGAACGACAAGCTGTCCAACCACTTCTACTGGGCCGAATGGCTCGATAAGGTAGAAAAGGTGGACGACTATACCGTCAAATACACCCTCAAGAAACCCAACGTGCGCTTTTCCGCCGAGCGTATCAGCGGTGGCGTGGGCGTGTTCCCGGATATCTTTGTTCCCAAACACATCTGGGAAACAGTCGAAGACCCGACCACCTTCAAGAACTATGATCCTGCCAAGGGCCTGCCCTTAGGCACAGGCGCCTACATCCTGGCCAAAGTGACCACGAACGAAACTATCTTGGTCCGCAATGACAACTGGTGGGGCGCCAAGACTGGCTTCGCCAAGCTACCCGAGCCCAAGAAGGTCGTCTTCAGCTACGTCGGCACCGAAGAGGTTCGCACCCAGACTGCCATCGACAACGGCTTCGACAGCATGCAGGACATCACCGTCGGCGCCCTGCAGGCGATACTCACCCAGAATCCCAAGTGGGAAGCCTGGTTCAAGGATAAACCCTATGCCGTTCCCGATCCCTGCGCCCGCATCATCTCCTTCAACTCTCTGAAGCAACCCTGGGACGACAAGGATATGCGCAAGATGATGAGCCTGGTGATGGACCGCCAGCAGATCGTCGACATCGCCTATGAAGGCTCTACCACCCTGGCCGCCTACTTCTGGCCGGCTTATTCCTCGATGAAGCCCTATTCCGACCTAGTTGACAAGGAAACCTACGAATCATTCCTCCAACCCAACCTGGCCGCGGCCGAGGAAATCTTGAAAGCCAAGGGCTACGTCAAGGGCGCCAAGTACTGGGCCAAAGACGGCAAAGACCTGGCGATTGAAATCCAGGTC
The DNA here is from genome assembly GCA_023488685.1 of Chloroflexota bacterium. Lineage (GTDB taxonomy): Bacteria > Chloroflexota > Anaerolineae > J036 > Brachytrichaceae > CAIXPS01. The sequence continues at coordinate 8,919 of JAMDDR010000408.1, read as the reverse complement.
CCCGAAGACTTCATCGAGCTGATCCGCGTCGGCGATGTGTACGTCGAACAGTTGCAGAAATTCGGCATCAACGCCAGTGAGTCGAAGCTGGGTTCGGTTTTCTATGACAACTCCGCTAATGGCAACTACGAAGCCCAGTCCAACTGGTTCGCCTGCGGCTCTGTCAACGAACCCTGGACAACGCTGAACACCTTCGCCGGTGAGGCAGCACCCATCGGCCAGCGCCCGAAGGGCCCGCCGATCGACAACGCATTCCGCTGGAGCAACAAGCAGTACACCGACCTGGTCGCCCAGATCGGCGTTACCAAGCTGGACGATCCCAAGTTGATGGAGCTGACCAAGCAGGCCCTGGCAATCCTGTACGATGAGCTGCCGGCGATCCCATCGGCCCAATCGCGCAAGATCGTACCCTTCAACTACACGTATTGGACCGGCTGGCCGACCAGCGAGAACTACTACATTTTCCCATGCAACTGGTGCCATCTCTTCACCGTCGCGATGACCAAGATCACGAAGGCCCAGAAATAACATAGAATTCCGTAAGTTTGATCCATGATTATTTCCTGATGGCCAAGGGATTGGCCGGAATTGGTCCGATGTGTAAAGGATTTTCCGGCCAATCACCTCTTGAGGATCATCAGGGAAATTGATAACTATTTCCCAACCTGAAGAGTGCATATGGGCGGCTTGACCAGAAGCTATTTCATCCAACGTGTGCTGATGTTTTTCCTGACGATCTGGATTGGCGTGACTCTGACGTTCGTCATCCCGCGCCTGAGCGGTAGCGACCCAACCACCGCCATGCTCCTGACCATGATGAACCAGCGCGGCTATGTGGAGAACGCAGATAAGATCATCGAATCCTATAAAACGAGTTTCGGCCTCAACGATCCCTTGCCCATCCAGTATATTCGCTACCTGGGGCATGTGGTCCGTTTCGATTACGGCTTTTCGTTCGCCAGGTTTCCCACGGCAGCCTGGGATATGGTCACCCCGGCCCTGCCCTGGACACTTATCCTGCTGTCGGTCGCCGCGGTGCTCTCCTTTCTCATTGGGGTCACGGTAGGCTCGCTGATGGGCTGGCGCAAAACGCCCCGCTGGCTGCAGTCGATCCTGCCGATCAGCCTGACCTTTACCTCCATCCCTTACTTCATGTTTGGGATTCTGCTGATCTCCATCATTGCATTCAAGCTGCACTGGCTGCCAGCCACCGGCGGCTATTCCAGAAGTGTTGACCCGGGATGGAACCTGCCCTTCATCAAGGACGTGCTCTTGCACGCCGTCCTGCCGTTGATCTCGATTGTTTTGACTTCGATGGGCGGCTGGGCGCTGGGAATGCGCGGCCTGATGATCGGGGTCAATAATGAGGACTATTTCCTGCTGGCGCAGGCCAAAGGGCTTTCGCCGGCGCGGGTGTTTTTCCGCTACGGCATCCGCAATGCGATCCTGCCAGCGTTGACCGCCTTCGCCCTCGGCATAGGCTCCCTGATCGGCGGCTCCATCCTGGTGGAATTTATCTTCGCTTACCCTGGCACCGGCTACACCCTGTACCGCGCCATCCAGGAACAGGACTATACCGTGATCCAGACGATCACAAACCTGATCATCATTATCACCGCCGCCGGTGTTTTAATTCTCGATTTGTTATACCCGCTGATTGATCCGCGGATTACCTATAAAAGAAATGTCGCTTCGTAGGGTAAAAATATCCTTCTGAAGAAAGGGCTGCGAATTTATGGCCGTTTTGGCAACCAATTCCAATACTCAGGCAGCCGCCCGGCGCGTCAACATCTGGGATACGCCCTGGCTGAATGCCAAGTTCGTCACCGGCAGCTCGATCATCGTGCTGGTCCTGCTGTTCGGACTGCTGGGGCCGCTGTTCTGGAATACAGACCTGGCTTTTACCGCCTCCTCGCCTGTCAACCTGCCGCCGATGTGGGATAAAGGCGGCAGCCCGGAACACCCGCTGGGAACCGAAAGCAACGGCCGCGACATGCTGGCCCAACTGGTGGTCGGCATCCCAGCCTCACTGAAAGTGGGTCTGTTGGCGGCTTCAATCGGTATGGGGATCGGCATCCTGCTCGGTTCGCTGGCCGGTTACCTGGGTGGGTGGACTGACCACATCATCCGCACGATCACCGACTCGGTAATCACCATCCCCAGCCTGATGGTGCTGATCTCTATCGCCGCCTATGTCAGAATGCCGGATACGACCGCCATGGCGTTGATCCTGGCGCTGTTCGCCTGGCCCGGCCCGACCCGTTTGATCCGCTCGCAGGTGCTGACCCTGCGCGAACGCGGCTTTGTGCGCATGGCGCTGCTTTCAAACGTGCCGGCGCTGGAAATCATGCTGTTTGAGATGGTACCCAACATGCTGCCCTGGCTGGCGGCCTCGCTGACCGGCGGTATTTCCGGGGCGATCCTGGGTGCCACCGGCCTGGAAGCGCTTGGCCTGGGGCCGACCCGGGTGCCCTCCCTGGGAACGATCATCAACTATGCCCTGAATAGTTCGGCGCTGGTGCGCGGCATGGTGTGGTGGTGGCTGCCGCCGATCATCACGCTCGTGATTATTTTTACCGCCTTCTTCTTGATGACGGTTGGCCTGGACGAGATTGCCAACCCGCGGTTGAGAGGGTATGGCAATGGCAAGTGATCAAAAAGTCCTGGAAGTCAATGACCTGAATGTGCATTACTTTACGCCGCGCGGGGCGGTGATCGCGGCGAATGCCGTCAACCTGTACGTCAAGGAGGGCGAAATCGTCGGGCTGGTGGGCGAGTCCGGCTGCGGCAAGACCACGGTCGCGATGTCCATCCTGCAGATGGTGAGCGCGCCCGGCCGGATTGTGGGCGGGGAGATCAAAATCGAGGGTCAGAATATCGTCAATCTGCCGGAAAAGGAACTGCGCAAAATACGCTGGCGCAAGCTGGCCCTGATCCCGCAGGGCGCCATGAACTCGCTTAACCCGGTCATCAAGATCAGGGAGCAGATGGAGGACGGCATCACTGCGCACGAGAAGGTTCGTGGTGTGGCGCTGAGGGATAAAGTCTTCAAGCTGCTCAACGATGTCGGCCTGCCTGAACGCGTCTATAACATGTTCCCGCATGAGTTGAGCGGCGGCATGAAGCAGCGCGTGTGCATCGCCATGGCGGTTGCATTGAACCCCGTCATCATCATTGCGGATGAACCAACCAGCGCCCTGGACGTGGTGGTGCAGCGCGTGGTGGCGCAGACGCTGCTGGATGTCAAAACCCGCTTGGGGGTCTCCATGATCATGATCGGCCACGACATGGGCCTGCAGGCGCAGATGGTCGATCGCGTTGCGGTCATGTATGCCGGCAACCTGGTGGAAGTGGGCCCGGTCGGATCGATCTTTGAACACCCCTATCACCCCTATACGAGACTACTCATCGACGCCATTCCGTCGACGAAACAGAAAAAGTCGCTCAAGGTGACCGAAGGATTGACCCATGACCTGCGCAACCCACCGCGCGGGTGCTGCTTCCAGTTCCGCTGCCCCTTTGTGCGTGATGCCTGCAGAGAAAAGCCCCCTGCGTTCAAACAGATGGCGCCCGATCACTTTGTTGCCTGCGTCCAATACTAGTGAATAGAAAGTCACAGCAAATGGAACAACCGATCATATCCGTTCAAGATGCCACCAAGATATACGGCGGTGGATTCCTAAGCACGTCTAAACCCTTCGTAGCGCTGGACCGCTTCTCGCTCGACATATACGAATCGCAGGCCAAAATCGTCACCATCGCTGGCGAAAGCGGCAGCGGCAAGACAACGCTGGCGAACCTGGTGCTGGGTTTTATCCTGCCCTCCTCCGGGAAAATCATGTACAAGGGTCAGGACGTTTCCACGATGACCCGCGAGCAGCGCCGGATATACCGTAAGGAAGTGCAGGCGATCTTCCAGGATCCGTACGAGGTGTATAACCCGTTTTACCGGGTGTCGCACATCTTCAACATGGTCGTCCGGCACTTCAACCTGGCGCAGAACAAGAACGAAGCGCAGCAATTGATTGAGGACGCATTGAACGTAGTGGGGCTGCGCGGCAGTGAAATCCTGGAAAAGTATCCTCACCAGCTTTCGGGCGGTCAACGCCAGCGGATCATGGTGGCGCGCGCCTACATGCTGCGCCCGCGCCTGATCGTGGCCGATGAGCCCGTTTCGGCGGTAGACGCCTCGCTGCGCGCCATGATCCTGGACATCATGCTGAAGCTGCGCGACCGGCATCACATTTCGTTCCTGTATATCACGCACGATCTGTCCACCGCTTACCAGATCAGTGACAAAATGTACGTGCTGTTCCAGGGCACGACGGTGGAGCGCGGCAACGCCGGCAAGATCATCGAGAACCCGCGGCACCCCTATGTGCAGGAGTTGATCGACTCCATCCCGGTACCGGACCCGAAGATGAAGTGGAACACCAACATCACGCTTCCGCCCGAGGAAGTGATGCGCATGAAGAGCAGTGTGGGCTGTCGTTTTTATCCGCGCTGCGCGAAACACATGGATATCTGCACCAGGGCCTTCCCAGAATACACCCAGGTCGAAGAGGACCACGAGGTGGCCTGCTACCTGTATCAGTAGATGTATGACTACAACAATGACCTCCCGCGAGCGCGTGATGAAGGCGCTCAACTTCGAGACACCCGACCGGCTGCCCAAAGATCTGGGTGGCATGTTATCCACCGGCATCAGCGCCTTCGCATATCCAAAGCTTGTCGAGGCGCTTGGCCTTCCGCCGCGTCTCCCCAGGCTATACGACACCAGCCAGATGCTGGCCATGCCTGACCTCGACGTGCTCGACGCGCTAGGGTGCGATTGTGTCGTGGCAGCCTATGGCGCGACCAACGCCTACGACCAGGACGGCATGTGGCATCCGTACGACTTCGACGGGCGGTTGCCGGCGCTGGTGCGCAACCCCGGCGCTTTCCAGCCGCAGCCCGATGGCAGTATTCTTCAGAACGGTGTTTCCCGGATGGTCGCCTCGTCTTACGTATTTGACGAGGAGCATGGTGGCCAGCCTGTGGATTGGATGGGCGAGCTGCCCATGCTTGATCTGAAGCAGTACAAGAAAAACCTCGCCGCGCATGTGCTGCGCGACGAACAGATCATCGCGTTGTCGGACTTGTGCAGGCGTGTGCGCGCATCGAGCGACCGTGCCGTTTTCTTCAGCGACAACTCGATCATCCCCGACATCTCCATTCACACACACGGCGGCATGGCGGTCTTCCCCATCCTGTGCCTGACTGAGCCGGGCTATGTCGCCGAGCTCCACGAAATTGCGACCGAGCACACGCTGTGCAACATTCGCCTGTTACTGCCGGAGATCGGTCCTTACGTGGATGTCATCATGGCTGCCGCGGACGATTGGGGCACCCAAAACAGCACGATTGCATCTCCGGCCGTGTTTCGTAAGCTGTTTCTGCCGTATCGCCGTTGCATCAATGATGAGTTCCACAAGCTGGCGCCACAGGTAAAAATCTTCCTGCACTCCTGCGGCGCGATCTATGACATCATCGATCTGGTGATCGAGAGCGGCTTCGATATCCTGAACCCGGTGCAGTGGTGCGCGGGGAAGCGCTCGTATAAAGAGTGGAAAGACAAGGCGCGCCGGCGCATCGCACTGTGGGGTGGGGGCGTCAACTCGCAGGTCACACTGCCGCTTGGCACGGTTGAGGATGTTGCGCGCGAGGTGCGTGAGGTCGCCAGTTACCTGAGCCAGGATTCCGGCTATGTGTTCTGCAATATCCACAACGTCCTGGCCGAGATTGCGCCCGAGAAGGTGATCGCCATGTACAAGGCGGCTGGTACGGTGACTGACACGGCGGCAATCTAGAAAGTGTCCATGAATCGTAGAATGCAATCCGAGTATCGCAAAACGACACAGCGGCTGGCGCCTCCGCAGCATGAACCCATCCCACAGGGCCAGTACGACATCTATCCCGGTTTCGACATAGGGCCAGGCAGGATTGCCGCCGGCTATGCGGCGCTCGCCGAACGACTCGCCGGGCATCGCCTGGTCATGCTTGACGGCTATGGTGGCGTTTTCTGGGAGAATCTGCGCGCGCAACTCGACGCGCAGTTGGCGCAACGTGGCTTGCGCGTAGCCTGGCGTGACGTGTCCGCAGCGCTGCATTCATCGGCGTCCATCGAGCGGCTTGTCGCGCCGTTCCTGGGTGGGGATGACCCGCTGTTCGGCACGCGCTTCACCGGCGCTCTGAGCGACTTCTTCGACGCCGCCAGGTTGCGCGCAATCTCGCCCGACCCGGACGCGGATATCTCCATCGTGTATGGCTGTGGCGCGGCGCTGAGTGGTTGGGAGGGATTGCTGGTCTACGTGGATGTGCCCAAGAATGAGATCCAGTTCCGCTCGCGCGCGGGTGGGATCTGCAATCTTGGCGCGGGTGCCCCGTCCAGCCCAAAGGTGATGTATAAGCGCTTTTACTTTGTGGATTGGGTGGCGCTGAACCGGCATAAAGCCGCTGTGTTGCCCAGGGTGGACGTGATCGTCGACGAGCAGCGGCCCGACGAACCGGCGCTTGCCAGCGGCGCTGATCTGCGCGCCGCGTTGGCGGCAATGAGCCGCAACTACTTCCGTGTGCGCCCGTGGTTTGAGCCGGGCCCATGGGGTGGGCAATGGATCAAGCAGCACATCCCCCAACTGCCACAAGACGCGCCGAACTATGCCTGGTCCTTCGAACTGATCGTGCCTGAAAATGGGCTGATGCTGCAGAGCGATGGTTTCTTGCTGGAAGTGTCCTTCGACTGGCTCATGTTTCGTGCCCATCGCGAGGTGCTCGGCGCATGCGCGCAGCGCTTCGGTACTGAGTTCCCTATTCGTTTCGATTTCCTGGACACGTTTGAAGGTGGCAATCTATCCGTCCAGTGCCATCCGCGTCCAGGCTATGCGCACAAACACTTTGGCGAGCATTTCACCCAGGACGAAACCTATTACATCCTGGATTGTGCCCCAGGGGCCCAGGTGTATCTCGGTTTTCGGGACGATATCGATCCCGCGTCGTTTCGGCAGGCGCTGGAGCGCAGTTATCACGAGGCCGTCCCGCTCGACGTGGAGCGGTTCGTCAACGTCGAGCCCGCCCATAAACACGACCTGTTTCTAATCCCTCACGGGACCATCCACTGCTCGGGCCAGAACAACCTGGTGCTTGAGATCAGCGCCACGCCTTACATCTTCACCTTCAAGATGTACGACTGGTTGCGCCTTGACCTGGATGGCAAACCGAGACCGCTCAACATCGGCCGCGCCTTCGACAATCTTTACTTTGAACGCAAGGGCGAACGGGTGAAGGCTGAACTGGTCTCGCATCCCTATATGCTCTCGGCCGGCGATGGCTGGCAGGTCTTCCATCTTCCCACGCACCGGGCGCAGTTCTATGACGTTCACCGGATCGAGTTTGATCGCCAGGTGGACGTCGAAACGCTTGGGTCATGCCACGTGCTGAGCCTGGTGGAAGGCGATGCCATCGTCCTGGAGACGGCGCACGGTCTGCGCCAGCGCTTTGCCTATGCCGAGACCTTCGTGGTTCCGGCGGCAGCGGAGCGTTACCGGTTGATCAACGAAGGAGCGACGCCGGCTAAGGTTGTCAAGTGTTTCGTCAAGGACGGCGTTTGACGGGATCAGACCCCCGTCTCAGACTCCCGGAGTCTCGGAGACTCCGGGAGTCTGAGACGGGGGATCCGGCGGACAAGTTCCTGGGATGCGCATAGCTGCACGATACATCATCGCCCTGGATGTGGGCGGGTCTTCGGTAAAAAGCGCCGTGATCGATGCCGCCGACTTTACAGTGCACGGATTTCGCGCGGATGCGCTGGATAGTTATGGGAGCGCCGCTTCGATCGTCGACACACTCATCACGGTGATCGATGCACACCTCCAGGGGGTCGGAGCTGCCCGCGTCATTGGGATTGCCGTGGGCTTCCCCGGTCCGTTCGATTATGAGCGCGGCATTAGCTTGATGAAAGGTGACCTGGGTAATGCCGCCGGCGCCAGCCATACGGGTGGCCGGGCCAAGTTTGAATCGATCTATTGCCTGAATGTGCGTGAGGCCTTGAGGGACAGGCTGGGTGTGCCGAAGTTGCCTATTGTGTTTCGCAACGACGCCGAGGCTGCGATCATGGGCGAGGCGAAATATGGGGCAGGGCGCCCATTTCGCCGCGTGATCGGTGTCACCCTGGGCACTGGGTTGGGCTCGGCCTTCATCGCCGAAGGCCAACTCGTCACGGATGGCCCAGCCGTGCCGCCGCACGGATGGCTCTACTGTGCGCCGTTCAACGCTGTACAGGCCGACGAGGTTTTCTCGACGCGCGGTATCATGCGGCGCCTGCGTGCGGCGGGTGTCGCGGTCGACACTGTCAAAACGGCAAGTGAGGCGGCGAGGGCTGGAAATCAACATGCCTGTGCGGCCTTCACCGATTTTGGCCGCGACCTGGGCGAATTTCTCGGCCCTTATGCCGATGCGTTTCACGCCCAGGCCATCCTCGTGATGGGCGGCATCGCAAATGCATTTGACCTCTTCCAGCCAGCGCTGCACAGGGTGCTAACCGTTCCGGCCATCACGGGTGCACTAGGCCCGCATGCTGCGCTGCTTGGTGCGGCTGATTTGATGTTACAGTATTGAGTGTAATGTGGTCACAATTGTGACCACATTAACTGAAACCTATGAAGTGGGGGATAAGCATGCCAGAAATCGGGATTCGTGACTTGAAAATGAAGGCGTCCAAGGTCGTGCAGACCGTCTATAAGCGTAAGACGCGCTACACCATTACCCGCCGAGGCCGGCCGGTCGCCATGTTGATACCGATTGACGAAGCGACCTCTCGCCCGACCCCTCGCCAATCGGGGGCAACGATGTCGGCGGATGAAGTTTGGAACGAGCTAACCGAAC
>JAMDDR010000347.1 GCA_023488685.1 Chloroflexota bacterium | reverse complement strand
GTAGCATTTGTTGGCCCCGTCCAACCGGATAGGTTTTCACCAGTCCTTCCACGCGGATCGCTTCACTCATTGTGAATATCTCCTACTTGAACAGGTCGAGAACCATCTTTGCGGCAATCAGCCACAACAAGATGCCGATGATGGGTTTCAGTTGTGCGCTGGACAGTCTGGCTTTCATCAACTGCGAGCCGGCGATTGAGCCGGCGGCGGCCATCACCGCCGTGACGCCGATGAACAGCGGGTCCAGCCCGCCCAACGTCGCGTGACCGAGGAATCCCGATAACGACGAGAACACCACCACCAGCGCCGTCGTCCCGGCTGCCAGCTTGGCATCGAGTCCGAGCCAGGTCAGCACCGGCAGGATGAAGTTGCCGCCCCCCACGCCGAGCAATCCGCCCAGAAAGCCGGCCACGCTGCCCACACCTGCGCCAGCCCCGATCTCAACCCCGCGGTCCAGGGCCTGGTCGCGCTGCTTGGGTTTGAAGAACAGCATCATGAAGCCGGCAAAGACCAGGAAGGCGGCGAACAACCCCAGCAACAACGCCTTTTCCACGCTCGCCGTCAGACGCGCGCCCAATGGTGAGAGGATGACCGCCGTCACCAGCACCGGCAGCCCCACGCGCCAGTTGATGAGCTTGCCACGCCAGTAGTTGATCGTCGCGAACAGCAGGCTGACGACGTTGAGCAGCAGCGCCGTCGGCGTGGCCTCGGCCAGCGGCACGCCCAGGTAGTAAAACAGTGGCACGAACAGGAAGGCCGCGCCCAGGCCGGCCATCGCCAGCAGGCCGGAGAAAACCAGCACCAGAATAGCAGCGATCACATACACCCATGCGTCTAAAGCCATGATTAGATCAATCTTCCTTGCATCAGCAGTCAAGCTAGGCGGCGCACCATGACGCACACGGCCAGCACAAATTTGACAAAAACATCCTCCAAGCTTGGTCGCTGCGTGTTGAGCGTCAGAATGCGTCCGCCCTGGACTTGATCCAGGGCGCGGCGGACGGCGGATTCGACGTCATAACCGCCCTCGAAACGCCAGATTTCCGTGGCGCCTTCAGTGTTGACCAGGGTCACCTCCACGCTAACGGCATCCCGGCCCCCAGCGCGCAAGCCGGCCACGGTGTCGAGCGCGACGATACGCCCTCTCACAAGGATAGCGATCCGGTCGCACAGGCGCTCGGCCTCTTCCAGGTAATGTGTCGTCAGGAATACTGTTACGCCCTCGCCGCGCAAGCCGGCGATCATCTGCCGCAGGTTGCGCGCGCTCATCACATCCAGCCCGGTGGTTGGCTCGTCCAGAAAGATCAGTGGTGGCCGGTGGGCCAGCGCAGCAGCGATGGTCAAGGCGCGCTTCATGCCGCGCGACAGCTTCGCAAAGAGCGTGTCCCGTATCTCGCTCAGGCGGAAGCGTTTGAGCAGCGCTCCGGCGCGGGCAGCCCGTTCAGCGCCGGGCACGCCGTAAAGTTGCATGCTGAAGATCAGGTTGTCAAAGGCGGTCAGCTCATCGTACAGGTTGGAAGCCTCAGGCACAACGCCGATGCGCTTCTTGATGCGGGTGACATCACTCGACAGATCAAAGCCCAGGATATGAGCGCTTCCGGCCGTCGGACGCGTCAGCCCGGTCAATATGCGGATCGTGGTTGCCTTGCCAGCACCATTGGGGCCGAGGAAGCCGAACACTTCACCATGCTGAACGGTGAAGTCAATCCCGTCCACGGCACGCAGGGGTTGATGATCTTTGCCGGCCTGGTAGATTTTGGAGAGACCGGCGACCTGGATGACATGGCTCATAAGCAGTGCTCCTTCAGAATGTCCATCATGAAGTCCTGGTCGGGTCGACGACGGGCAACGCGAACGAAGTACTCCCGTCCGAAGAACATACGCTGCTGATCCTCCGGCGCGCGCAGCATGGGGGTGGCAGAGCGCTGCGTGGCATGACAGTCCATTGCAGCGCGTTTGGCCTGCCATACAGAGGTGACGTCCACGCGCAAAGCAATGGTTTCATCGGGCACGGGATGGATGCCCAACATTCCAAGTTGCTCTGCCAGGCTGCACGGCACAGCGAGGGCGTATAGCGCGGCAACCCCGGCCTCACGGGCGTAGGCTTCTGCCGCGCATCGCCCGATAGCGATATGGTCAGGGTGACCGGACAGCCCGTCCAACCCGAAGCTGAGCATGACCTGCGGGCGAAGCTCGCGCACAATAGCGCACAGGCGGACAATAATCTGTTCGGGATCCGCTTCTGCCAGATGCCCGTCTCGATAGCCGAGCACGCGCGGTGGTTCCAGACCAAGCGCCGTACAAGCGCAACGCAGTTCCTTTTCCCGCACGCCGAGTCGATCTTCAGGCGCGCACACAGGTGGTTCGCCACGCAATCCGGCCTCACCGCGTGTGGCGGTAAAGATACAAACGCCAACACCCTGTCGTGCCAGCAACGCCAGCGTGCCGCCGGAGCGATAGGTCTCATCGTCAGGATGAGCGAAGATGGCAAGCAGACGACAATCAGCCATGGTTGTTCCCTGATCTTTCACACGGGTCATCATGCCGTTCAGACTCGGCCTGCCGACGGCGTAAATTCCAGCTCCGTGCTGAGGTAGATAATTATGTCTTTTCCTCGTGCAGTCTGACCAATGTGATCATGACGCGTCATCTGTCGCAGCTTGAGCACGGGATGCAGACACGCTACTGTCCTGCAATGAGTCGAACGAAAAGCTCATCACCGGTAACGTACTACTGCGTGTGTCCATGAAGCGTCTCCATATCACAGCATCGCCTCCAGCGATGCTCGCTGTCCGGACAGACTGGTGTCATCTCTCAAGGGCAGACAATCAACCAGTGTCCGCCGGTGTTGCAGCAAAGCGGCGGCGAACGCCATACAGGTTGCTTCGCCGCATCGCTTACAGTTGATCTGCGGCAATAACGACCAGACATCCAGTAGTCGCAGTGCGCGCCGC
>JAMDDR010000510.1 GCA_023488685.1 Chloroflexota bacterium | reverse complement strand
TGCAGCCGTTCCGGAGTGAGTTGATCGACCAGTGCGCGCATCTCGGCATGGAGCTGATCCCAGGCGGCCAGGATGGTTTCCAGGTCGTCGCCAGGCACGCTGCCCACCTGGTCAAATCCTGGCCGGTCGCGAAAGTAGTCCGACAGCACACCGCTCGGATTCAATGGCCTGTCGTTTTGCAGGATGAAGCGATTCAGGTACAAATCCTCGGCGAAGAGCAAATGCCGCACGATCTCAAGCGCCGACCATTCATCAGGGTTGGGCCGGGCCGCCAGTACCGCTGCGGGGGTGGCGCGCAGTTGGGAGCGGAATGATGCGCGCAGTTGTTCCAGCCGGGCGATGACCTCGCGCACACTGGCGGGGTCATTGAGATCGCCTATGCGCAGGCGCACCCGCTCGGGGTCGCGCCGGTCCAGTTCCGCCCGGATCAACGCGTCAATGCGGAAGCCGAAGATGGTCAACCCGGCGATGTTGGCGTCCCCGATGCTCATCCCTTCCAGGTCGGCGTCGCGGATGGTCGCACCGGCGAGGTTGACGTTTGTGAACGTCGCTTCGCCCAGGTTCACATTCCTGAACGTCGCCCTGTGCAGACTCACGTCCTCGAACGTCGTTTCGCCCAGGTTCACGGACGTGAACGTCGTCCCGGCCATGTTGTCGTGCTCGAAATGCTGGCTCATGCGTATCTCCAAATGGGTGTGGCTGGATTGGATGCTGCATGCTGAAGAGTCCCTACTCCTGAATGCCGAGTTGCAGCAGGATGACGTTGTTGGGCGATTGGTCGTTCTCGAAATGCAGATACCACTCGCGGCAATCCGGTCCCATCTTCAGCCCGGCCTGTTTCATGGCCGCTTCCAATGCTTCGTATGCCTTGCTGAGATGCGCCAGGTCGCCCCAGTAGAGCAACGACGCACAACGCAACGCGCTCACCTTGCGCACCTTGACGCCGTCGACGGGTTGCGTCCCGGCGGCCACAGGGAAGCCAACCTCCAGCGTGAAACGCTGCCACGTCTCGCCCGTGCACAGGTAGAGTGCGACGACCGGTCCGGCTGTGATCACCTTGCCCGCGTTCTGCGCCGCGACGATCTGCGGGATCAGCTCGTTAAAGGCCTTGCCGATCTCGTCCATCGTGATCTCTTTGCTGGCGTAGAAGTAGTCGAATGCGCTTGCGGTCTGCACGCGCATCTGGCCGATCATGAACTCAGGGGTAGTTGCCAGGTTGTCCAGGTTGTTTACTATGGGTGTGTCCAGTGTCTGCTCGTTCATTTGTTTGCCTCCTGTTTGGGTGTAGAGACACGTTGTGGTAGAGACGCGCTGCAGCGCGTCTCTACCTTCTTATTTAGTCCTGCAGACCACGCTGCAAGACAAACACGTTGTTTGGGGATAGATCGTCTTCGACATAGTGATGCCATTCGCGGTACTCGGGCGAGCCATGCAAGCCTGCCTGTATCACCGCATCTTCCAGTGCGCGATAGCCCACCTGCTCGATGTGTGGGATGTCGCCCCAATAAATCAGGTTGGCGCAGCGAAAGGGTGGCACGTCACGCACTTCGGCCCCATGCGATGCAGGCGTGCCGGCCTTTACCGGGAAACCGATCTCCAGTGTGGCGGTCTCGCGTGCATCATCCAGGTAACGGTAGATCGTCACCAGCGGACCCGTGGTCTCCACCGGGATGGCACCCTTTGCGGCGGCGTCCTTTGCCGCAAACACTTGTGGCAGCAGTTGTCCAAAGGCCGTGCCGATTTCGGCGCCCGGCGTCTCGACACGCATGAAGAAGTAGCGGAACGCGGGCACGGTCTGGACGCGCCCAGGGCTGACGATGTTTTCTGTAGCCATGTCGATACTCCTACCTGGGTCGCACCGGGAAGCACAGTTGCATGATCAAATCCTGGCCGTATGTCTCGGGGTACAACTCCAGCATCAGCGGCTCGCCCGAGGTATACGTCTGCGACTGCGGCAGCCACTCCTGATGGAAGTAGTCGCAGACGGGTGCGATCTCGGGCAGATCGTGCGCGGGGAGGACGGCGTAGGTCAACGCCGGAATCTCCCAGCCGACCATGCCGGCCGGCAGATGGTCGAACGATTGCACCTGCACGGCTGCCAGGTATTCGAAGCCCTGGTCCACGGGGAGGCCGGGCGCCTGGCGGGATACACCATACGCTTCGCCGCCGACTCTGATCGCTGCCAGCTCGCCCATGCGGGGTAGAAAGTCCTTATCCCATAGGGCAGGGATCTCGCCGTGCTCGTTCTTGCCCTCGTAGCGGAGCCCGGCCAGGCGTAGTGTGCCCATCTGAACGATCTGCGGTTGTGCTGGTTGCTTCGGCGGTGTGGTCTGCCGTGGTGCTATCGGCAGGCAAATGTCCAGGTAAGGGCCCTTGGCGCTTTCCTTGTGTTCCTCCAGCCATTGGTGACTGGCCGGCATGTACTGGTCACTCTCATTCGCCCAGCCCCACAGCCGTTGCCAACCCTGCGGGATCGTGTTGAATGCATCGGCGAATGGGTCGCTGATCTTCATCACGGCATAAAGCCCGCCGGCGAAATCTTTTAGAGCGACATCCTCCGAAGGTTGCACGGCGGCGGGCACGCTGATCCACACCTCGTACCCGCGCAGCCCTTGCTGTTTCTGGCGCTCGCTCAGCTCCACGTCAAAGCCGAACGCGCGCATAGCGCTCGTGTCGTCGATGTGCTGGCGCGGCAGCCACTGCTTCATGTGCTCAAATGCATCGTGCTCGGGCATGCTGCTGATGGACTGGTAGGTGGCGATGTGTAGCGGCTCAAGCGTCTGAATCCGCACTTCGCCATAGTGATCGTGGTCACGATTGCCGGCTTCTTCTGTCATGATTGATCTCCTTGAGTAACGACGGTGACGTTGCGGACGAACGTAGGGATTGCTTCATTTTAGAACGTACGTTCTATTTGTCAAGCGCACACAGGGCAAGCTGTCAGCTTGCCCTACATGCTTGC
>JAMDDR010000404.1 GCA_023488685.1 Chloroflexota bacterium | reverse complement strand
CCGGCAAAAGTTGCCAGGCCGAAGACGACCGCTGCCGCCACCAACCACTGCGAGGCCCGGTCGGCCAGGCGCTGCGCCGGCGCCTTGGAGTTCTGCGCTATCTGTACCAGCTTCACGATCTGTGCCAGCGCGGTGTCGGCGCCCACTTTGGTGGCGCGGAAGCGGAACGTGCCCGTCTTGTTGATCGTGGCACCAATGACCGCGACGCCTGGCTGCTTTTTAACCGGCACGCTCTCACCTGTGATCATCGACTCGTCCACGCTGGACTCACCCTCCGTCACGACGCCATCCACGGGGATCTTGTCGCCGGGGCGGATCAGGACGATGTCGTTCACCAGCACCTCAGCGGTCGGTATCTCGACGGGTTGCCCGTTGCGGATGACGGTCGCCTGGGGTGGGGCCAGGTCGAGCAAGGCGCGGATGGCGTCTGATGCGCCGGCGCGGGCGCGCATTTCCATCCAGTGGCCGAACAGCACGAACGCCAGCAGCACCACCGACGCCTCGTAGAATACCTCGCCCTTGAACAAGAAGGTCGCGGCAACGCTGAACAGGTAACCGGCGCCAACCGAGAGCGCCACCAGCACCGACATGTCGAGCGTGCGGTTGCGCAGGGCGCGGTACGCCCCGACGAAGAACATCTGACCGCCCCAGATCACGGCCGGCGTGGACAGGAGGAACAGCAGAAGATCGTTGGCGATGCCGAACGGGGTGGGCAGGCGCAGCTTGAACACCTCCGTGGCCAAGGGTGAGTACAGGAACACCGGGATGGCGAGGATGAATGTCAGCAGGAAGCGGTTGCGCATGTCGCGCACCATTTCCTCCATGCTCATGCCCCCGCCGTGTCCCATCTCGTGCGCCATGTGTGCCATCTCACCTGACACGGGCTGCTTTTCAGCTGGCATGGCGTGCCCGGCGTGCTCCACGACAGCGGCTCCATCCTTCTTTGGTGCAGCGGCTGGCATCGCGTGGCCGGCATGTGCGTCGTGGGCCATGCCGGCGTGCCCGGCGTGTTCATGTGCCGCGTGGTCGTCCACTGGGCTGAGCGCGGGAGGGCGGTGTTCGGTCGCCGCGCCAGCCTCTGGGGCACAGAGGTGCTTAGGGAGCACCTCCCCACGGCAGTGGTAGCCGCATTCCTCAATCAGATGACGGATATCATCCTCGGATATCGCTGCTTCGTCATAGCCAACTGTGACTGTATCGCTCATGTAACTGGCTTCGGCATGGTGAATGCCCCGCTGCCGCTGCAAGAACGTTTGTAGCGCGGGGCCAGAACTGCCGCGAACCAGGCCGCCTGCCTCGAATACTTTTTCTTTCATTGCGATTCTCCTCCATGTGCAATCATATGCACATCAACTGAATCGATCTGCATCGGCAATACGTTTCCCGATCACACCATATCCGTTCACCGCAACACGAATTCTCTGATTGGACATGTTACTCTCCATAACAAAACAAGCAGGCTCTGTACGATACACTCAGGCAATGAACATACGCCATCTCAGCACCGATAGGAAGCGCGGAATTGCCCGAGGGAGAGTGGGTAATTTTGCCTGTCAGGTTTGGTCAATAGGCCAACCCAAGCCTGCCCGTTCACGCATCGCGGGACGCCGGCTGCCCACCATAAACTGGGAGGCGGGCGGGTTAGCAAAGGAAGTGGGTACCGCAAACACTCCATACTGGGACACTTCGGCTCAACCTGGCTTGTCGGCGCTTTCGACCATTGGGGGAGACGTGGCGACGCATATCGCGTTGTTATGAGCCGGAGAGACTATCTCCCAGCACGCCAGATCCGCCACATCAGAAGCGCGCCGAGCCCGAGCGACAACAAGAATGCCGATCCGAACGCGTAACCGGCGTATTGTTCCCACCCGGGCGGGTGATAGACCACCATCATCAATCCCAGGGCCACGATGGTCGCTGCCAGAAGAACCGCCAGGGCAAGCCGGTTCGTCATGCGCTGTAGGGCGTGGATGAAGTCGTGCAAACCCTCATGGTTCACGTTGAGTTCTACTTCCCCACGTTCCACCTGGCTGAGCAACCGTGAGGCCCGACGCGGCAGGTCGAGTGCCAGTTCGGCGGCTTCCATTGCCGCCAGCCCCATCTTCCTGCCGACGGCGGCCGGCGAGCGCCGCTCGAACCACAGGCGCTGTAGCTGCGGCGCGAGGGATTCAAACAGCCGGAAGTTCGGATCGAGTCGCGCCCCCAGCGCCTCGCTCATGCCGATCACCCGGAACAGCATTGCCAGCTCGCTGGGGAGCTGAAGATGGTGCCGGAACGCGATGGCCATCACCTCGTTCGTCACCTGGGCGGCCGCGAGGTCCTGGATCGGCCGCCCGGCATATTGGTCCAGCAGATGGCCGAGGTCGCGCTGCAACGCTGCGCGCTTTGCCCGCCCGCCGGCCACGCCCAATGTGTACAGATCGTCGGCCAGTTGCTCGGCGTCCTGCCGGACAATGGCAAGCCCCATGCGCGTCAGCGTGTCCTGCAGCCGCTCATCGAGGCGGCCCACCATGCCGAAGTCAATCAGCGCGATGGAGCCATCTGGCTGCACGAAGAAGTTGCCCGGATGTGGATCGGCGTGGAAGAAGCCAAACTCGAATACTTCGCGCATCATCAAGTGGACGGCATTCTCCGCGACCTTGCGCCGGTCAATGCTGGCCACATCGAGCATCGCTACATCCGCAATCTTGATGCCGCTGACGCGTTCCATGGTCAGGGCGCGGCCAGTGCTGAAGTCCCAATGAACGAGCGGAATGTGGATGCTGGCATCGCCTGCAAAGTTGCGGCGGAAGTGGTCGGCGTTGTAACCCTCGCGCCGGTAATCCAGTTCATTGTGCAAGGTGTACGAAAACTCATCCACCAGCATGGGCAGGTTGAGGGTGTGTGCGATGGCGGCGTGTGCATCAGCCCATTCGGCCACGCCAGCCAGGATTTGCAGATCAAGCGCCACCTGCTCTGCAACG
>JAMDDR010000522.1 GCA_023488685.1 Chloroflexota bacterium | reverse complement strand
ACGGCTGTCCATCCGCGGCGACGTGCAGGGTGCCGTCCAGGCACTCCCAACCAGGCGGTGTGACGGTGCCGTTGCTGTGTGGCTCAAACGGCCCACCGGGATGGTCCGCGACCAGGATGGCCGTGCCGTGCGAGATGTCTTCTGCCTTGAAACTGGCGAACAGGTAGTACAGCCCCTGGTGGGCATGAACTTCGGGTGCCCAGAAGTGCCGGTCCGCCCAGAACTTCAACGGCGGGCGGAACACGGCAATGGGGCCGCCCCAATGTTCGAGGTCGGTACCCGTGTAAGCGTGGAAACCGCTGGGCGGGATGGCCCATGCTTCCTCGACACTGGTGCTGAACAGGTAATAGCGCCGTTCGGGTGCATATGGGACGACGAAACAATCGCGGATGGCAAGCTCGGAATTGTTAAACATACCCACACACCCCCCGTGAAAACACAACAGTGCAAACACTACAGGGGTGAAATTCTACCGCGCCCGTTTTCTAACCCACGGTCACGGTGAGATCGCGGTTGCCCAGCCGCGCCAGCGTAAAGGTGCCAGTGACTGTGGCCCCTGACGGCGTCCTGCCGCGCACCTGGTAATCGCCGAAAAAAGCGCGGGTAGAGACGCAGCCAGCGGCATCTGCGACAAGGGAAAGGTCAGTGCACCAGTGTTTGTGGAAGGCATCCATCAACCACTCGTACAAGGGCTTGGGGCTCATGTCTTTGCGTACGAGGCCGGCGGGCGCGCCCTGCCAGCTCCCGTTGTCGGAAAAGTCCCACCACGTGATCGCCTCTACTGCCGGGTGGCTGAACAACAGGGTGTAGAACTGCTGCCCGTAGGCCAATTGTTGTTGCTCACCTTCAGGCGTGGTATGCCAGTCCGTGTGCACGTGATGCCAGTCGTCGTCATCCTGCGCCTTAAGCCGGCCGGAGAGGACGGTCGCTTCGGTGAAGTGCAGCGGCAAACCGAAGCTGGCGTAGGTCTCGCATACCCGCCAGATCTTTTCGAGCGGCCACAACTCTTTGTGCATATGGCTTTGGATGCCGATGGTATTCAGCGGCGCGCCACGCTCGATCAGCACCCTGGTCAAGGCTTCGAAATCGTCCGAAATATTGAAGTCGTTGTAGAGCAGTGTTGCGCCGGGGTTGGCGGCATGAGCCCATGCCAGGGCCTGCGCGACGACTGTGGCCGCGCCCGCCTGCGCAACCCAGCGGCCCACTGCGTTGCCGAAACGGTGGCTCACTGTGGCTTCGTTGACCACATCCCACAGGTCGATCAGGCCGCGAAACGGCGTGACGATGGCCGTGACCCGCGCCTGCAAACGACTCAGCACCTCCGCATCGTCCAATGCCTGTGCCCATTTGGGGAAGACTTCGTGCCAGACGAGGGGATGGCCCTTGGCGGTGATGCCACGTTGCCGGCACCATTTGGCCATCTTTAGCAGCCGTTGTTCGGATGTCTGGCCCGGCAGGGGTTCGTACCCGCCCCAATAGAAAGGCAGCGTGGCATAGTTGAGCAGGGCGCTGAAGCGGTCTTCGTATGCCCGTTGCAAACCGGGGTCTTCGATGGCGCCAATGCGAAAAGCGTTCGCACCGAGTTTGAACGCATGGCGCGCCAGGCGGACATTGGCTGTCAGCCCTGGCAGCGGTTGGCCGGCCGGATCGACAAAACGCAGGCTGGCACTGGCCGTGCGGTGTTCCTGAATGCGCGCTTCGGCAGTGGCAAGCAGATCGTCGTCCGAGCGATGCGTGTGGTCGTTCATCATGGCTCCACCGTTTTATCACGAGACACCAGACGAGTGCATTTCGTCAAAATGGCCGGCCAACGCCCACCAACCCTTGCGAAGGGTGCACGCCCGAACCGCGGCTTGCTCAGACACCCTTCGCAAGGGTTAGTCAGGGGGGCGTTGTGACATGTGACAAGTGACAACTGTTGTCACTGGTTGTCACACCGGCGGTGACAGGCCCAGGTAAGGGCTGCCGCGGGGTTGCGCGACGACCCTCCGCTGGTTTTGATTCGGAACAAATGTTCTGTTCACAGAGCAAGTGTAGTTACCTTTGAGTGATTTGTCAAGGGGGTGTTGTGGGTCGGTGGGTACGCCACTTTTGCGAAATACACCCCGCCAGACAGAGTTCTGGGTCTATCAATATCGTGCAAGTCATGAACTGCGGGCAAACCTGACACAACTCGTGCTCATGGAGATACACATGCGCCACCTGTCGGGTTTCGTCTCTGGTTCATACCCGGCACATCAAGGAAGCAAGGACTGCGCATCAACCATCCGCTGAATCACTGGGAGGGTGAAGACGTAAGCAGAAGAAAAGACAACATATACACCACATAGCCCTGCAAGCATGAGCCCTCTGGCTTGTGTGGATCGAATCCGAGTCAACGCCCAGTGTCCGGCCGCAAACCCTAGCAGTAGCGGCTCGAGCAGAAAGATAGGGTCGGTCAGATACCCTATGGCGCCGTACTGCAGTACCCGTTCGGATGGCACACCGACCAATCGCATCGATAGAGGATAAAAGAGCGGCGTGCCATGAGAAATAACGTCAAGCGCCAAGTGAGAGATCCCACCGCAGAAGCATAGGCCCAGCAGTGTCTGCGCGTAAGGCCAGCGCCCAATCCTCCATACAAGCAACCACAACACGCCGACAGCCATGTGAGTGAAAAGACTGTGCGTCCAAAGCAGGCTGTGGTTGAAGAAGTGCCAGAAAGTTGCGTTGTAGATAACGTCTAAATCAGGCACAAATGTAGCACCCAGGGCTACACCCCACAGGGCCACGCGCCTGACCTTCCCCCAGGTTGACGGCCAAGAACGTGCTGATATTGACGCAGCGAAATAGCCGGGAACTAAGTGCGCAATCAACATGCACTCATACTATATGAAACCAAGAAATAAATGCGGTTTTGCCGAGTGTGGCATAGCATCCAACGAAAGACGTTGGCACGTGACAAGGTGCAGTGCCGATGAAGGAAGGTTGTATGCGATGGCCCCTGCGGAT
>JAMDDR010000442.1 GCA_023488685.1 Chloroflexota bacterium | reverse complement strand
TTCATTCAGAAAAGCCGTCGTGGGCGTTGCGCCCGACATGGTGGCCAAAAGCGTGCATGTATTCCGGGTAGCCTTGCCGCGTCAGCTCGCGGCGTGCGGCGTCGTCGACCTGCCACGCCTGGACGCCTGGTTTCAGCGCCGCGCGCCCGGCTTCCAACGCGCTCCAACAGGCCGTCCACGTGCGGGCCACGTTCTCAGGGATTCCGTCCTCGCCCTCGCGCCGCACGTAAGCCATGCGTTGCAGATCGGAACAGTAACCCGCATGACGCAAACCGAAGTCGAAATGCAACAGTTGCCCCGCTTCGGCGGCCAGGTCGCTCGGGATGCCGTGCCCGATGGATGAATCCGGCCCGGCGTTGACGATCGGATCGTATACGCGCTCCCACCCGAAATCACAGTCGTGGCGCGCGACGAGGTCGCCGGTCAGCGCGTGGATCTGCTTCTCGGTCATGCCGCGCAGGGGCTGCGCGAAGATGTCCGCGTAGACGCGCTCGGTGATATTGATCGCGGTCTTAATGCGCTCGAGTTCGCTCGCCGTCTTGCGCTCGCGCAGCCGGCGCACGATGCCTTCTGCGCTGCTGAAGTTCGTGGGGTAGGGTGTGCCCGCCAGCATCTGTGTCAGGCGCGCATACATGCCGAACGTCAACCCATCCGAGCCGGGGTCGCTGAGCGAATAATTGAGCGCAATACCACCCGGGTTCATCTGGGTGATCCTGGCGCGCAGCGTCTCGGCGATGCCCTGGTCATAGGTGATGACTTCATCGTAGGCGTCCAGCTCCCTGATGTTGTTGCCGTCGTAGCGGCCCGCGATGGCAACCTTGCTGCCGTTGCGCGTGATGATCAGGGCGGAGTCCCAGGTCAGTCCAAACCCCAGGATCAGGTCCAATGCCGGGTCGTGCACTTGCGAGGTCTCGCGCACGAAAGTAATCCAGCAGTCGATGTTCTGCTCGCCCAACAGGTCGACTGCCTGTTGGAGCTTTTCTTGGATGATGGGTTGTAGGAATGTCATGATTGTGACTTGAGATTGGAGAGATTAGAGATTGGAGATTGGGGATTAGTGAATGGTGTTTGGCGATCAGGAGTGTGATTCACCATAATCTCGAATCTCGAATCTCTAATCTCTATCCTCCATCGCCGACGATCTTTTCGTAGACGGATGAGAATTCCTCATCCGAATAGAATTCGATCACGATGCGGCCGCCCTTGCGGCTGCGCTGCAACTGGACCTTGGTGCCCAGTTTGGCGCGCAGCCTGGACTCGTATTCCTCCGCACCTTCCCAGCGCTTGGGAGGCGGACTTTCCTTCTTGGGCACGGGTTGTGACTCAGACATGCGCCGCACCAATTCCTCCGTCTGGCGCACGTTCAGCTTGTTCTTCACCACATGGTCCATCGCGACGAGTTGATCGACGGCTGAGTTGAGGCCGAGGATGGCACGCGCGTGGCCTTCGCTGATGACGCCTTGCATCAGCGCCACCTGGATCTGGCCGGGCAGTTTGAGCAGGCGCACCGTGTTCGTCACTGCAACGCGGCTCTTGCCCACGCGTTCGGCCACCTGCTCCTGCGTCATGCCAAATTCGTTCATCAATTGCTGGTAGGCCGAGGCTTCTTCCAGCGGGCTGAGATCGCTACGCTGGATATTCTCGACCAGCGCGATTTCGAGCATTTGCTGAGGAGCGACCTCTTTGACGATGACCGGCACGTGGGGCAGCCCGGCCAGTTGCGCGCCAGCGCCGTTCGCCCGCGATGAGCGTGTAGGGAGCGCCGGCGGTGGCCCCCAGCCCGGTGGTGCGTGTGACGATGAGCGGCTGGATCACGCCGTGCTCGCGGATGCTGGCGGCGAGTTCTTCCAACTGCATCGCCTCGACGCCGCGTGTCAGGCGTGGCTGGTGCGGATTGGGGCGGATGTCGCCGACCGCAATATCCATCAGGCCACTGATGCTGGATGCAGGTGGGTTGGCACTCTCGTCCGCGCCTGGGATCAACGATGCCAATCCGCGTCCAAGTCCGATTGACTTTGGCATGTTAAGACGCCCCCTCGTTCTGTGTGACCAGCTCGTCGGTCAGTGCCTTGTAAGCGGTGCCGCCGGGTGAGGACGGCGCATAGGTCAGGATGGGCTGTCCATAGCTCGGCGCCTCGCTCAGCCGCACGTTGCGCGGGATGCGCGTGGCGAAAACGCGATTCCCGAAGTACTTTTCCACTTCGGCGACTACCTGGTGAGCCAAAGCGGTGCGCGCGTCGTACATGGTCAGGACTAATCCACGGATCTCCAGTTGTGGGTTCAAGCGCTGCCGCACCAGTTGCACGATGCGTGTCAACTGTGACAGCCCTTCCAGCGCGAGATACTCGCACTGCACGGGGACCAGCACGCCGGTGGCGCTGGTGAGCGCGTTGACCGTCAACAAACCGAGTGAAGGCGGGCAATCAATCAGGATGTATTCGTACTTCCCGGCTTCGGTGTCGATCGCCTGGCGCAGCCGGTATTCGCGCGCCAGTTCGCCGACCAACTCCACTTCGGCCGCTGCCAGCCCCGGACCGCTGGGAATGATGGCAAGGTTGAGCTTGGTATTCTTCAGCGTCGCCTTGGCGGCGGTGACGTTGCCCAGCAGCACATCGTAACTGGAGCAGGTCACTTTCTCACGGTCAATGCCCAGGCTGCTGCTGGCATTGGCCTGGGCGTCCATGTCGACTAAAAGGACACGCTTGCCGCGCAAGGCTAAATAAGCGCTGAGGTTGACTGCCGTCGTGGTTTTACCCACGCCCCCCTTTTGGTTTGCGACTGCATAGATGTAGGTCATCGTGATTTCGTATCCGTCATCCCTCGTCTGGCGTAGCGTGGCTCAGTGTCCTCACGTAGGGGCGGACACACGGGTCCGCCCGGCACCACAGACTTTGCGTAAATTCTACTTCAACAGCCGCTGGCGACACAGGGTCGTATCCTGCGCTGCCGGTATGCCGGCCAGGCGGAGGCGCGTCACCGACTGGGCGGCGATAC
>JAMDDR010000355.1 GCA_023488685.1 Chloroflexota bacterium | reverse complement strand
ACATCTTTTGGTGGATACTGGGAGTCAGGTTCGGCTTACACAAATGTATTAGATACAGCAAATGGTTCATATACAAATTTATATGGTTGTATTCCTGGAATTGCCTTTGGTGGAAATAATTATGCAACAGTGCAAAGCGGAGCGGTGATTGCCATGTCAAATACAACAACAGCTGTTAATGGTTTTTATATTACTAATACAACCTATGCTTGGAAAGAAATAAAAAAAGCGCGGGTCTCCGAAGAGACGCCGCGCGACTTTCCGCTTTTGGCGTGAAACGTGATATGAAATTGTTTAGGCGCCGGCTATCCAGAACGGACGGGCTCGGCGCCGAGTGCGTTCATGATGTCCCGCAATGAGTTAGGATCGTGTTTGGCAACGTCTTTCTGGGAATTGCGCACGTGGAGATCGGTCGAATCCTCGTTGACGACGAAAACCAGCTCATAGTGGGTGACGCCCGCCATCCGGTTGCGCTCGCGGAATTTGCGCCACAGCGCCAGTGCGCGGGCCTCTAGTTCGTCCTCAAGGACCACCCGACACACTCCTCCCCTGGAGGACGATGATGTTGACGATGTCTGTGTCATAGCCTTCTCTTGGATCGATTGAACACACTCAGTGCCAACGATTGTCAATGGCGTTCGGCTCCGGTGGCGCCGCAAACAAAAAGGCGCGACGGCCCGAAGACCGCGCGCCTTTCCGCTCTTGGTATGGGCATTGTAGCACCGTGCCGGAATTAATCTGCTGACGTACGCACACGCACAACTGATCTGTCATTCTCTTCCCCTTTATGAATTGAATAGGACAACCTACCGGGCGGCTGCGGCTGGCGCTCACCTCAGGATCGACCCCAGCACAAGTCCGCCCACAACACCAATCCCAAGCGTCAGCAGCGGGTCCATGCCTCGCACCGTTACGATCAGGCGGTCCGCCTGCGCATGCGCCTCGCCGCCGGCGAACTGCCAGGCGACGAACGCGATGATGCCGACGACGATGAGCCTGGTAAGTTTTGATTTCATGTCCCTCCCTGTCTGCGATATCCCAACCTCAGCCAAACTACTACTACTACTACTACGCTACTACTACGAGAAAACAAGCGCTTTTGGCCCGTCGCCGCGTGCGTCCGGCGTAGTAGCAGCAGTAGTAGTAGCTGCTACGCCTCGGCTGCTGCTGCCATCACCGCGCTCTCGGCGACGACCCACGCGCGACCATCCGGCCACTCGACCGCCGGCGCCAACTGAACCGGATCCGGCTCGATCTCCGGCTCGACGAGCGGCAGCCCAAGTTCGCGCCGGGCAATGCGTCGGGCCACGTGGTGCCAGAATGCGTAGGTGCCATCCCTGTATTCTTGGATCACCAGCACGCTCGTACCATCAAGCTCGGCCACCGCCGCCACGGTCCGCGACGTCTCGACGGCACCCACAAGCCGGAGCCTGAGCATCGCGGCTTTCGAATCCGCCTGGCACCAGATCACCAACGCATCATTGCGTTGGCACACAAACGTGACGGTGACCGTCGCACGTGCCGCCAGCTCGTCGGCAATGACCTGGCTGCATGATCGCCGGTCGTAGTCGTATGGCTCATAGCCCGTAAGCCGGCCGTGGCGCGACGGGGTACACACTGCATCCGCACCAACCTCCATGACCCACTCGCCCCAGCGAGCTAAGTCAGGATCACTGCTCGGTGCCGGGCGTGCCGGCAACGCAGCATTGATGTGATCCATGATGAGGTGGAAATCAATCATGACTCATCTCCACCAGCGCGCGCGACGGCTCGACCAGTTCGCCTCGCACACGCCGGACCACGCGCCGCCCAGGTCGCAACGCCAGCACGGATCGCACCACGTAGCCGGTGACAATACCAATGACCCAACTGCCGAAGGCGACAAATACCAGTCGTTGGCTGTCTGCGTTCATCGATAGGAACAAGCACCCGGCCGCTGCGATACAGATCAATAAGAGAATCCACAAAACTACCCTCACGCTGTCCTCCTCAACTGAACGCGCCAAATACGCTTCCCGGTCACGCGCGCTCGATATTCACCACCAGAGAACTGGTCGACCAGCCAAACGATCATGGCGTGAAACGCCTCGATCACGTGGTCGGGCATCCATCGCTTCGACCAGTACCGATAAGGCAACTTCTTGCGCCGGCGTCTGAACCGCTCCGGGATCTCACAGGCGCTCATCGTCCCTCGTGTATAGGTACGGCGCCGGCGCATATCCATGAACGCCGCCAGCGCTACGGACAATTCCGTCTGCGAGATTTGCAGGATCCGGCGCAGTTTCAGCGGCCCACAAATCGTTTTGAACACAACAATGTTTGGAACGTGTTTGGAGATAACCCCCCAAACGTTTGGAGATGCGTTTTGGATCGCGCGCCCATCCCCTTTTTCGACCGTCAAAACGACCAAACTCCGGGTCTCGGCAGGCTGGTTAGTTCTCTGCGACATTGAACCCTCCGTCGTCCTGATCCTCATAGATATTGGCGTGCGCGGTCAACTGCGGCCAGGCCTGCCCCGGCGGCAACTGCTGATAGCCCGGCTGCATGGTCATCCCCATCGGCATCATCGGCGCCTGTGCCTGAGAGCTGACACGCCGCACCAACATCGCCACCACCACCAGCAACGCCAACACCAGCGCGGACGCGAACAGGATCGCCGTCAGTAGCACGCTGCGCGTCGACTCGTCCAGGCTGGTGAACGCATTGCTAACAAACTGCACCACGCCCCAGCCGCACACGAGCACCAGCACACACAACACCACGGTCCAGTTCACCGGCCGCTCGTGATTACCATTCCCATTACTGCTCATCTTCACTCACCCCCTTTTCATTCACGGCCCCTGCTTCTGCCGCCATGTCCACCTTCACCTCGGCGCGCAACCGCTCCAATAGCGTCACACGCCGGGCGCGATCGCTGCCGCCGCTGTTGCCATAGGCATCCGCCAGCAACGGGCTGATCTTTACGTCCGGATTTTTCACTAGCGCAGCCCGTGC
>JAMDDR010000571.1 GCA_023488685.1 Chloroflexota bacterium | reverse complement strand
TGATGCGCTTGAGGACACACAGAGGCTATACGACTAACCGATGGCCAGAGTTGTCATTGATACTTCCGTTCTCGTCGGTTTTTTGGATAGCGCCGATCACTGGCACTCAAGAGCAACAGCCTTGATGGAGAGGCTTGATGCGAACCAGGATGAGGTTGTCTACCTTGACTGTGTCCTGGGGGAGTGTGTCAGCGTCATCGCCCGGCGCATGAAAGAGCAAGGCCGTGGCGAGCAAATCCCTCACATGGTGGATGAACTCGGCTCACGAATACCCGATAGCGACATTACGTGGGCTTCATCGGAGTGGCACCGGCTGTACCGGGATATCCTTGGCATCGTCAAGCAAACGTCGGGGGCGCTGAACTTCAACGATGCCCTCATAGGCTTACTGTGCAAAGAGTGGGGCGTTGGCACGATCGCCAGCTTTGATCGGGGATTCGACATCCTCAATTGGGTGACGAGAATGAGTAACTAATATGTTCAACGAGTCAGGTGCTATAGTATCATCGCTCTAGTGTTAGGGTCTGCCAGTTTGCGAGATGCGCCCTCCTGTACCCGGAGCAGCGCGCACCATATTAACTTCAGATTTGCACTGAGCGAGAGGCTACAGGCATTGTTGTGTGGAGGACAAGACCATGACTGTGCATCTGTCAGAACACAACGGCTCGACGTCTGAAGTAACCCCACCAGTCACACCGGCCCAGCTTCAGCAATTTGACGAACTCGGCTACGTCGTCGTTGAGGGTCTGCTCGACCCCGCGCGCGACCTGCAACCGGTCGTCGACGATTATGCGGCCACACTCGACGCACTGGCCGAGCAATGGCACGCCGAGGGCAGGCTGGCCGGCACCTTCGCGGGGTTGCCCTTTGGCCAGCGCCTGATCAAGATCATGACGACGGCTGGATTGAGTTGGGCGCAGCACTTTGACATCTCCTTGCCCCAGGCCGGCGTGCAGGGCGACACGCCGTTACACTGCACGGCAGCCGTCTTCGACCTCTTGCGCCATCCCCGCCTGCTCGACGCCGTCGAGCAATTCGTCGGGCCGGAGATCTACTCAAACCCCATCCAGCACACGCGCATCAAGCCACCCGAGCGGGTGGTGCCGCAGGAACAGGGCAACGGCCTGATGGTGCGGGTGGGTTGGCATCAGGATCAGGGTGTCGCCTTGCCGGAGCAGGACGAGGTGAATGTCCTGACGGTGTGGCTCCCTGTGACCGACGCGACGGTCGAGAACGGTTGCTTGTGCGTGGTGCCGGGCAGCCACCAGGATGGGCTGACGGCGCATTGTCCGGGCATTGGACCCGATGGCGGTCTGCAAATACCGGCCAGGCTCATCACGCGCGAGGCCGTGCCCGTCCCCATCAAACGCGGGGGCGCGCTGTTCATGCAGCGCCGCACGATTCACGCCGCGCTGGAGAACGTGAGCGACGACATCCGCTGGAGCTTCGACCTGCGGTACCAACCCATCGGCCAGCCGACCGGTCGCCCCGCCTTTCCCGGCTTCGTCGCGCGCAGTCACCGCCACCCACAGAGCGAACTGCGCGACTGGCGTGAATGGCGCCAACTATGGCTGGATGCGCGCGCGCGCCTGGCGGGGAACGAGAATCCCACGTTCAACCGCTGGAACAAGGATGCGCCGGCCTGCGCATAAGTTACCTACCCGCTGGTGCTGGCTGCAGCGCGAGGGCGCGGCCCTGATGCTGCGGGTTGCACTTTCGATATCTGCTGGTGCGCATCATCCCAGCAAATTGAGAAACGAATTGCGCATTGCGAGATCACTTAACTGGTTGGCCATGGCCAACACGATATTGTGCACCTGCTGGCGCATGATCCTGGCTTCGCCGGGATGGCCACGCCGCATTTCAACATCGCTCAGTGTGACGAGAATTGGCCACAACGCCCGGCGCGACCCCAGTTCCTCTGCCGCGGCGCGGGCTCGTGTGAGGGTTGCGTAAGCCTCGTCCGTTTGACCCCGGCCGTATAGCGCCTGACCTTTGAGATGCAGCACGTCCGGGAGCAGGAAGCGAACACCCGTTTCGCTGGCGCTGGCGTACAGGTCATCCATCAGGACGATCACGCGCGCGTCGTCACGTTTGGCCAGCGCGAGTTCGCCCCATGCCAATGCCGCATCGCCCCAAATGGTTGGGATGAAACCAACTCTTTCCCTGATCTCACGGTAAGGCGCCATGCGACCCAGGACCGCTTCGGCTTCCGTCACATTGCCGTCCAGCAGGTGCAGCCTGGCAGTAATCGCCGTCGACCAGGCCGCTGTGAGCGGGAACAACTGTTGGGCCGCTGTCTGCGCCAGGTGTGCCAGGGCCAGCCCTTTCCGAGTCATCCCCATGCAGCCATAAACCCACCCGAGATCAGCCCGGACGCCCGTCAGCGTGGTGACGTTGCCCACCCGCTCGCCTAACTCGACGGCTCTTTCCATGGCGGCTAGCGCGTCACCCAACCGCCCGCACTCGAAATAAGCACGCCCCGCCATCCCCAAGCTGTTCGCATACCCATCGATATTGTTGCTGGCCTGGCTAAGCTGGACCGCCTCGGCGCTACTCACAATGGCGCGCTCGTACTCGCCGGCGGCAAAGTGCGATATCGCCGCGCGCATGAGATTCTCCGCCAACATCGGCGGATTGCCGATCGTGCGCCAGATCCCGCGGGCTTCGGCGAGCGCCTCACTGGCCCGTGCCCACTGGCTCCCGCCCGCATACGCATACCAGAGGTCGTTCAAAATGAACGCGCGTTGTTCGGGCAAGTCGAGCTCGCGCGCCAGCGCCAACGCGCGTTCGCCATAGTCAATACGCGCCTGATGGCTCTCGTTGTCAAGCACCGCCACCAACAGCAGGTTCCACAGGATTTTCGTCTCGGCTACCCGATCCCCCAACGCTTGCGCCAGGGTCTGGGCCTGCTGCAGTAACGCCTTGGCCTGCGTCGCATCATGGGCGGCATTGGCCGTCGCCCGGATGGTGGCCCCCGCCAGCACCCCCGCCGGTTCCATGG
>JAMDDR010000466.1 GCA_023488685.1 Chloroflexota bacterium | reverse complement strand
CTATTCCAACTCATTGCCCCTAGGCCGCCCTCATGGAAAAATAGCCGGAAATCGTCACCTGCACCCAGCGCTTCCCAAGCCGGTATTGCTTTTTCATACAGCTCGCGAGTGGCTTCCACGGGGTCCTGAGGCTCTGTCTTACCGTTGATCATCAGGAACGGCCTAGGGGCAATGAGTTGGAATAGGTCGTACGTCTCAATGCCGTACTTCAGCACGTTGGGCAGATAGTTCATGTAACAGTGGATGATGGGTGGCTGATAGAGTGCTTTGTAGGTGTAGAAGCTCGACACCCCCACGAGTGCACGGATGCGTTTTTCGATCATCGCAGAAAGCCAGGCGTGTCCGGAACCCATCGAGATCCCGATGGCGCCGATGCGTTGTCCGTCCACGAGGTCGAGAGACTGGAGCACGTCACACTGGCGCATGGCGTCCCATACATACTGGGACGCCATGCAGCGGCCTTCCGCCAGGAGCCGCATGGCAACCATGCGTTCGTACATGACGCCGCCGGGCTCCTCCGCGGGGTTCTGCCGGTCACCCCAGCAGATAGCATCACCACACAGGACCACGAATCCACGCCGGGCCAGTTCCGGTCCAAGCGGCAGGTGTGCATTTTCTTGCACATCCACATCGGCCTCGTGCTTCTTACCCAAATCCCACCGTATATGGCCATGGAACGCAAGCAGTGCGGGAAGCTTCTTGTTTATTTGCCTGGGTTGAAGCAGGTAACCGCGGACACGCTCGCTCGCGTCGTTGTCCCATGCGATGAGCATCCTGGTGAAGTGATCGCACTCTTCCTGTGCCAGCACTTCCAAATTCAGCGGAACCCGTTCTGGGAACGGTCCGAGTATCACCTGGTACAGTTGCTCGATCCTACTCAGTTCCATGATGCACCTCCTCGAAGCCTACGAATAAGGACGAAACAGACTGTCCACACCTCGCCACCTCGCCCGGCACGTCCGTAAAAGAGAGGCCACAAACTCGTTTGTGGCCTGACGCAACGAGCCCGCTCAAAGCGGGCTGCATGTGTGCCGCGGGTTATACACGCCCTAGTTGCTCTGGTTTCATCTGTTCGCAGCGAACGGATAAGTCCAATAGGCTGCGATCTCTAAGGCATCACAGCAACATCCTTGAATGGGCCACTCAAAAGGTCATCCCAGTACTGGTTTGTCTCAATGGCCCCGGCAGACCACAGCGCGATCCCCTTGGCACCAATGCTGCGGGCATATTCGATGCGCGTGTTAATGTCAGCGAATGAGGTAATAGCCCCACCAATGCCCAGCCATACCTGGCGACTGCCTTGCACGGCCACGTGATCGTCGGCGAGAGCCTTCCACTTGGCGATATCGCCGTTAAAGGTCGCGCCGTAGATCATTGGCGCGATGGCATCCAGCGAACCCTGTGTGATCCAGCGGTGCGAATCCTGGTAATAGTCATAATAACCCTGCGATGTAGGGAACGTGATGGCAGCCGTCTTTTTATAGGTGAACCAGACGGTTGCCGAGAGCTTGACCCAGGATTTGATGGCTTTCGTCTCGGTATAGATGCGCATCATCCATTCAGACAGGTGATTGCGTTGCCAGTCACCATACATCAGGGTAGGGGAGACAGCACGCGCAGCGGTGTAGGCAGCCTGGCTTTCTGGGTCGACGGAGAATTGAGCGCCAGGATAGCGCACCCGGTCCATGTGAATGCCATCCACATCGTAACGAGTCACGATATCTTTGATAACCGCCAGATTCTGCTCGTTCACCCGCTGCACACCAGGGCTGCTCCATAAATACTCACTGCAGGGCACGGTAGCAGATGACAGTACGGACATAGCGGTCGCACCACTGACCGTGTTGGAATACACGCGCCATGTAGATTCGTAGTTGTAAGGATCTGCTTGATAGTTTGCCAGCGACCAGAACGGGTGCAGGGGGACCGTATTCGTTGGCGGGAACCAGCGATTGCATTCCCAGTTTGAGTACATATTCACATAGGCATGCAGTTCCAGCCCGCGGGCGTGCGCCGTTTGGATAGCGACGGCAAGCGGATCCCAGCCAGGGTTGGTTCCCAACGTCTGTGTCTGGCTGCTGCTAAGTCGATAAGACCATGGTTCCAGGCCGGGAGTGTAATAAGCGTCACCAGTCGCCCGCACTTGTAGCAGGATGGCGTTAAAATGCGCATCCGCAGCGCGGTTAATCAGGTTCTCCAGGGTGATGCGGCTACAGGGAGGCGTGCCACACCAGTCGAAACGCGAAATCCATAGCACGCGTGCCTCGACGAGCTGTGATTGTGCAACGATTGGCAGATATGCCGTGTGTGTCAACGCGCTGGCTGTCTGCGCGGCAATTGATGGATACGCCTGCAATCGTGTGCCAGGTTCCGTGTTTGCGTGTGCTGCCTGAATGGAGACGAGGAGTCCCAGAAGGAATGTGGCCGGCGTGAGTGCTAGCAGCAGTGTAATGGCTTTCTTCATAGTTCGATCCTTGTTTGCAATGGGAACAGTATAACAAGTTTTGCTATCCCTGGACGAAACGGGAACATACGCAAAGTGTTGAATATGTACGATGCTTCATGGTCTTGATGGAAAGGCAATGCCAAAAGTCAGAGTGATCTTCAATCCAAGAGCGAATCGCGGACGCAACGCCGAGATTGCGTACGAATTGAAACAGTTGACCGACCAATTGGGCGGGGCAGACTGGGTGATGACCGATTCACCCGGGCATGCCACACAGCTTGCAGCCGAAGCCGGCCAGTTAGGGTATGAGCGGGTAGTGGCAATGGGTGGCGATGGAACGGTGCATGAGGTAGTAAATGGCCTGATGC
This sequence comes from Chloroflexota bacterium, assembly GCA_023488685.1. GTDB lineage: Bacteria > Chloroflexota > Anaerolineae > J036 > Brachytrichaceae > CAIXPS01. The sequence goes on along the minus strand of JAMDDR010000466.1, from coordinate 12,893 downwards.
AGATCGATGCACCCGTACGACCCGCCCTGGGAATTCTGCCAGTGGGGTCGGGCAACGACTTCGTGCGTGGCATCGGTGTAACAGCGCAGGCCGTTGAGGCGTTGCGGCTTGCCTTTCAGGAGGATCACCTGCGTGCCATCGATATCGCCTATACCCGCCTGGGCACCAAACCCAGACGCTACTGGGTGAATGCGCTGGGGATTGGCTTCGATGCCGCTGTGACTTTGCAGAGCCAGCGCATCAACTCGCTGCGCGGCTTTGGCATGTACTTCCTGGCAGTGATCCGCACCATCATCGAAAACTATGAGGCACCGATGATGTATATTGACATAGACGGCATGACCCTGACGCACCCGGTACAGATGCTCACCGTTGGAAACGGCACACGTGAGGGTGGGGGCTTTATCACCACGCCGGAATCCAAGGTGGATGATGGGTGGCTCAACTATACCTTGTTCTCGCCGGTGTCGCGACCAATGATGATCCGCCTGATCCCTGAGGTGATGCGCGGCACGCATGGACGCTTTCACCAGGTGCGCATGGGTACACTGAGGTCAATGCGTCTGCGCGCAGACCGGGCGCTGCTCGTTCACACCGATGGCGAGATGGTGGCCACCTACGCCGACAACGTGTGCGACCTTGAGTTAGGTGTCGTGCCGGGCGCGATCCAGTTGATCAATTGATAGAGAAACCTGATGTCGTGCGAACACAAAGCGTTCGCAGAGATATCGGGTTTCTACGTCACTGCACCTGTTTGGGCACCTGTTTGGCGACGACATCCGCCGTGAAAAGGCGCGAGAGGTCGGTTGTGCCTCCTTCCAGGTGTAAGCGAATATCAGATGTCTTGATAGTGCCGCTCAGTGTGGTACCTTCCCCTATCGTGGATGGCAGCACCATCGGATCAAGTCCGCGTACCAACGTCCGGGTGCTCCAGATGATGTTCGCAGCGGAGCCTTCGTCAATATGCGCTTCGCTGAGCTCGCCGGTGAGCGTGTTACCGTCCAGGCTGAGCGTCCAATACTGCAACAGCGCGCATGCACCACTATACGAAGCGATCACACTGGCAGCGGACTGGATGGCGAACTCACCATCCAATGGCTTCCGGGGATTCTGGTCGGTATAGATGGCAAGATTGAACGGATTATCCTCCTCGACAGCGTCGCAGGACGCAGCGGCGCCAGTGTACACGGTGACTGGCCTGCGATAGGTTCGTTTTGGCTGGCAGGTGCGTTTCCCGGCTGCGTTCATGTCACATATCTGAATGCGGACGGTGGCACTGCCACGGTATTCTCGTTTCTTGTCAGGTGCGTTGCCCGGTTTGTCAGCAGCAACGCCTTCCCATGCGATAGCAGGCGGAGTCTCCTTTAGCAGGCTGCCGACAATATTCCCGCTGCATGCAGCAGTGAGGGTTAGAAGGGTTAGAGTAGAACACGACAGGGCAAACATGGTAGCCCAAGGACCAATTCGTTTCATGTATCCCCTCCCGTCTTGTGCCAATACTGGCAAGACACTCATAGTGTACCGCTAACGTGGCTTGCCTTTTGATCTCCTGTCTTGTATAGAGGCGCGGGCATGACCTGCGCCACTCTCGCCAGTCCTGAATGGTTGCTGCAATAGCATCGTGGCAACCCTAGCCTGCGCAACAGCTTGCGCAACTGTGATGGGGTAGTGGTACACTCGCGGCAGGAGGCTATGAATGGATAAGTACTACGAAATCAAGCTCGTGTTTACGCCTGGCCTAGATGATGCTCAGGCCGATACCCTGATTGGTATCGTCGAAGCTAATAACTGCATGACCGGCGGTGGTGGTGATGCGCAAAGCGCCGAGTATGTTGTCTCTGGCGAGCGACTTGTGAGCGTTATTGAGGCTGTGGCTCAAGTCGTCTTTGCGGCTGCCGCGGGCAAGCTGCCAGCCGTGCGACTGGTAGAGGCCGACATCGAGGAGGGCGTTGAAGATGAGCAAGAAGGGCAACCCGCTTGAGGCCGGGCATCACGCCGCCCAGGAGTACCTTCGCCACTGCCGCTTGCATCCAAACTACGCTGGTGAGCGGCAGACTGGCAGCCACGTGCACGTTAACAGCAAGAATGGCCGACGCGTGACTATCCCGGATCACCATGGCAACCTTAATCCTGGCACCGAATCCTGGCACCGAGGTCTCCATCCGCAAGCAGATGCGTCTGGCCGGTTTCCTTGCGCTGGCTCTCGTTGCCGCAGCAATCCTCATTCTGTTGTAGTTCCTAGAGACCCAATTCCCCGCGTTGGGGGTACACTATGACCCTCAACGATTGAAAATCGTTTCTTTTCGTTCATTACAAAAGCGTCTATGAGGCTAAAAATATGGCCGACAAGGCTTTATCAACCGTCCGGGCTGAGCGCGTGCACAAGTATGTCGAAGCTTCAAAGGCTGAAGGTACACGGCGTATGTACGAGTCACACTGGCGTGACTTCACGGAGTATTGCCATGCGAATGGCTTCAAGAGCCTACCGGCAGAAATTGGTGCAGTGGCCGACTACCTGACCTACCTTGCCGATCTGGGCGCGAAGAACAGCACCATTCAAGGCAAGGCCGCGGCTATCAGCTTCATGCACCGGATGGCAAAGCTCCCCAATCCTGTGCGCACGGTGGAAATCCAGGAACTGCTGCGCGGTATCCGGCGCACTTTGGGTATCGCCCAGAAAGGGAAAGAGCCAATCACCCTGGAGCAACTCAAGAGTCTCCTGGATCAACTCCCTGAAGGAATCCGCGGCACACGTGACAAGGCTATGTTACTTGTCGGTTTCGGCGGTGCTTTTCGGCGCAGCGAACTCGTCGACATCAAACTATCAGACATAACATTTAATAAGACAGATGCCATTGTCGTGTTGCGCCGGTCCAAGACGGATCAGGAAGGCCTGGGGATGAGAAAGCTCCTGCCGGTACTCAAGGATAAGACGATCTGCCCCGTCACGGCGCTTCAAGCATGGATTCGCGAGGCTGGCATCACAGAGGGTGTGGTATTCAGGCCGATCGGCCGCCGGGGCAATGTCATTACACGCGGCATGAATTCACAAGAGGTCGCCCGCTTGGTGAAGAAGTACACCAAGGCCGCAGGGCTGGACGTTGACCTATTCAGTGGCCACAGCCTGCGCGCTGGCTATGTGACGGAGGCCGCCAAGCGTGATGTCAGCATCTGGAAGATCAAGCAACAGACCGGACACAAGAGCGATCAGGTACTGCAGCGCTATATCCGTGATAAACAACGCGGTGCTGCCAGTGCAACACGGAGCGCTTTCGGCGAGGAATAGGGTTCATAGAGCCACGAGATGAGATGGCTGTTACCTCCCCATGTATTCGCTACACCATATCTTTCCAGGCCGTGGTATCCTCGCGCAGAGATTCCAACGATGACGAGGTCATATTCGCTTGAACACATTCGAGGTTCCATCGTATCTTATCGATCCGTGTGAGCTGCCAGCGCCGCTGATGACATCAGAACCGGGTTCGTTTGCATATAACACGTTCAAAGTGCGCGTGCCACGTATCATCGACGAGATCGTCACACGCAACGATTTCTCAGCGGACATCCGCCAGGCCTTTCAGGACTTGCGCACCGAGATCACCGGCGGCACCATCCGCGGTTTGATCGAGCCAGCACCAGATCAAATGTTCTGGAATACAGTGTCCCAGCCATGGCTGGGACACTCTTGGCTGGATGTTCCCTGGTACTGGGCCGAGACGTTCTTTTATCGTCGCGTGCTAGAGGCGACTGGCTATTTCCAGCCTGGCCCCTGGCAAGGTGTCGATCCCTACGCGCCGCAAAAGGAATCCGAACTTCAGCCGGATGCCGCGCCGCGCATCCTACGTGCCACTCTGGAGGCGTTACCCACTGGTCTGTGCCAGCGTTTCGAGATGCTATTGCATGCCAGCCTGTGGGGTAATCGCACTGATCTGAGCTATAACGTCGCCAGCACGATCGGGCCAACCCGCCAGATTGATGATGAGCGTGCTAACCTGCTGGTGGATGATACGGCGCGAGTATGGGATAAGCTTGGCTCGACCAAGGGCGGACGTGTCGTGATGATCACGGATAACGCTGGCACAGAGTTGTTGATGGACCTGGCCCTGGTGGATTGCCTGCTCGCAGCCCGCTTTGTCAGCCAGGTGACTTTGCATCTGAAGCCGCAGCCGTTCTTTGTCTCGGACGCCATGCCCAAGGATGTCCAGGCAAGTATTATGGCACTGCGAGACAGTTCTGGTGTCCTGCATATTTTAGGGGATCGACTACAGCATTATCTGGAGACTGGCAGGCTGGTACTGCAGACACACTGGTTCTATCCGACGAGCCTGTTTTACTTCCAGATGCCGCCCGATTTATATGAAGATCTGAAGATGTTTGACCTGGTATTCTTGAAAGGTGACGCGAATCATAGACGGCTGTTGGGCGATGCACATTGGCCGCCGGCGAGTTCTTTTGTGAGTATCACGGCATACTACCCCACCCCCTTCGTATCATTGCGCACGCTGAAGTCCGAGTTGATCACTGGATTGAGCGAGGGATTGGCAGAGCGTCTATCGTTACAAGAACCAGACTGGCGTGTGAACGGCCGGCGAGGAGTGATCCAGGCCAATCTATCGTTGGTGGCACATTAGCGCAGCGAGGCTTGTAGTGGCTGGTCGTCCCAAACCTGTGCCTCAATATAACGCTCTGGCCCGCTCTTGCCATCATGATTCCAATCCTGGGGCAATCCATGAGTGTGGATGAGTGCAGGCAACTCTTCCAATGTGTACACCTGGCCACGATAGGGTTTACCATCCTGGTAACGCATGGCTGGAAACGTATCGCCATAGGTGAAGCTCACCGTGCTTGGATCAAATGTTACGAGCGGGATGCGCAGTTCGCACCCCTCGCGATACCATGCCTGTAACCAGGGGCAGGCACCCAGAATCATATAGTGGGGTGTGTGCCGTTGTGGTTTTCCGCCTTTCTGAATGAACAAGGTTCGTACTCGTTGCTCCAGTTCCGTGCGTACACGCATGTAATCTGCCGATCGTTTGCTGGCAAAGACGTCACCGGCGCTGCGGATATTGTCGAGGATGTGCTCTGCCTCCTCTGGTGGCAGATCTGATAGGTTCCGGAATGGTCCGTGTGCCCGCTCGTAGTAGTGCGCCAGGAAATCGGGCAGATAACAAGTTGCAGTGATGCGATGGGTCATTTTGGTGTTCCGTTATCGTCCTGCGCGATGAACGCCTCAGCTTTTCTGACCAGTCCGGTATTGCCGATAAAGAGTGGTGTGCGTTCGTGCAGGCTGCGTGGATGGATATCCAGGATCGGTTGTTGCCCATTTGACCCATAGCCACCTGCTTGTTGGGCGATGAAGGCTAAGGGCGCAGCTTCGTAAGTCAAGCGCAGCTTTCCCTGGGGGAATTTTGTATCTGCTGGGTAGTAGTACACACCTCCCTCCAGTAGATTACGGTGAAAGTCGGCAACGAGTGAGCCTACGTAACGAGCCGATAACGGGCAGGCTGAGGCATCCATCCCACCCTTCTCTGGGTTCATTGGCTCGCGGCCTTGCAGCCAGCGTGTGTAATGTTGGACGCCGTTTGTCCAGTGTGGCTCGTAGCTGTGGTTGGCACTGTAGTACTTGGGCTGCGCGGGGATGCTGATGTTGGGATGTGACAGCAGGAACTCGCCTAGTGTTGGGTCGAGAGTGAAGCCATGCACGCCGTTGCCAGTGGTATAGACCATCATGGTGCTGGGTCCGTAGATCACGTATCCGGCTGCGGCGAGGGTGCGCCCTGGCTGCAAACAGTCTTCGATGACACCGCAGCCGTCGAAGCTCTTACGACGATGAATGGCGAATATCGTGCCCACACTGATGTTGGCATCTATGTTCGAGGAACCGTCCAGCGGATCGAAGATGAGCACGTATTTACCACATGCGTATTCGGGTGGAATGTGAATGAGGTCATCTGCTTCCTCTGAGGCCATTGCTGCCAGCCGGCCCCCATAGCTGTTGATGCGGATGATCGTCTCGTTGGCGAATATGTCCAGCTTCATCTGCTGTTCGCCCTGTACGTTTACGCGCCCGGCCATCCCCAGGATCTGTGTAAGCCCGGCACGGCGCGTTTCACGGGAGATGATCTTGGCCGCCAGTGCCATGTCCTCCAGCAGCCTGGAGAAGATGCCTGTGGCTTGCGGATACTCACGTTCCTGATCGATGATAAAGCGCTCAATCGTGATTAACTGGTCCATCCTTAACCCCACTGGGTGCTTATCATAATGGATTCATCAAGCTGCACGATCTTGCGTACTCGCGTACACTTGGTGTGAAAAAGGCAAAAGGCTCCAATCGTTTGGAGCCTTGCCTATAAGGAGGAGAAGTAAGAAAGTTAAACCCGTCTGCCCACTCTGCTTGCCTGAGTGAAGGATACACGGTGGGCGAAATGGCAACATCGGTCTTGAGGAGGGGTTTGGGCTCCGCCTTTAGTAGGATCACACTTGTGAAGGAGTGTGAAGGAGTATTGATGAGCCTTATGAATAGATCTGACACTTTGAAGAGCGCGTCGCTGCTGGACGAGCTGAGCGTGTTGTCACGGGCTTTTGTCTATCCTGCCTCGCCCGTGGCTCAAAACGGCGATCTATTTTTCCTGGTCCGCAATGGGCAGGATAAGCAACTGGCTGTATTGAGCCGTAACATGCCTGATGCGGTGCTGAAGGGAGGTGCAGCACCCAGCACTTCGCACGACGTAACCTATGGTGGCCAATCCGTGCACCTGGCGTTCTTTGTGCTTGATGCAGCCACTGCAGCAGCGATGCGAAAGATATTGGGCTGGTTACAACCCCAAACACTGGGGCTGCGCAAATCAGCCGGTTGTGGAGACCGGTTGGGACTGGCGACACCGGGTCACGTGCAAGCTATCCGCGCGTGTGGGGCGATGGCGCCGATCTTCGCACAACAGTCGATCCGGGAGATGGCGCGCACGCAGCGCTCACCGCAACAAGTCGTCGACGAGGCGATGTGGGGGGTGTTTCAGGAGGGCTGGCATGAAGGGTATGGTGCCGACGCCGATCACCTCAAGACGACCGAGGATATCGATCGGTGTGTGGCGGCCGGGTTTACGTTTTACACGTTTGACCCAGGTGTACACGTGGGTCATGTCGAAGGCTTGAGCTTCGACACACTCCCATGGGATAAGTTGGAGACAAAACCATCTGACCTGCTTGCCAACTACGCCAGCCAGTTCGATGCTGCCACCGTGAAGCACGCAATGCTGAAGTACGGTCGTGCCATCGCCCATGTGACCTATCTTTATCGGTATCTGCAAGGGGCGATGAAGGGTCGACCGTTTGAGGTCGAGGTTTCCGTCGACGAAACTGAGCAGCCCACCTCGTACGCTGAGCATTTCGTGATTGCTGGCGAGCTGCGCCGTATGGGCGTGGAGTGGGTTAGCCTTGCCCCTCGCTTTGTCGGCCGGTTTGAGAAGGGGGTGGACTACATTGGTGATCTGCACGCCTTCGAGAGTGATTGTGCTGCCCATGTTCGGGTTGCCAGACATTGGGGGCCTTATAAGCTAAGCATTCACTCCGGGTCTGATAAGTTCAGCATTTACCCCATCGTCTCCAGACTGGCAGGTGACATGGTGCACCTGAAAACCGCGGGGACCAGCTACCTCGAGGCTCTGCGTACGGTCGCTTATGGTGACCCAGGGCTGTTTCAAAAGGTTTATGCGCTGGCGCATGATCGGTATGGGGAAGATCGCGCCTCATACCATGTTTCTGCGGATCCTGCGCGAGCGCCGGGGCCGAAGTTGGAAGGTTTTGCTGAACCTGATCGTCTGGCTGCTGTGCTTGATCAGTTCGACGCGCGCCAGATGCTGCATGTGTGCTTTGGGTCCATTCTGGCAGTGTATGGGGATCGGATCAAGGCTGTGCTCAAGCAGAACGAGGAGGCACACTATGTCAACTTACGGCGTCACTTTAATCGGCATCTGGAAAGCTTCTGTTAGCCTCAATTTTTACAGAAAGGAATCATAACTATGTTTAGTCTTGCTGGTAAGGTTGCGGTCGTGACCGGCGGGAGTGGCACGCTTGGAACGGGCATGTCTAAGGGTCTGCTGGACGCAGGTGCGCGGGTATGCATCATTGGCCGTGACCTGGCCAAAGCGCAGCGGGCAGCTCAAGCTATTACATCTGACACTGATAAGGTGCTTGCTTTGAGCGCGGATGTTACGCGGCCTGAGGAGGTTCAACGCGCCGCGGATATGCTGATTTCGCGTTGGGAGCGCGTGGATATCTTGGTGAACGCAGCCGGCGGGAATCGGCCAGACGCCACAACGAGTCCCAAACAAAGTTTCTTTGATCTCAATCTGGAGGCTATGCGGGCCACGTTTGACCTCAACCTGACGGGGACGATTGTGCCGTCGCAGATCTTCGGGCGCAGTATGGTGCGGGCCAAGCGCGGCAGCATCGTGAACATCTCGTCGATGGCGGCGGTGCGTCCATTGACACGTGTGGTGAGCTATGCTGCTGCGAAAGCAAGCGTCGACAATTTCACCAGGTGGTTGGCAGTCCATATGGCAAAGGAATACTCACCGGATATACGTGTCAATGCCATGGCGCCTGGCTTCTTCCTGGCTGAGCAAAACCGTGCGATGCTGGTAGATGTGTCGAGTGGTGAGTTGACCCCACGTGGCAAGTCCATCATTGATCACACGCCCATGAATCGTTTTGGGCATGCATCTGACTTGGTCGGAACGTTGGTATGGTTGGCATCCGATGCGTCGGCGTTCGTCACGGGTATTGTGGTGCCGGTGGATGGTGGTTTTAGCGCCTTTAACGGCGTATAAAGCCGGTTTGCTACATTGTGCACTGACCAATAGGTATGAGTTCTTTCAGCGGATTTATTGTATGGATTACGCTGATGTGTCCACCTTGAAGCTAGCTTGGCTAAGCAGTATTTAAATGTTACTCAAACAATGCCTATGCGAAAATCATGTGACTACTATTGATGACACAGCTATCACAGCATAACCTGGCACGGATGCGATAGCTGTGTAAGGTAATACAGCTTACTCGGTCCAGTACTTCGCGCCCGGCAGGCTGCCATCCATGACGTAGCCGCCGTCGATCGTCAACACCTGGCCCGTCATGTAGCGCGAATCCTCAGACGCGAGGAAGACCACACCTGCTGCAATCCACTCTGGTTGTGCGATTTCCTTCAGCGGCACGCGCTGGAACAACGCCTGTTTGACCGCGTCCGTGTACATCGGTGTGGTCAATTCACTGTAGGTCGCTCCCGGCGCCACGCAGTTCACCAGGATCTTGTACGGCGCCAGTTCCGTCGCCATGGTGCGCGACATGGCTTCAATGCCCCCCTTCGCCGCAGTGTACGGTGCGGCGGATGGCTCCGACAGTGTGGCATGTATCGAGGACATGCTGATGATGCGCCCACCCTGCTTCTGGGCGATCATCACACGAGCTGCCGCTCGAGAGCAAAAGAAGACGCTGGATAGGTTATTGCGAATGATCCTGTGCCAGGTCTCATCGCCGACTTCCCAAAACGGCCCCTGCGAAATGACAGCAGCATTGTTGACAAGAATATGCAACCCTCCCAACTCGTCAACTACCCGCTTGACCATTGCGTCCACCTGGGTGGAATCGCCCACATCACACGGAATCGCCACGGCACGGCGCCCGAGCGCGTTGATTCGCGCCGCCATAGCATTTGCCTTATCCACCTGCACATCAGCAATGGCCACATCCGCGCCCTCGTTTGCCAGCGCCACCGCAATTGCGCTGCCGATACCGGCCGCACCACCCGTCACGATCGCACGCTTGCCTTCGAGTTTCATGACAATCTCCTCTATAGATTCAAAACACACATGGTGTAAAGACACGCCGTAGAGACGCGCTGCAGCGCGTCTCTACCCTGACGAACCATATTCCCGCGCAGCCTCATACAACGCCAGGATGTTTTCGACGGGCGTCACCGGCTGCAGATTGTGACATGGGCCGATGATAAAACCAGTGCGGTCACTGCCCAACGTCTCCAGCAGCCACTTCACCTCATGGCGCACATCGTCTGGCGTCCCAAAGGGCAGCGTCTCCTGGTTATCCACTGCGCTGTGAAAGCAAATACGCCCACCGAACTGCGCCTTGATGGCGGCCAGGTCCCAGTTGCCACAGCGCCACTGCACCGGATTCAGGATATCAATGCCCATATCAACCAACGTAGGCAGCAACGGGCGCATATCACCGTCATCGTGGTGAAACACATGAATGACATAAGCTTTCGCCAGGTCGATGGCACACTGCGTGGCCGTACGATAGAACTCGTCAAATACCTTCTTGCTGGTCAGGAGACCATACTGCGATCCCCAGTCATCCGTCACCTGTGTGACATGCACCAGGCCGCGTGTTGCCTCGAAGCAGCGCCGGTGATACTCGTTAAAGAAATCCGAAAGGTGCTGGATCAGGCAACGCGTGAACTCAGGGCGTAGCAAGGGGTCCATGAGCGATTGTTCAAGACCGCGCAGCAAATTGTGATAATAGAAGACGGCGGTATAGCCACATTCGATGGCCCGGTCCGGGTATTTCCTCGCCAGGTCAGGTAATGCGCCATAATCGTACCAGTCAGGTGATGGCCATGGGTACGCCTCAAGGTCGGCAATTGTTTCGGCCGCAGCCAGCGGATGGCGCACCTGCTCATCATAGGCACCGGTACCGTAAGCCTGGATACGGTAGCCCATCCCCCACTCATTTTCGTGGTAATCACCTTCACGGCGCACGACAGGACCGATGTATGGCGGCGTAATGCCCATGATGCCATCGATATCAAGCTCGTCGTAGATCTCAATCACACTGCCTACGCGAAAATGCGTGCGCAACTTGTCCCACACCTCGCCGGTTGCCCAAATATCCGTGGGGATGCGGTCAACAGGTTGGTGGTGGATCGCCGCCAGGATTCGTTCACGGTGGTTCATGTTATTCACCCGTTTGCTGACCATGAATCGCTGTAACAAAACGTGCCGTGATGCTGGCAGGGTTGGTGATCGCGCCACCGATGCACACAGCATACGCACCCAGGTTTAAGCACCGCACCAGTTGTCCAGGCGTGTTGACGCGCCCTTCGACTACCACCGGCACGTCTACCGACGCCACCAACTCTTGCAGCAGATCGAAGTCCGGCGTATACGGTGTCACCTTGCGGCTGTAAGGGGTGTACCCCGCCATCGTCGTTGCGACGATATCGGCACCTGCAGCAGCAGCAGCAATACCCTCCTCCCGCGCGGACACATCAGCCATCACAGGCACGTGCAGTTCGTCGTGAATACGCTCAATCAACTGGGGTAGCGTCATGCCACCGGGTAACGGTCGCCCCGTTCCGTCCATGGCCAACAGATCGGCACCGGCGTCGACGGCTTCTTTGGCTAGCTCAAACGTCACCGTAATGTACGACGCGTAGCCTTCGAATTTCCGTTTGTTGATGCCAAGAATGGGCAGCGACGTCATCTTGCGAGCCGCAGCGATATCAGCCGGTCCATCCACGCGCAAAGCGATCGCCCCACCCCGTTCGGCTTCACACGCCATAGCACCCATGAATAGCGGGCCATGCAGTGCACTCTCAGGTCCAGCCTGGCATGACACGATCAACCCGCCTTTGAGCCTATGGATGATTGGATATGCTATTTGCATGTTATATCTTTTACCTCGTACCAACCAACCCTTGCGTTCACAAAGGTTCACACTCTATTTGCGGTTCTCCCAAACCACCCGGCTTGAGATGACATTCGCGACCACGCTTGCATCGATCTCCACGCCAATCGACCGTAGCGCAAGGAACAACGCGCCGATCACCGGTGGAAAGCGTGGCGGCTCGTAATGCGCCAGCGGAAACGCCTCGTGAATGCGCACCATCATCGGTTCGACGATGACCACGCCGGCTTTGAAGACGCCACCTGCGCTGGTTATGGTCACCGGCGCGCCGGCGAGTGCCAGCGCACGCAAGACCACCAGTGCGGCAGCAGCCAGGTACCTTCCAGCCTCCGCCATGAGTTCCCTAGCCACCGCGTCGCCAGCCTGCGCGGCCTCACCCACCACCCTGGTCAGCCCCGCCAACCTGACGCGGTCAATCTGCTGTGTGTAGATCAAGGGATGCAACGCGCGCAGACTTTCAACGCCGAAATGACGCGGGATCAACTGCACCAGGCTGGTCGCAGGCCCCCGCCCATCCACGGCCTGCGTCGCTGCGGAAAGCGCACGCGGGGCAATCCATGACGCGCTGCCTTCATCGCCCATCAAATAGCCCCACCCACCGGTCATCACCTCGTGGCCGGCGCGATCCAGGCCACAGGCAATGGCACCCGTTCCTGCCAACACCAACACCGCGGGCCGCTCCAGGGTTCCGCCCACCAATGAAGCATCCTTGTCTCCCGCGACGGTCTGCTTATCGGACGGAGCAATCGTTTGCAGGATGGCGGGCATCTGCGCATGTACGCCGGTGAGCGCATAATATGACGCGTCGACGCGCTGCGTCGACATACCTGCCAGTGCGCACGCCGCACCGATACAATCGCTCATGGAGCGGCGGAAGCGTGCTTCCCCGCCCGGTTCGAGGAAGTGATTGGCCGGCCCGCCCTTCCCGGCACCGAGAACACGACCCGTTTCATCGGCAACGACCGCCAATGAATGCGATTGGCCGCCGTCAACGGCAATCACACGCTTTGAATTCATCATGTGGCGACAATAACTCCTGATGCTCTTCCTGCTTGCACGGATTCTAAGCGCGCAACTGTGACCTGGCAACTTCGGCAATGACCATGATGTTTTCAGCCGGCGTTTCCGCGGGTGCGGCGCCAGCCGGCGCAAGAATATAGCCACCATCGCGGAACAGCGCTAAACGTGCCTGAACT
>JAMDDR010000387.1 GCA_023488685.1 Chloroflexota bacterium | reverse complement strand
GTGAGAGCGGGTGGGGTAAAGTTTGCTTATGACGGCAGTGTTGACGGACTTGCTGGCGTATAACGCCGCCATTAAGCCGGCTCCACCTGCTCCAACGACGATCGCATCAAACTGATGATACTGAGCCATAATCTAATTCATCCTCGACAGGTTAGTGACAGTAAGCGATGGTAAGTGACGGTAAGTGACAGTAAGCGACGGTACATGACAGTCAGTAAACCTCAAATCTTAGTGTGCATGAGTTCACCTGAGCTTTCAAACAAAACACTTTTCTCCGCATGCTAGAATCTTACAACACTCAATAAAAGATAACCGGGTGACTCTCGCCCGCCGAGTAGTTACCGCTGTCGGAACGCGGCGCAGCATAACGCCCAGTTCCGCGTCGTTTGAACATCACTTCACGGAGGGAAACGTGAGTCAAGTCACGAGAAGATCGCTGCCTACCAGGATGATGTGCACATTGCTGCTGATGGTGGCGACACTGGCAGCCGCATGCAACACGGCCTCGGCGCCGCCGAAGGCAGTCATCACTGCGCCGAATGCTAACATGCAGTTGACGGTTGGGCAACAGACAGACATACAAGGCCAGGTGACAGGCAACGCATTGAAGGCGGTGGATGTCTACATCGACAATGCCAGGTATGCATCGCTGAGCGCCGGCGGCACGTCCAGTGAGCTCAACGTGAGTACCGTCTGGGTGCCGACTCTTGACGGACAACATACCATCCAACTGAAGGGTCTGAATGAGAAGGGTGAGGTCGTCGTTTCGTCGGAGGCAGTCATCGTGACGGTGACCGCGCCCCCAACAACGCCCACGCCGACGCAAGCGCCTGCCACGCCCGCGCCCACCGTCGCCGTTGCCACGCCGGCAGCGCAGGAACCCACCCAGGCGCCGCAGACGGCGGCTGCTTCACAAGGGCCAACTGCGTCGGTGAAGGAAGGCGATTACGTAAACGTGCGCAAGGGGCCGGGTTTCGGCTATGACAAGATCGGCACGCTGGATAAGGGCCAGAGCGCACCCGTCACTGGCAGGAACGCCGATAGCAGTTGGTGGCAGATTCGCTTCGCCGCGGCGGCAGACGGTGTGGGCTGGGTGATCGCAGAGTTGATCACGGTGAATGGCGACACGAGCAGTTTGGCAGTGGCCGAAGCGCCGGCACTCCCCACCCAGGCTCCTGTTGCGCAGGCCCCGACTTCACCACCGGCACCCGCGGCGACGCAAGCGCCCGCGCCCACGGCGGCGTCACAATTGCCTGAATATGCCACCCGGCCGTATAGCCAGAGGATGATGTTCACACCGCGCGACGACATCGGCGATGTTCCTCTCGGTATCAATGCGGAATCACGCGTCACCATCCTGTCCTGGGAGGTTTACGGCGCGACCAAATTGGAATTGGAGGTGACGGCGCCGACCGCCCCGGATCTGTATAACGAGCAATGCGTGCCGGGGAACCTGAACACCATTTCAGCCGATAGCGGTTATGCGCCCAACCAGCGTTTCCCCATTGACGTGCCGAAGGGGCTGATCCGGTTTACCATCCCCAGCACAGGATATTACGTCTTCACGATCTATGTCACGAAAGCGGATGGCAGCACCACGACCATCCCGCGGCCCGTGCTGGTCGAGAACTGCTATAAGCGGCAGTAGACAGCAAGTTTTTACCACGGAGCGCGCAGAGGGCACAGAGATTTTCAACGAATCCCAGCGTGACGAGATCAGACTCCCGGAGTCTCCAAGACTCCGGGAGTCTGGAGTAGGTCACTCAACGGTTAATCTAGTCTGCCCAGGCGCCGGCGCAGCAGCAAGCTGAGCGTCTGCGTCACGGTCTTGCGCACGTTCATCTTGCTCTTGCCAGGCTTGCGGTCGTAGCGCAGCACCATGGGCACCTCGGTGATGATGGCATCCAACAGGCTGAGCTTGATCAGGATGTCCACCATGCACGAGAAACCGCGCTCGCTGATGAACCCATCCCCCCAGCGGGCAAACGCGTGGCGCAACAGGCCGGCGCGATAGGCGCGGTAGCCGCACGAGTAATCCCTGGCGCCGCGCACCGGGTATACCAGGCGGAACAGCCAGCTCATGCCGTTGCTGAGCAGTTGCCGGAAGGCCGGCACCCCCAGCACGCGCGCACCGGGTTGATAGCGCGAGGCGATCACCACGTCGTTGCCCTCTTCGACCCGTTGAGCCATGCGTGGGATCAAGCCGGGCGTGTGCGTGTCGTCGGAGTCCATGGCCACGATGATGTCGTCGTCGCGCGCGATTTGCAGCGCGGCTTGCAGGCCGGTTTTGATGGCGGCGCTGAGACCCTGGTTGCGCTCGTGAACGACGACCTGTACGTCCAGTCCAGTGGCTGCCCTGGCCTGTTGCGCAGTACCATCGGTGCTGCCGTCGTCCACCACGATCACACGCACGGCGTTGTCGAAGTGCTGGCTGGACAGCGATGCCAGTCGGGCCAGCAGGGGCGATATGGCTGCGGCCTCGTTATAGGCCGGCAAAACAACGATGATCAAGGTGTTCCTCGTAGGCGAGCAGGGCTTCCACAATACGCTGGCTGGCCTTGCCATCCCCATAAGGGTTGACAGCCTGGGCCATGCGCTGGTATGCCGCGCGATCGGTCAGCAGGGTGGTCGCCGCAGCGACGATGGCGTCGCGCTCGACGCCGACCAGTGCTGCGGTGCCGGCTGCGATGCCTTCGGGTCGCTCGGTGACGGCGCGCATCACCAACACCGGTTTGCCGAGGCTGGGCGCCTCTTCCTGCACACCGCCGGAGTCGGTCAGGATAAAGAAGGCGCGCTGCATGAGGTGAACGAACGTCACATAGTCGAGCGGGGGCAGTAGCACGATGTTATCGACGCCCGCCAACAGCTCCTGCGCGGGCCCGGACACCTGTGGGTTGGGATGGACCGGATACACGATGTCGATCTGATCCTTGAAGCGCCCGGCCAGTTCGCGCAAGGCGGCGAAAATGTCGCGCAACGGCTGGCCGAAGCTCTCGCGGCGATGCGCCGTCA
>JAMDDR010000047.1 GCA_023488685.1 Chloroflexota bacterium | reverse complement strand
GGCCGCCTGGCCTTGCTCGTACAGTTCGCTCAATCGCTCGCGGGTCAACTTCATGGGCGTGTATTATTACCACGTTTCTGCTAAACAGGCTGAGCAGTTACAAGAGTAAAACGTAAAACGTAAAACGTAAAGCGTAAAATGGGCGACATCTTACGTTTTTCGTTTTACGTTTTATTTGTTTCCCACCCATGAAGTTGGGAGTGTGTGGCATGTTTGATTTGGATGAGACGTTGACCGCGGTAATGGATTGTGTGGACGAATTGCGCGACAACCAGGCCGAGCCGCTCGGTCTGCCGGCAGACCCGGCGCGCGCGCACGCACTGAAGCGAAGGATTGCAGGGTTGCTCGGCGAGATTGCATCTGCTGGGCCGACACCTGGGTTACGCGAGATCGCGCGCCTGCGGCGCGGATGGATCCTGGCCAACAACGACGATGTCAAGCAGGATGAACTGGCGCGCGAGGTCGCCCAGGTGCGCATTCGCTACCCTGTGGACGAAGGCTACACGTTCGACGTCGGTTACCTGGTGAATGACGAAGGGTTGCAGGGGCGCATGTCACGGCGCGAGGCGCGCCGCTACAGCGGCTGGATCCGCACCAAGCACGCCGCCGGCGAAGCGCTGATCGCGGACATGCTCAGCGTCGACGAGTTGAACGAACAGTTACCCGCCGCCATCCGGCCGGACGAAGCGCACATGAAGCAGGCCGTGCCGCCGAAAGCCTATCACGTCTACAACGCCGTGCGCTTTGCCGGCGAGGCCGGCCGGGCCGAGCACATCGCCAACTTCTGGCCGGAGGACGAAGGATCGCCCCCCAAGGGGCAAAAGTGGACGGCCATCTACGCAAACCTGTACACGCAGCGGTTTCGCACCCGTGCCATGCCGTTGATGCAACGACACGGCAGCCTGTCCGACGTGGCCGTGTTGCTGGCGCTGCCGGACGCGCAACTGGACCATCATCTGATCTGCATCATCCGCGGACATGAGCTGGGGCACTTCGCAGGGCCGGTGCCATTGCGGTTGACCGGCTACCAGGGATTTGAGGGCATCTATCCCATCGTCGAAGAACTGCGCGCCGACGCCACCTGGTTGTTCGCATCCTCGCGCTCGCCGAAGTTGATCCCGGACGAAGCGGCGTGGCACGATCACATGCGGGTATTCTGGGCGGAAGCGTTGCGCTACATCAATCGTGACGTGCACGGGCGCGCTGATTCAGCTTCCATGTTGGCGGCGCTGAACTTCATGCGCGCGCGCGGTGCGATTACGACAGGCACCGACCTGCGGATGCACTTCGACTTTGAGCGGATGAGGCCGGCCATCGACGACCTGGTCGTGAGGGCCACACACCTCATCCAGCGCGGCGAGCGCACGCGCGCGAACGCTTTCTTTGCCGAGCACGGGTATGATTTAGACAACCGGCGGGCGGTTGCGCCTGACGCATTCGTCGAGCGAGTGCTCAGCCAGCGGCACGCCGAGGAACACGCAATGAACATATCAGGTTGACGCATGACGAAGGACGAAGCAAGGACACCACGGCACATCACGAACAACGGGCATTCTGCACCGCCGGCGGATGACACACCATCCGGCGGCGAATCATTCCATGGCCCATTCCATGGCGAACCATTCCATGGCCAACCATTCCATGGCCCTTACAGCCGTGACGACCTGGTGGCTGGTCTGCACGCGCGCGGCGTGTGCTACCTGGCCCCCACCCCAAACGGCGACGAAACGCCGCTGACCGGCGACGAATTGATCGCCGGCATTGCGCAAGCCGACGACGCCCGTTTGCGCTTCGCACTCGCCGGTCTGTTCCTGCTTCATCCCGAACTCGCCGCACAGGCCGCCAGCCTCGTCGATGCCGCTGGCGCCCCACCCCTGCCCGAAAGCGCTCGTGACGAAATACGCAAACAGTACGTCGCGGCCATGTATCTGCAGCGCTTGTGGCGCACGCACCTGCGGCTGCATTTCGGCGAGGCGCCGCTGATCCCCGAACATTTCATCCAGGAGATGGGCCTGCCCTTGCCCAACGTGATGCACGGGGAACTCGGACTGCGCACGTTGTGCGAGCGCAGCCCCTATAACGACTGGTCCTCCTACCAACAGGTGATTGATCTACTCAGCAGCCAGCCCTGCGCCGAACCCAGAGTGATCCCGATCCTGTCCAACACCGATGAGGAAGGAGATGAAACGTAAAACGTAAAACATAAACAGTCTTTTACGCTTTACGTTTTACGATCCACTATGCGCCCACCCATTGACCGGCTGCGTGTGCACTATTTCCTGGTGAAACTCGGCATCGAGTTCCACTACCCTGCCCGGCTGTACCTGGTCGGCGGCACCACGCTCGTGTACGAGGGATTGCGCCACCAGTCGCTCGACATCGACATCAGCTATGAGGTGGCCGACGAACACGAAGCGGAGTTCGCGCGCGTGATCCGGCGGTTGAAAGACGAGATGCAGATCAACATCGAACTGGCCTCGCCGGGCGACTTCATTCCCCTCCCTTCAGGCTGGAAGGAGCGCGCCAAATACGTCGGGCGTTTCGGCCTGGTGGACGTCTTCCACTTCGACCTGTACAGCACGGCGCTGAGCAAGATCGAACGCGGGCGCGAGGGCGACTACGAGGACGTGCTGGCGATGTTGCGCTCCGGGCAGATCAACCTCGAGGACCTCGCACAGACTTTCCAAAATATCCTGCCGCGCCTGGAGCATGAGAGCCTGAAGCGCAACCCGGAGCGGTTCAAGCGTAACTTCGCGGTGCTGCAGAAAATGGCGGCGGAGCAACCGAAGCAGTAAACCTGACCACGACTGACGAGCAATACTTCTAGCAAATTCAACCCATCGGTGGGGATGCATTGGCATCAGTGGAAATACCGGCATCTCATACCGTTTGTCATCCCGAGCACAGCGAGGGATCTCTGCCGATATCGGCTCAGATGCTACGCGGTCAGAATGACCGTGAGACAGTCGGGTGGCCTCGTTCGCGCGTAGCAGTCGAAGACCTTGCACACGTAGC
>JAMDDR010000112.1 GCA_023488685.1 Chloroflexota bacterium | reverse complement strand
CTGGAGATCATCTTGCGCAATAGCCGCCATCTTGCGGATCTGATCAACGATGTGCTCGACCTCAGCCAGATTGAAGCCAATCGCATGGCTCTCACCAAGGAACGAGTCGATATCGACGAAATCCTGGATGCAGCAGCGACGGCTGTGCGTGGTCTCTTCGAGGCCAAACAGCTTGACTTCAAAATCGAGCGTGCCGCCGATTTGCCACCCGTGCTTTGCGATAGAACGCGTGTCCGCCAGGTTTTGTTGAACCTGCTCAGCAACGCTGCGCGCTTTACGGAATCTGGCGGCGTTTGCCTGCGCGCCCGGCAGGAACGTGATGATATCGTGCTGGCAGTCACCGACACTGGGCCAGGTGTCGCACAGTCAGACATCGACCGGCTGTTCCAACCGTTCGAACAACTGGATGGCTCGATACGGCGCAAGCATGAGGGCAGTGGCCTGGGATTGAGCATCAGCAGGCGGTTTGTCGAGATGCACGGTGGAACCATGTGGATGGAAAGCGAGCCCGGACATGGCTGTACCGTGGCGTTCAGGCTGCCGGTAGATGGGCCCTTGCCCCCGGCCACCACTTACCAGCGCTGGCTGAGTGAGGAGTGGGAGTTCCACGAGCGCACCCGTCCGAGCCTGGCGACACCACCCGTCGTCAAGCCACGGCTCATCGTGGTGAACGCGGGCAGTGCGTTGCAGAATCTGCTCCGGCGTTATTTGGATAATGCCGAACTGGTCCTGGTTGCCGATCTGGATGCGGCAATATCGGAAGCCGCGCGCCGGCCGGCAGAGCTGCTGCTGGTCAACGCGGATTCGGTGTCCCAGGAGCTCGATCGGCTGATCCTGGGTGGGATGCTACCGCCCGGTTTGCCAACCATCCTTTGTACGATGCCCAGCGATTCCGCGGCCATCGCGGCACTCGGTGCGACCGATTACCTGGTCAAGCCAATCGCTCAGGAACGACTTCTGGCGATGATGGCGCATCTGAACATTACGGACCAGGCGATCCTGGTGGTGGATGACGAACCCGAGGCCGTGCTCCTGTACATGCGCATGCTGACCGGGGCAGGCCGTGGTTACCGTGTGTTGAGTGCGGCCAACGGAACAGAGGCGCTCAAGCTCATCCGCAGCCACCGGCCGGCAGTGGTTTTACTGGATCTGGTGATGCCAGAGATGGATGGGTTCCGTGTGCTGGCCGAATGCCGCGCCGATCCAGCGTTGCGGGATTTGCCGATCATCGTGATATCGGCGAAGGACGCGCAAGGACAGCCGGTGGTGAGCGGGTCCATGGCCATCACCTTGGCGGGCGGCATCACGACCCAACATTTGCTGGCGACGATCGAGGCGATGCGGGCGATCCTGCTGCCGGGGCACCGACCCACCAACCACGCGCTGGCGACGGGCGCAGCCACGCCGCCACCCCTGCCTGAAGCATCGATCACTGCGGCGGGCGATCCAGCTCGTGGTTCAGCGCATCCAGGAAATCGGCCTGGCTGACGGGTTTGCGCAGGTAGGCAGAGGCGCCCATCGCAAGAGCGAGTTGCTCCTCGGGCAGAATGCTGCAGATGATGACGGGTGTATCGCGCAGCGCGACGTGGACGCGCAGACGCTGTAGCAGATCCCAACCTTCTACGCGCGGCATCATCACGTCGATCACCACGACGCGCGGCTTCAACTTTTCGGCCAGTTCGAGCCCCTGGAGCGCGTCGCGCGCGCCGCTGAACAGGTACTGGCTGCCGGAGAGATAGCGTTCGAAGAGCTGCAGCGTATCCGCGTTGTCATCGACCACGAGCACAGGGATTTGCCCGATCGCTTCGAGGGTCACTGTCGCCGTGAAGGGCTCGGCTGGATCAGCACTGGCCTCAGCCGCCAGTTCACCGCCGATCATTCCAAGCAACTGGTGAGCCATGGCGATATTCTCCAGGCAGGAGCGTTCGGTTTGTGCCAGAGCCGGCACAACGGCGTGGGCGCGAAAAGTAACCGTCTTACGTGGCGCACCGGCTCCCACAGTCACGTCGACGCTCCCTCCTGGAACGGCGCAGACGGCAGCGGTCAGCACATCCACCAGGGCCTGCCGTAAGGTTCCGGGTGGCGCCAGCATCATGATCTCATCCAGGGTTGAAACGACAACGCGTACGCGCTGCTGGCTGAGGAGCGGCTTAAGCAGCTCCAACGCGGTCGTAAGCACAGCGCTCAAGGAGATCATCTCGCGCGACTGTGATCGCACCAACCAGTCAAGCTCGGCCTCCCGGCTCGGGCCCGGGCTTGCAGGGTGAAGGTCAGTGACCGGCTGTGATGCCTTTGACGTGGCATTACCCAGGTTGTAGCGACCCCACAAGTATGCAGCCAGGTTCTGGATGGCACGCTTATCCTCGCGCACAACCTGCCGGACGCTCAAGCCCATGTTGTTGGCGACTTCCGCGCGCGAGAACTGGCCCACGTAACGGTGGAACAGCTCCCAGTATGTGCGCCAGGTGCGCCCTTCCGCGGCCACCCCGGCGGAAGGCTTGAGTGCCTCAATCGCATCGAGGAGAAGCTGGCGCAGGGGAACCCCGCCCGTCTTGGGATTGAAGCCGAACAGTGCGACGAGTGGGCTCGTTTTCAGTTCATCCGGATCATACAGATGTTGAAGAGCCCGCCTCAGGTCATTTTCGAATTGGGAGCTTCTTAAATCTGCAACCATCGACTTCTCTCTGGCGAACACCTGCTACATATTCAAACTATACCGCAGTCGCGATCCGGAGGATCGACGCGTTCGCGCTTGCGTATGCCGGCCTGGCCGGATCGACGAACAGCGGGTCAGCCTGCAACGAGTGTTCGTCGAAGCCGCTTCCAGCCACGGGAGCGAATCTAAATCCTCGTCTTGAGCTTGGTGGTCGATTGCGGCCCGAAATCAGCGCACGGTTGCTGGAATAGCATCTGGTCTCTGCCTCCTTTTGTGTGTTTCGTGGAATATCCCTCGTGTTCTGTCCAGAACCTCTTGACAAGCGCCACTTGACGATGTATATTGGCTGCATCGCGATATA
>JAMDDR010000111.1 GCA_023488685.1 Chloroflexota bacterium | reverse complement strand
CGGCGATGCAGCGGCTTATGTCGCCGCCGCCCGGACGCTGCGCCAGCGCGCGCCGGATCGTCGCGCCGTCCTCGCGGATCAGGCTCTGGTATTCCTCATTGCTCATGTCGTCGATGCACTGGCGCAGCGCCAGACCGCCCTCCCGCGCGAAGGCGGCCTGCAAGGCCGTGCCGTACTTGGCTTCCAGAACCTGCCAACCGCAATCATCGAAAATGGCCTTCAGCCGGGCCGCGCGCACGCCCGGCACCACGCGGTCCAGGCTCTGCCGGTTCAGGTCGATGATCCAAATGGTGTTGTTCAGCCCCTGGAGCGACTCTTCGATGATGGCTTCCCACACATTGCCCTCGTCCAGTTCGGCGTCGCCGCTCAGAGCGATGAAACGCTCGGCGGTAGTTGCGCCAAAGTGGGCGTGGGCATATTGCTGCGTGAGCGCGGCGAAGGCCGGCGCGACGGCGCCCAGCCCGACCGAGCCGGTGGAAAAATCTACTACATCGACATCCTTGGTTCGGCTGGGGTAAGCCTGCAAGCCGCCAAACTGGCGGAGCGTGGTCAGATAGTGCTGGGGCAGTTGGCCGAGCAAGTACATGGCGGCGTGAAAGACCGGCGAGGCGTGCGGCTTGACCGAGATGCGGTCGCCGGCGCGCATGAAGTGGAAATAGAGCGCCGTCATGATGCTGACGACTGACGCGGACGAGGCCTGGTGCCCGCCAATCTTGACGCCGTCAGGGTTGGGGCGCACGTGGTTGGCATGGTGAATGATCAGGGTGGACAACCAGAACAGGCGCTCCTGGATGCGTTCAAGGGTGGTGATCTCATCGTCGCCGAGGATGAAGTCGTCACAATCCAGCCCAAAAAGTGTCGTTCGTGTCAATCCCAACGCCGCAGCCGGTGTAAAGAAAGTGCGCGCCTGGCGCGCGATATCAGGCTCCACAGTCACGGATTTTTCCATGGGGCGAAGGATAGATGGGGATTGGGGAGGAGTCAATGGCGATTTTGGATTTTGGATTTGGGATTGGAGATTAGGGATTGGAGATTGGTCGTTGGTGGCTGCTCGACACTTGCGCGTATTTCAGCGCCTGGGCCTCGATCCAGGGCTTGTCCTCGACGCGGCGCAGGTAGGGGTTGAACAGGCCGGCGATGCACCAGCATGCGAGGATGAGGCCGAGAACGATGACGATCGGGCCGGGGTCGAAGCGGCTGGCCAACAGGCCCATCAGGAAGCTGCTGGCGGGCCAACTGAACTGGGCGATGAGCCGGCGCACGGAGAAGACACGCCCCTGCAACTCGTGCGGGGTCTGCGCCTGCCAGATGGACTGCGAATGGGCGTTCAGGATGGGGTTCATCGCCGCGCTGACCGCCACCGCGGCCGCGGCTAGCAATAGCAGGCGTGACTGGCCGAACATCACCAGCGCCAGGCCTTCGATAATAAGCGGCACGAGCACGCCAAACACACGCCGCACCTTCAGCCCGCCCCACACACTGATAAACACGCCGCCCAGCACACCGCCGATGCTGGCAGCCGTGGTGAGCAGTGCCAGCGCTGTCTCAAACGAAAAGCCGCGCGCGGTCCAGTCGGCAGCCAACTGGAATTTGAGGATGAGCGGCTGCAGGATCTGCGCACCGCCAGCGAAATTTGCCACCGTAAACGTGCCCAGCAACCATAAGAATGAGCGACGATGCCAGATGTAGAGCGCGCCCTCGCGGACATCGGCCCACAGACTTTTCTTATGACCATCGCCGGTGGCGGCGTTGCGCACAACGAGGTCGGTGCGTTTGGGCGAGGGGATGAACAGAAACAGGGGCACGAGCGCGGCCAGGAAGAACGACAGGCTATCGACGCCGATGGCCAGCAGCGTGCCATCGGGGATGCCGCCCAGGAGCGTCATGAACGCCGGCAGTTGGCCGTTGCGCGCCAGCGCCGGCAGCGTGATCAGCGTGGCCGCGACGCTGGGCGCCAGCACGCCGGACAAGGCCCAGATGGTCTGCATCATGCCATTGGCGCGGGGCAGCCTGTCCTTGGGTACCAGCATGGCATAGGAGGTATCGAAGGCGGCGTTATGAAAGGCGGTACAGGT
Source organism: Chloroflexota bacterium (assembly GCA_023488685.1). Classification (GTDB taxonomy): domain Bacteria; phylum Chloroflexota; class Anaerolineae; order J036; family Brachytrichaceae; genus CAIXPS01. The sequence goes on along the minus strand of JAMDDR010000111.1, from coordinate 948 downwards.
GGAACTCAGCACGCCAATCACCACCAGCCAGAAGACGTTTAACTGGCGTGTGGCGATCAGCGCCAGGGTGAGCAGGCTGATGCAGCCATTGGCGCAGTCCATAACCATCATGGTGCGCTTGCGATCGTGCCGGTCGACGAAGGCACCTGCGATCGGCGCGCCGAACACCACCGGAATGGCAAACGAGAGGTTGAGCGCCGATAACGCCCAGGCTAACTGCGCTTTCTGCGAAGGGTCTGGATAGAGTCCCGTCGTCAGCCAGATGGTGATGGCAAAGCCCGTCAAGGCGGAACCGATCACGGACATGGATTGAGTGACCCAAACGATCAAAAAGGTGCGCCAGCCGTTGGCTGGAGGTTGGTAGTCCGTGGATTCACTCATGGTCGTTTTCGGGCGTGTTTACATTCTGCAGATAGTCTGGCGCCTCGTACATGGCCAGGTACATGCCGTAGACCTTGCCCTGCGGGTCCGGCGGTTCGTTCAGCAACTCATCCACCAATGCCCGCAAGCGTTCGGCATAATAGCGGGCACGCTCCTCGGAGAGACGGGCGTGTGGCAACCCTTGATAGAAGTGCTCTTTCTCATGATGTGCCAACACGGCAACGATTTCGTCGCGCGCGGTGTTGAAGATGTTCATGCCCACCGGGGCATCTCCCACGACATCGGGTGGCAATTCGAAGTTGAAAATGCGTGCCGTGCGGGTGTAGTAGTTGGCGACGATCCCGTGCACCAGCCGGCGCGCCACGATCTGCGCCAGTCCTGCCTCTTCCAATACGTGCAGATGATGGCCAATGGCACCAGGGGTTGATTGGAGCCGTGTGGCCAGTTGCTTGGCGGTGGCAGGCTGGTTTTGAATGACGCCCAGGATCTTGCTGCGCAATGGGTCGCTGATGGCCTTGAACTGCTGCAGCGTGTTGATGATACGCTTGGGGGGGCAGGTTGGGCATG
>JAMDDR010000581.1 GCA_023488685.1 Chloroflexota bacterium | reverse complement strand
TGTCGTCGAACCAGGTTTTCAAGTCAAGGATACATCTCTCATGCTGACCAATTTGTGACAAAAAAAGCGCTGAAGGAATGCCACCTGCCACGAGTTGCACCGCTCAGTGTGCTTGTTGCGATTACAGGCCAGGGGAAAACACGGGGAACAGCGGCCTTGCTTGGTTTTGAGGCAACCATCAACCAGCACATTGCCTATATCACGCCCACAAGAAACATTGTGTCACCAGAATTTTTACAACTTTCGATTTTGGGTGCATACAAAGAATTGAGAGCCATTAGTGATGATTCGGGCAGTACAAAGGGTGCATTAACTTGTGAGGACTTGAAGCATTTCCAAGTTGCTTTGCCTTCAACAGATGAGCAGCAGGCATTGGTTGCCATTATTAGATCCGAAGTCGCAGATACGGAGAGAACAATAGCGCAATGGGAGCGCCAAATCGCCCTAATGCGCGAATACCGTACCCGCCTGATCGCCGATGTGGTGACCGGCAAGCTGGATGTGCGCGACGCAGCAGCGGGGCTACGGGAGGAAATAGAGGCAAAGATTGTGTCGGAACTGAGCGAGGCGGAGTCCGTTGACGAGACGGGAAGCAATGCCAGTGAGCATGACATACCTCTTAACGACGAGTAAAATGCCATGTAGTTGAGATGGACGTGACATTCCAGCCGCAAGTGCTGCGTTGGGCTCGTGAGCGTGCGGGGCTTACGGATGAAGCTCTGGCGGGAAAGTTGCGCGTCGCGCCTGCGCAGGTGCAGCGCTGGGAACAGACCGGCACGCTCAAACTCTCCCAGGCGGAGAAGCTGGCAACCGTCACACATACCCCGCTCGGATTCCTCTTCCTGGCCGAGCCGCCTGACGACCGCCTTCCCATCCCAGACTATCGCACGGTGGACGACGCGCCGGTACGGCGTCCCAGCCCCGACTTGCTGGAGACGATTCAGGCCATGCAGCGGCGGCAGGCCTGGATGCGCGACTTTTTGATCGAAGAAGGCGAGACGCCACTGCCATTCGTGGGCAGCGCTACGACGCAGGATCAGCCGCGAGCGGTCGCCGCGGCGATGCGTAAGACACTAGGCGTTCAAAACGGCTGGGCTGACGCCGTATCCACCTGGAGCGGGGCTGTGCTGCTCTTGCGCGAGAAGATTGAGGCGGCGCGCATTCTCATCGTCATCAATGGCGTGGTTGGCAACAACACGCGCCGCAAGCTGGACCCCAACGAGTTTCGCGGCTTTGTGTTGAGTGACCCCTATGCGCCGCTGATCTTTGTCAATGGTGCGGACGCCAAATCGGCGCAGATGTTCACGTTTGCCCACGAGTTGGCGCACCTATGGTTGGGCGCGGATGGCGTGTCCGACCTCGATCCGCTCCAACCCCAACCCGTCCAGCGAGCACCGTTGGAACAGTTTTGCAACAGCGTGGCCGCCGAATTCGTCGTGCCCGAGCAGGAGCTGAGAGAGCGGTGGGCAGAGGCGCAGAAGCAGGACGAGCCGTATCAGTTCCTGGCACGCTGCTTCAAAGTAAGCCCGATTGTTACCGCGCGCCGCGCGTTGGACGTTGGACTGATCCCGCGAGAAGCATTCTTTGACTTTTACAACCGCTATGTCGAGGATGATCGGCGCACGCAAGCCGCCCGGAAAAGCGGGGGCAACTTCTGGAACACTCAGAACGTTCGGATCGGTAGACGCTTCGGCACAGCAGTGGTGCGCGCCGCCAAAGAAGGCCGGTTGTTGTATCAGCAGGCTTACCAGTTGACAGGTCTGCGCGGCAAGACATTCGATCAATTCGCGAGGAATCTGGGGTATTGAAGGCAATCTCGTTGATCCATATGGCCACTGACACCAGCGAAAAAGGCCTCGAAAGCCTGATCGTCGCGGCAATGACTGGCAGCGCGACACCTCCAACTACGCCTGTGACGGGCAACATGGCCAGGGACGCCACTGCGTTGTATGGCGGCACGGGATGGCTGCTGGGTGACTGGCGTGACTATCACCGCGAATACGCTGTGGATCTGGCACAACTGCGCGCATTCACGGACGCCACGCAGCCCAGACTGGTAGAAGCGCTCGACCTGGACCACGATAGCCCCACAAGCAGAAAGTTCCTCGCCCGCCTGCAAGGAGAGATCACTCGGCGCGGCGTCATCGACGTGCTGCGCAACGGCCTCAAACATGGCGCGGTCTCCCTCGACCTGTTCTACAGCACGCCCTCACCCGGCAACGCCAAAGCGGCGGAACGCTTCGCCGCCAACCGCTTCAGCGTCACACGCCAACTGCGCTATAGCCGCGACGAGACGCAACTGGCCCTCGACCTGTGCCTGTTCATCAACGGCCTGCCCATCGCCACCTTCGAACTGAAGAACAGCCTGACCAAGCAGACGGTCGAGGACGCCGTCGAGCAATACAAGCGCGACCGCGATCCGCGCGAGCTGCTGTTCCAGTTCGGTCGCTGCATCGTGCACTTTGCCGTGGACGATCACGAGGTGCGCATGTGCACGCACCTTAACGGAAAAGGATCGTGGTTCCTGCCCTTCAACCAGGGCTGGAACGACGGCGCCGGTAACCCGCCCAACCCGAATGGATTGAAGACCGATTACCTGTGGAGGCGCATCCTCACGCCGCAGGGCCTCACCGATATCCTGGAGAACTACGCGCAGGTGGTGGAGCGCAGGGACGAAAGGACCGGCCGGCGCAGGCGCGACCAGATCTTCCCGCGCTATCATCAACTCGACGTGGTGCGTAAGCTGCTGGCAGACGCGGCGCAGTCCGGCGTGGGCCGGCGTTACCTGATCGAGCACTCGGCGGGTAGCGGCAAGAGCAACTCCATCGCCTGGCTGGCGCACCAGCTCATCGGGCTGCGCAAAGACGACAAGGTGGTCTTTGACTCGATCATCGTCGTCACCGACCGGCGCATCCTCGACCAGCAAATCCGTGACACCATCAAACAGTTCGCACAAGTGGGGTCTACTGTCGCGCATGCCGAGCATTCGGGCGATCTGCGCAAGTTCATCGAGGGCGGCAAGAAGATCATCATCACCAC
>JAMDDR010000082.1 GCA_023488685.1 Chloroflexota bacterium | reverse complement strand
GCGCACACCAGGGCGCTGTGCTCAACCCCGCGGCGATGGGTCTCCACCCGTGCCAGGCGGGTAAACTCAGCCGCTTCGCTGAGCCGTGAGAAGTAGCTCAGGTGGGTCGTGTGCACGCTGGACGCGGGGTCGGCAGGCGCCGCCGCACCCCCCTGCACCGCGACGGGGGCCGCTTGAATCTCCCCCAGCGTCAGCGTTTTGACTTCCACCCAGCTCCCATCCACTAAGGGCACAAAGGCCCCATCCACACTCAGTAACTGTTGGTCCACCCCGGCCGGCGCGACCGGCGCGTCGCGTTGCAGGTGTTCCGCCTCAGCCGTTTGCACGGCCACATAGGCCGCGCCCGCGCGCTCGGTGTCGCGCCGCGCCTTGGCGGCCCTAAAGGACTTTCAGCGCTCACCGTCACATGCAGGAAGTCCTGCATCTCCGCGCGGTCGCGCTCAAACGGCAGCCACGCGCCCAATCGCACTAAGGCTTCGGCCATCAGGGGCGTCAACTGCCCCGGCAAGAGTTGTAGCTCTTCATCCAGGGGGGAAAAGCCCGACCCCACAGGTCGGGCAGACGGCGTAATGCCGTTCTAACACCACCGCTTGGTCATGTTGAGTGACGAGGCAACGCCGATGCGTGCCACGCCATTCCATCGCGCCCCCGCAGGCCGGACACACGGGCTGTGCTGCCTCCACGGCGCTCGCCATCGCCGCATCGGCCAACATGTGCGCCCGCAGCGCTGCCAGTTGTTGATCGATGGTCTGTTCGATCTCTTTCAGCGTGGCTTGCGGATGCGCCAGACGCCATGCCTGTACGCCCGTGATCACCTCGTCCGCCTGCACCTGCCAGTTCGCCGCAAAGTCCTGTTTCATGCGCTCATTCTACGCCGTGCGCAAAACGTTGACGCGCACCCCGTTGTGAAAGGCGCATGGGTGTATTTCACAAAAGTGGCAAACTTGGGGGATGGCAAAAACAAAAGCGGAGCTGAAGGCGGCGTTGATGGCGGAACTCGAGCAGGAGATTGATCGCTTGTTGGAGTGGGAAAGCCAAACCCCCATCGTCACCCTGACCGATATCGAGACGCGGGTGCTCGCGCAGCGCCTGCGCCTGAGTGAACGCATCGCCACCGAACTGACCCAGGCACGGGCGGATCGGCTGGAGACGGCGTTTCAGACACAGGCGACCCGTGGGGCTCGCCCGCGCGACAAGGGTAAAAAACTAGGACAGTAAAGTAAACTAGCAGGATGGGGAGAACAAAAGCGAGGCCCAGGCCGACGGAAGAGGAGACGCTGAGTTGCATCAACGCGACCTGCGCGTGTTGTGGCAAGGTGATGCGATATGCCTACGACAACTGGCGAAGCGTGTCGCTACTGAATGGGCGGGTCATACGCTTGCGGCTGAAGATACGGCGGTGTGACAACGCAAAGTGCGAGCGGTACCACAAGCCGTATCGGCCGGAAGGAGAGGGGCGCTGGGTGCTTCCCGGACACGAGTTTGGGTTGGAAGTGATTGCATTGGTTGGGGAGTTGCGGTATCGGGGGCATCGTAGCGTGCCGGAGATTCACCAGGCGTTAAGAGAACGGCGGGTTGAGATCAGCGAACGAGCTGTGACCCACTTGCTAGTGACCTGATGCCTAATTCTTGCAACGAATTATGCCAGGTGTGTTGTTGAGCCAGTACCGAAAGTCGCGACAGGACCATTCCCACTGGAAAGGATGTGCAAAGCGATGATTGTATTCTGCTCGACTGTCAAGGAGATGCTGGATCATCTGTGTGCGACTACCCCAACTCCCCCGCAGCAAGTAGCGTCCGGCGAAGGCCTCCAGCAACGACTCGGCCTGATTGAGCCAAGACGCATGGACCGGGGTAAAGAGCACCTGAATCCGCGGCGACAGGTCATGGAAGAACGCGGTCGTGTCGTCACTCACATGGCTCGACCAGTTGTCGATGATCAAGTGGATCCGTTTGGCCCAGCTATAGGGATGGAGCAAACGGCACACCGCGGGATGGAAGTGTTCACCATCGTTCTGGTCCAAACACTCGGCCCACATATGCCCGTTGTACACCGTCAAGCCCACCAGCAGATTCACCGTGCCATGCCGGATGTACTCGAAGGCCTGGCGCTCGATCTGGCCAGGTTGCATTCGTTGAATGGGCCGCGCCCGTTCCAGCACCTGGAGATTAGGTTTCTCGTCGACGCACAGGAGTACCTCGCCACGCTGCCACAGGCTCGCCGTGCGCTCGTAATACCACAAGATTTTCAACGCCCGTGCGACGGCTTCGTCATCCCAGACCGTCGTCTTCCAGTAACGAAAGCGATGCGGTTGCAGACCCGCCTCGCGCAAGATATCTCGGACCGTGGTCTGATGGACGCGAAGCGTGTCGACACGCTCCGCGTCCAACTCACCCGCTGCACCCGCCAAGCTCCGTTGCGACCAATACGTCACTTCCCAGCCCACGCTGGCTGGCGCTTGACAGGCCAGGTGCTCAATCGCCTGGCGTTCGGCGCGGGGAAAAAACGCGCGGGCGACCGGAGCGCGGGGCATCGTACAGGGCGGCTTGCAGACCGCCATAGCGGTAGCGTTCACACACCCGCCAAATGGTGGCTTCATCCTGCTCGACTTTGTCGCTCAGCCGCACCACGCGTTGCTGGTCATTGGCTCGACCCAACAAGATCTGTGCGCGGCGAGCGACTCTCAAGGGGGTCCGGCCATCGCGCAGCAGTTCAACCAAGGAGGTTTCATCTTTCGCGTCCAACACAAACTTGCCAGGTTTACGACCGCGCATGGTTCATCTCTCCATCCCGATTCGAATCGTTGATAAACCTTAGGCGGCTCGTCAGAATAAGTTGACTGATTTTCTCGTCCGCTATCCCTGGAAACATGGTATTGTGCGAGTAAGCATCAGTCATGTTATTTTGACGAGGCTCCTTAGCACACGCGATCGGATCAGGCAAGCTATTATACGCGTCTTGACGCGTCGCCAGCCGGAGCATGCGACGCACACTGGCCAGATAGACCATGGTTTCACTGGACGAAACGGTATGCTCATAGT
>JAMDDR010000530.1 GCA_023488685.1 Chloroflexota bacterium | reverse complement strand
GGATTTCGTATCCGGCCTGTCGTTCCTGGTCATGATGCTGGTCGGCTCATTGCGCCTGGTGGATGGGACGCTTTCCCTGGGTGTGTTCTTCTCGTTCACCTGGTACATCTGGTCGATCATCTGGCCGATTCGGATGACCGGTTGGTTGGTCAGCATCATGCGCCAGGCGGCTGCCTCGGTGCCACGCCTGTTCCAGATCCTGGACGCGCCGGAGACCATTCGGGATAAGGAGAGAGAGGGAGAGGGGGAGAAGGGGAGCAAGGGAGCAGGGGAGCAGAGGAGAGAGGGAGCGGGGGAGCAGCAAGTCTCCTTGTCTCCCGATCTCCCTCTCTCCCACGCTCAGCCGGCGCGGGTGACGTTCGACGACGTGGCGTTTGCGTTCCCGGATGATCTGGGGACGCCGGTGTTGCAGGGGCTCACCTGCACGATCGAACCGGGCCAGACGGTGGCGATCCTGGGTGGCACCGGCTCGGGGAAATCGTCGGTGATCAACCTGGTGCCGCGCTTTTATGACGTCACGGGTGGGCGTGTGTTGATCGACGATGTGGACGTGCGTGACATCCCGTTGAAGGCTTTACGCGCCCAGATAGGCATCGTGCCACAGGAGACATTCCTGTTCTCCGCCATGCTGAAAGACAACATTGCCTTCGGGAAGCCTGATGCCAGCATGGAGGCGATCGTGGCGGCTGCCAGGGTGGCGCAGGTGGATGAGTTTGCGCGCGCGTTGCCCAAAGGCTACGAGACGAAGGTGGGTGAGCGCGGCGTAGGATTGAGCGGCGGACAGAAGCAACGTGTCGCGCTGGCGCGCGCCGTAATTATGGACCCGCGCATTCTCATCCTTGACGAAGCCACCTCGGCAGTGGACACCGCCACCGAGACGGCGATCCAGGAGGCCATGGCGCAGGTGCTCAAAGGGCGTACCGCAATCATCGTGGCGCAGCGGCTCAGTACCATCAAGAACGCCGATAAGATCGTGGTGCTGAAGGATGGGCGCGTTGCCGAGGAAGGCACGCACGAGCAGTTGCTGGCGCGGGGCGGTGAGTACACCAAGCTGTATGATCTGCAGTTCCGCGAGCAGGAGGTGCGTAACCGCGACTTGATTGCCGACGAGGGGATGATGGTCGCTTAATCGGTTGTAGGGCAAGCGTAGGGCGAGCTGTCAGCTTGCCCTACAACTCAGCCTTTTGGCGGATTGTGCTGAATTGGTGTGATTTTGAGGGCCTGACCATCTTGACGGCAGCGACCAAGATATGGTATCTTTTCAGGGTCTGCGTTCAGTATTTCTGGACGACAGGATGAAGCATTAAGACATGGATAAGCTTATGTTGATGGTTACATTCCGCACTCGCACCGCCCTCTCGGGCGGGGATGGCTTTCCTTGCCGTATTGCGCCTGTTGCCTATGAGATGGTGAGCGTGTAGAAATCCACCAACAAAGAATCTGAAAGGCCACGGGTGCAAGCGGCAGCCCCGTGGCCTTTTTGTTTGTGCTGTCCGCGAGCCACGGGTGTACTGGACACTCGTGGCTTTTTTTGTCTGTATTCATGATTCATGTGCTCGGTTCTGTTGCGTGAGCCTGTGTGTGGAGAGATCGCCATGACCGCGAAGTCGAGTTTGATTCGAAAACTGATCGGAAAGATAAGGCGCTGGTTTGGCAACCCTGGCCCGACACAGCCAAATAGTCAATGCAATGACGCCAAGACGCGTGATCGCGGAGTATTTGTCATCTGACGATGGTCATCTAACGATGGACATCTAACGATGTTGCCCCTCTAGCGATGGGGCCATCCAACGATTGAGAGGTAAGACATGTCGATTTTGACGGCGACGAATGTGGGGCAATCCTTTGGGGCATTTGACGTGTTCGCGGGTGTCACAGTCAGCATCCCGAACGACGGCAAAATCGGCCTGGTGGGGCCGAATGGCATCGGCAAGACAACGCTGTTGCTCATCCTGGCCGGGCTGGCGCAGCCGGTGTCCGGCCAGGTACACATTGCGCGCGGGCGTCGCCTGGGTTACCTGCGGCAGGAGGCGGTGGAGGCTTTTGCGGAGCATGACAACACGGTGTACCAGGAAATGCTTGGCGTGTTTGCCCATCTGCAGGAGCAACAGCGCCGGTTGCACGAGATGGAAGAGGCGATGGCCAATGGCGCGGTAGAAACGCGCCGCAGCGCGTCTCTACTGGACGAATACGGCGCCGCGCAGGAGGCGTTTGTGCATGCGGGCGGGTACGACTACGAGGTGCGTATCAAGCAGACGTTGGACGGCCTGGGGTTCGGGGCCTCGGATTGGGGTATGCCGCTAAACCATCTGAGCGGCGGTCAGAAAACCCGTGTGTTGCTGGCGCGACTGTTGCTCGAAAAGCCGGATCTGCTCATCATGGACGAGCCGACCAACCACCTGGACGTCGAGGCCATCGAGTGGCTGGAGACGACGTTGCGCAACTGGGATGGCGCGTTCCTCATCGTCAGCCACGACCGCTATTTCCTGGATCGCACGGTCAACACGATCTGGGAGATGAGCCGTAGCGGGATGGAGGTGTATCGCGGCAACTACAGTGCCTACCTGATCCAGCGCCAGGATCGTTGGGAGCAGCACATGCAAATCTTCGAGCGCGAGAAGGCGCGCCTCGACAAAGAGATGGTGTTCATCAAAGCCAATATCCCCGACGGCGCGCTGGACATGGCACGCGGCAAGCTCAAACGCCTGACACGTGAGGTGATGGCAATCGAACAGCTTGGCGTGATGGCTTTGCAGAACAAGAGCTGGTCAGAGATCGCCAGCATGATGGAATCGCGCGAGAACCCCTGGGGTGTGGCGGAAGCCGAGCAGCGCGTGAAGGCGCTCAAGCCACCGGCCAGACCGCCGCAGTTGAAGGTGCATCTGAAGCCGGAGCACCGCAGCGGCAACATCGTGCTGCGGACGCGCGATCTGCGCATCGGTTATCCCGGCAAGCCGTTGTTCAACGCGGGCGACATCGAGTTGTGGTACCAGGAGCGCGCCGCGTTGATCGGACCCAACGGTGCGGGCAAAACCACCTTCCTGCGCACGATCCTCGAGCAGCTTGAACCGCTCGCCGGTCAGGTGCGCCTGGGCGCGAGTTTGCGGGTCGGCTACTTTGCGCAGGCTCACGACGCGCTCAACTCGAACAACAGCGTGCTGGACGAGATCCTGGAACACTTTGTGCGCCAGGGCAAGGAGCGATCTGTCAGCAAGGCGCGCAACTACCTGGCGCAGTATCTGTTCCGCGGCGACGATATCTACAAGCTGGTCAGCATGTTGAGCGGTGGCGAACGCGCGCGGCTGGCGCTGGCCATCCTGGCGCTCGAAGGCGCCAATCTGCTCCTGCTGGACGAGCCAACCAACCATCTCGACATCCCGGCGCAGGAAGTGCTCCAGTCGGTGTTGGAGCAGTTCGACGGCACCATTCTGCTTGTGTCGCACGACCGTTACCTGGTGGATCGCCTGGCGACTCATATCTGGGACTTGCGCGACGGCCATCTGCGTGTGTTCAAGGGCTCCTACCAGGAGTTCCTGGCCGACCGCGAGCGCCGGATGGAGCGGGCGAAGCAGGATGCAGCCAAACACCGCTCCGAATTCAAGCAGCAGACGTCCGATGCCCGCAGGGCCGAAAACGAAGCAAAAAAGCGGGCGCAGACGGTGGCTCAGATCGAAGCGCAGATTCAACACGCTGAAAACAGCATGGCCCAACTCACCCATGACCTGCAACTCGCCGGCCAGAACGGGGCGTTTGACAAGATACAGCGCCTGAGCGCGGAGTATGCCGCGCATCAAGGCAAGCTGGAGCATCTGTTGGCGGAGTGGGAAAGGGTCACTACAGAGTAGAGGAGATGATCAGTTGAACTTGTATACCTACGACCAGCGGCCCGACCTGATCAAGCAGGTTCGGGCGTTCATTCCCAAGTCATGGCCGGAGTTTATGCTGCACGATCCCATTGCCGGCAGGCTGTGGGATCGGATGGAGGGGGCGTTCCCTCAGTTTCAGTTCGTGCTGTGCGAGGACGGCGACCGCGTCGTGGCGATGGGCAACAGCGTGCCGTTTGTGTGGGACGGCACACCGGAGAGTTTGCCGGAGCGCGGTTGGGACGCGGTGTTCGAGCAGTGTCTGCACGATCACGACGAGGGGCGCACCCCCAACGCGTTGTCGGCACTGCAAGCGGTCGTCGCACCCGGCAACCAGGGCAAAGGATTGAGCCGGCACCTCCTGCAAGGGATGCGGCAGATTGCGCTCAGGCATGGGTTGAGTCATTTTGTCGCACCCGTACGGCCAACGCTCAAGAGCACCTACCCGCTCACGCCGATGGAGCGCTACGTGACTTGGGCACAACCCGATGGTGCGCCGTTTGATCCGTGGATGCGCACGCACTGGCGGTTGGGCGCGCACATCGTGCGCGTGGCGCCACAGTCGATGACGATCAGCGGGCCAGTAGCGGATTGGGAGGCATGGACGGGCATGCATTTCCCGGAGAGCGGTCGTTACATCGTGCCCGGTGCGCTCAACCCGGTGGAGATCGACTGCGAGCGCGACGAAGGCCGTTACGTCGAACCGAATGTGTGGATGAGACATAAGGAGTAAGCATCGTGATTATTGAAACGATCTATTTGCCCGATGCGCCGGCGATCCCAGGCCTGGTATTTCGCCCAATCCGGGGCGAGGCCGAATACCCGGCGCTGGTGGATCTGTTCAACGCTGCCATTGAGGAAGATAAAACCGACGAACTTTACACCGTGGAATCGCTTGCCAACGACTATGCGCACCTGGACAACTGCGATCTTTCGACGGACATGCTGTTGGCTGAGGTCGACGGTCAATTGGTCGGGTCCGCGCGCGTGTGGTGGTGGGTGAACGACGCGGGCGAGCGATTATATGGCGTGACCGGGCAGGTACACCCGCAGTGGCGCGGGCGAGGCATTGGCCGTGCGTTGTTGCACTGGGAAGAGCGCCGCGCGCGAGAAATCGCGGCCACTCATCCCATTGCAGAACCGCGTTACTTCCAGGCCTGGATCATGGAGACACAGGTGCGCCGCATGGCGCTGTTGAAGCATGCAGGCTATACGCCCATCCGTTACGGCTTTATGATGGTGCGCCCAAACCTGGCCGATGTGCCCGATGAGTGGCCCATGCCCGAAGGCTTGGAAGTGCGCCCGGTGCTGCCGGAGCACCACCGCGCCATCTGGGAAGCGCTGCAGGAAGCGTTCCGTGACCACTGGGGACACCGGCCGGGCACAGAGGAGGAGTACCTGGGCTGGCTGAACTGGCCCGACGCACAGCCGCACCTGTGGCAGGTGGCCTGGGATGCCCAATCAAACGAAGTCGCGGGCATGGTGCTGAATAGCATCTTCGAAAATGAAAATGAGCGCTTCGGCGTCAAACGTGGTTGGACCGATCCCATCTGCGTGCGGCGGCCATGGCGCCGGCGTGGCCTGGCGCGTGCGTTGATCATGCACAGCATGAAGCTGTTGCGCGACCTGGGTATGACCGAAGCCGCCCTGGGTGTGGACGCCGAGAACCCTAACAAGGCCCTGCATCTGTATGAAAGCTGCGGTTATCGACCGGTCAAGCGCAGCTTTACGATGCGGAAGACACAATGATGAAAGCGAGTATGCGTACATACCAGGGCGAGGATGATTTCTGGCGGATGCGGGAATTCCTGCGCCAGGTGTTCATGTTGAATGGGCGACGGGAAGTGAGTTGGCACGTGGCCCGGCTCGATTACTGGTGCTGGCATGTCATCGATAACTGTCAGGAGTATCCCTCGATTGAAGGTGTCACCTTCATTTGGGAGACGGACGATGGGCAGATTGTGGCTGTGTTGAACCCGGAGGGTAAAGGGGAAGCGCATCTGCAGGTGCATCCTGGCCTGCGCACGCCCGAACTGGAAGAGGAGATGCTGGACGTTGCCGAACAGCGCCTGGCCGCCTCGGAGCCTGATCGACGCTGTACGTTGCGTGTCTGGGCCGGCGGGCAGGATGACTTGCTCCAGAAGATCCTGGCACGCCGTGGCTACACCAAAGGCGAGTGGCCGGAGTATCAGCACTGCTGGACATTGGCGGCGCCGGTCCCGGACGTGCCGGTCGCGCCGGGTTACACGGTGCGTTCTCTCGGCGACGCGAGTGAACTTCCCGCCCGAAGCTGGGCCTCGTGGAAGGGGTTTCACCCGGATGAGCCGGATGAGCGCTACGGAGGCTGGGAGTGGTATCACAACATCCAACGGATGCCGCTGTACAGACGTGACCTGGACATCGTGGCGGTAGCCCCTGGCGGCGAAATCGCAGCCTTTTGCACATTCTGGTACGACGACGTGACGCGCAGCGCCTATATCGAGCCGGTGGCCACGGTAACGGAACACCAGCGGCGCGGGCTGGGCAAAGCGGTGATCTGTGAGGGGCTGCGCCGGCTGCAGCGCATGGGTGGGACGATTGCGTTTGTGGGCGGATATTCTGCAGCGGCGCGGGCGTTATACAGCTCGGTAGGTACGCAGTATGGTGTGCGCGAACCGTGGGTCAAGGCGTGGTAAGCGCGCGATAAGCCCACGCACTGGCTTATGTGGACAGATGACCTATGAACATTCACACTCGTCCATACATGGGTGAAAGCGACTTGCTGCGGATGCAAGACTTTTTGGTGTCTGGGCGTGCGGTGAGCGGCACGTGCTGGCATGTGGGTAACCTGGTATGGTCGTTGTTCTTGATGTCCGTCAGTTCAGATCTGGCACAAACCGTTCGCTTGTGGGAAACTGGCGACACAGCATCGGAATTGATTGGTTTTGCCATCTTCGATTCTTTCTACAGGTCCGTTGACTGGCAGATCCACCCGACCGTGTGCGGGTGTGGCGTGGAAGAGGAGATGTTGGCCTGGATGGAAGCACAGGCTGCTGCTGCGCCATTGGCGGAAGATCAGCCTTCTCCGCCACTGTCCACCAGCGCAGTCGAAACTGATGGGGCATGCATCGCACTCCTGGAGCGGCGTGGGTTTGTGCGCGGCCAGGGCTACCTGGTGCAAATGATGCGCTCGCTGGACGCCAACATCCCTGCCGTGTCACTGCCTGAGGGATTCACTGTACGTGGTATGGCGGGTAAGCACGAGCATGTAGCGCGCGCCGTCTTGCACCGTGAGGTGTTTCAACCCTCGCGTGTCACCGATGAGGCCTACTTGCGCCTGATGAGCATGCCGGGCTACGACCCGAATCTGGATGTGGTGGCTGTCGCGCCGGACGGCACGCTGGCGGCGTTCTGTATCTGCTGGGTGGATAAGGTCAATGGAATAGGTGTCTTTGAACCTGTGGGCACGCGGCCATCGTTTCGCCGCATGGGATTGGGACACGCCGTGTTAGTGGAAGGATTGCGGCGTATGCAGGCGTATGGCGCTTGCAGCACGGCAATGGTCACAACAGGTGGCGGCACGGTTGAGGCGCAACGGCTGTACGAGGCAGTTGGCTTTCGCACCGTTGCGCGCGAGTTTGACTATGTGCGACCAGCAGATCGTAGATGATGGACGGTAATGGACGGTATACGGCTACCCTCGTAGTTTGTCTTTGAGCATGCAGAGCAGGTATGAACATCGAAATCATAAGAGCCACACGCGGGGACACAGCGGTGCTGCGGCATCTGTACGAGCTGTACTGCCACGACTTCAGCGAGTTCACCGGCTCGGACGTGGACGCAACGGGCATGTACACAGACGACGGCTTTCTGTCCGGCTACTGGCGTGAGCCGGACTGGTCGTCGTTCCTGGTCAAGGTGGATGGGCATTGGGCCGGCTTTGCCTGGGTGTTGAAGAGCAGTCTTTTCAGGCCGGGGGCCGAAGATACGACCGAGGAAACCCGACTTCGCGCGCAGGGTACTGCGCTTCAAGAAGTCGGGTTTCTAGAGGGCGAGCATCACTTGATCGAAGAGTTCTTCGTCATGCGCAAGTACCGGCACCAGGGTGTCGGCGAGCACGTGGCACATAGGCTGTTCGACCTGTACCCAGGTATTTGGGAGGTGAGTGAAATTGTGGAGAATATACCGGCGCAGGCGTTCTGGCGCAAAGTCATCGGCCGTTACACGGGCGGCAAGTTCGTCGAAGTGATATTGGACAATGACCTGTGGCGAGGGCCGGTGCAGGTATTTGCGAGTCGACGGGGCACGAAGGGCGGATGATATGCGTCGTTCGTTATGAGAAAGGAGAACCATGGCAGCGGTGTATGAAGATTTCGAAGAGGGTCTGGAGGAAGTTGAGGAGCGACCGTTTAACTACGGCTACTTCAGGCGCCTGATGCGCTATCTGATCCCGTATAAACGCGCGTTGCTGATCGTGGGCGCGTTCATCCTGGTCGGCACGCTGGCGACGTTGCTCGAACCGTACCTGCTTGGGTTGATCATCGACCGCGGTGTGGCCGGCAAGGACGTTACGCTGATTTTGAGTCTCATCGGCCTGCTGGTGGTGTTCCGCCTGCTGGCGTGGGGCGCGGGTTACCTGCGCACGTTCAAAATCAACCAGGTCGGCCAGAGTGTCTTGTACGACTTGCGGGGCCAGTTATTCGGCCACATCCAGCAACTGTCGCTGCGTTTTTACGACAACCGCCCGGTCGGCAAGATCATGTCGCGCATTACCAGCGACGTCGGCACGATCAACGAGCTGATTAGCGGCGGCATGACCACCATCCTGGTCGAAGGGTTCAGCCTGATCGGGATCGTAGCGTTGATGCTGGTCATCAACTGGAAGATGGCGCTGGTGGCATTCTGCATCACGCCGTCGTTTTATCTACTGTTCGGCCGGTTGCGCAACAGGATCGAGAGCAACTGGGTGAACGTGCGCAAGAGCACCTCGAACCTGAATGCGAACCTGAACGAGAGTATCAACGGCGTGCGCGTGACGCAGGCTTTCTCGCGCGAGGAGCGCAACATCGCCCGCTTTGAGCGCATCAACCAGATGAACCGCGACATCAACGTGCGCGCGATTCGCTGGGATAACATCATCTGGCCGTCGGTCGAGGTCATCGGCGTGAGTGGCACGTTTCTGTTGATCCTGTTTGGCGCGAACGAGGTGATCGCCGGGACGATGAGCATCGGCATCATCCTGGCGTTCATCAACTACCTGTGGCGTTTCTGGGGGCCGGTCAGCGCGCTCAGCCGCGTGTATTCGCAAGTGCTGAGTGCCATGGCATCCGCCGAGCGCATCTTCGAGTTCCTCGACACGCAGCCCGAGGTGGCCGATAAGCCGGGCGCCGTCGCCATGCCGCGCATTGGTGGCGAGGTGGCGTTCGAGGACGTGCACTTCAAGTACGAAGCCACCAGCAAGTCCGCCCTGCGCGGGGTGAATCTGCACGTGAAACCAGGGCAGACGGTCGCCATCGTCGGGCCGACCGGCGCGGGCAAGACGACCATCATCAACCTGATCATGCGTTTCTACGATCCGACCGAGGGGCGCGTGCAGATCGATGGTCACGACCTTCGCGACGTGCAGGTGGCGACGTTGCGCAGCCAGATATCGCTGGTGTTGCAGGACCCGTTCATCTTCAGTGGCACGATCGGCGACAACATCCGCTATGGCAACCTGGACGCCAGCCAGGAGGACGTGGAGGCGGCCGCGCGGGCGGTGCACCTGGACGAGTTCATCAACAAGCTGCCGGAGAAGTACGACTACGAGGTGCAGGAGCGGGGCGCGCGTTTGTCGCTGGGCCAGCGCCAACTGGTGTCGTTTGCGCGCGCGCTGATCGCGGACCCGCGCATCCTGATCCTGGACGAGGCCACCTCGTCGGTGGACACGCAGACAGAGCGCCTGATCCAGCGTGCGTTAACGGTGCTGTTGAACGGTCGTACGGCCTTTGTGATCGCGCACCGCCTGAGCACCATTCGCAACGCCGACCTGATCCTGGTGATGCAGGATGGGCATGTCGCCGAGCAGGGCAACCACGATCAGTTGATGGCGCTGCGTGGGCTGTACTACCAGTTGGTAAATGCGCACCGGACGCCGGAAAGTGGGGGAAGCCTGCACGCGCCGGATGGCGTGAGCGCGGGTAGCGTGGGCGCGGCAGTGTCGGCGAATTAGTGCCGGCAGACAACCCCCACGATCGTGGATCGTGGGGGTTGTGTCGTGCGCCCAGCAAGAGTATTGACCAAGATAGTTCGTGAGTATTGGCTCCTTGCCAAACATGTTGTAGCCCTTCAGACCAAGCGGTGCTGAAGGGCCAGTTTCTGCTTAAGGGCGCATTGTTATGGGCACATAGGTTGAGCGCCCGCGCCGGACGAGTTTAATGGCGTCGATCCCGAGGCGGCAGGTCCCAGAGCAGTGCTGGCTTTCCTCCCCTGTGGCGTCGGTGACCCACACGTAGTAATCAGGGTTGTAGCCTTGACGGAAGGGGTAACTGCCTATGCTCACCCATCTGTCACACAGACCGTACTGATCCACGTAGGCGCTGCCCCAGCCACTGGGCGTAGCCACATTGTAGAGGGCCTGCCAGGTGGTTGCGTTGTTGCAAGGGACATTCACGAAGATTTCGTAGAGGCCGGGGCGTAACAGGTTGGGGGTCCATTTCGCCCAGTAATCGGGGGTGGTGCCGTTGACGTAGGTCCACCACATGTGGCTATTGTGACCGATATTGGCGGCATACCAATCGGGGCAGGGATAGCCGGCGGCGCAGGACTTGCTGAAGTTGTAATCCAGGTCGTCGATGATTTGGACCTGGCCGTCTATCAACTCGGGCACAGGCTGGCTGATGCCGCCGCAGAGGTTAGCCCACTCGCCACTTTTCCACATACACCAACTGGCAGGGCTGTTAGGGTCAGCACCGCTGCCCCGCCAACCGAAGGGGTCAAACTGGTTGCCCGATGTGTCGCGGACATCGAAGTGCAGATGTTCGCCGGACGAGTAGCCGGTGTTTCCACTGGTGCCGATGGCTTGTCCTGCGGTGACATGTTGCCCCTGTGTCATGACCGCGCTGAGGTGGCCGTAGCGGGTGATGTAGCCGTTACCGTGGTTAATCTCGGCCCTCAGCCCATAGCCACGTTCGCGACGGAAATCGCGGCAGTTAGGCACATACCAGCCGGATGTGGTGACTGTGCCATCTGCAGCGGCCAGGACGCTTTCATACCACATAGCGAAGTCATAGCCGTTGTGGCCGTCATAGCAGTTGACGCCGAGGGTACAGCCACTCATGTTGGTCCAACGGCTGCCGTCGTACCGGGTGAAGATTTGATTTGTGCCGTAGTAGGGGTACTCGTGGTCGAAGAAAGGGTTAATGGCCTTGTGACCATAGTAGGGTGTTGTGAGAAATGGAGCTTGGCCCTGCGCTTGGACTGGTTGCGTCGGTTGGGTGGGTACGGAAACGGTGAACAGCAAGCCAGCGGCGACTGTAACCGCGATTGCTTTCGGCGGTAGTTGAACGTGCATGACGTAATCTCCTTGTGCTGATCTTGGTGCTGAATTGTGAGGTAGATGATCAGTGACGCAATGTCAGCCAGTGAGGGAAGCGAACGCGCCCATCAGTGTAAGACATTTGACGCAGATTGGTGCCATCAGCGTTGATCACCCAGACCTCACTCTTGCCGCTGCGGGTTGACGCGAAGGCAATTTGCTTGCCATCGGGTGACCAGGCTGGGTCGATGTTGCCTGTGTCTTTCAGTAGCGCGCGTTCTGTGCCGGTGGTCACATCTACTAGGTGGATGTTGGTTCCCATGAAACTAGCGTTATCAGCTCGCTCCCAGGGGTACGTCCCCTCTGGGGTCACTCTCTTATCACTAAATGCGCCTGGGCCATCCCACGCGATGAAGGCCAGCGTCTGGCCATCTGGGGACCAGAGGGGTTCGAGCATGAGACCACCTGCGAAGTTCTGGCTGAGGGTGCGTACGTCGGACCCGTCGGCGTTCATCACTTTCAACCCATGACCTACGAATGCAATCTTGCTGCCATCGGGGGACCAGGTGAGCCCAAAGATGTCGGCGTTGGTGTCACTGTATACCTCGGTAGGGGTGCCGCCGTTTGCATCAATGATCCAGACTCTGCCCGTGTCGCCAATGCCACGCGACGTGGAATAGACAATGCGTTTGCCATCACTGGACATGGAGGCGTCACGGAAGATCGTCGCAAAGGTGTCAGTGACAATCGCGGTGTGTTCTCCCGTATCAGTGTCTACCAGCCACAGGCCAGTATCGGGATAACGGCTCTCCGCGCGGATCAACACGTGGTGGCTATCGGGGTGCCATTCGAGGAAGATCATTTCTGGGCGGCGGCTATCCTCGAACAAGGGGGTGACGCTGCGGGCAGGTACGTTTATGATGTCGGTAACACTCCAGTCACCCACGATGGCGATGCGGCTGCCATCCGGGGATACATGCGTGGTTCCCTGTCGCAGCGATGATTTTATCTGCAAGCGTGCAGCCTGCCCTATCGGCGCACCGCTGGGGTCCGTGCCAAGGGTGTAGAGTCCAATCGTGGAGGATTCATGTGCGGCAAACACCAGTGTCCCTGTCGCATCCGATGGGGGTTGTGATGTCGGCATTGAGGTTGGCTCTACGGTCGGTGTGGGACTGATAGATCTGGGCGGTGTAGGTGAGGCAGCGGGCGGCGGAATGGGTGAATCCAGTGGCTGGCTCAGTGGGGCGCGGTTGCCCGTTCCAAACAGATAGGCGATGCCGGCAGCAGCCAGGCCCACGAGCACCAGCCCGGCAATTGCACCTATGATACGTGAAACTCTGTTCATGATTTTGTCCTCTATTGGTGTAATGGTGATTGAGCGAACACGTTTGGGCAATGAGCATGGCGTCGATCCTTTGGATCGGTAGCAATGCCGTTTCACTTCGTCACTGGTCGAGAACAGATCGTGTTGAGGTGTTTAGCACTTGGTGATGGTTTATCCCCTCCCACCCGTGGCGTGATCTTGGCTGCTCGCTGCTTGAGTGCCTTACGCGTGAGAGAGAACAGGCGCACGGGTACATTGTTGAGCATTGGACGTTCCCTAATGTGTTGCGGTGCGCGTCAGTGGCCATGCGTTACCCCAGAGCCAGCCACTTCTCTGATTATTATAGGCGCACGTGCATGGACTGCAACTCGCGCTGGTGCTCAAGCTCATAGGAATTCGGTATGCGCGCGCGGCACGACCTACATCCGTACACACAATGATGAGAACAATGTGCCGATGCTGGCGCTGAATTGCAAGTTGGGCTATCGTCCGCAACAGGTTTCTTCCGACTGAAGTTCGATCGTTCGATGAGCAGTCATCGCCATTTTCTGGAAGCAAACGGCTAAGCTAATAAAGCCCGCGAAAGCGGGCTTTTCAATTCCAGAAAGGTCATACAATTGAAGCAGGGGAGACGCTCAATATCTCACATCCTGCCCATCGCCACGAACTGACCCACGATAAACTCCGCGATTGCCATCGCGCCCTCCCGGCTCATGACACCAGGAGGTGAACCATGGCACAGCATAGCGTACTTCGCCTTCTCACCCGAGTACCCTACCTCGCACTCGCCGCCCTTTTTATCCCTCTCCTGATCAGGGTTGCACCGCAAGCCGATGCGACTGCGACACTGGCGCCATTTAGCGCAGCTATGCCTATGGTTCGTCGAGGAGGTGCACCGCAAGCCGATGCGACTGCAACACTGGTGCAGACTACCGAGGCGTGGTGGGACGCCCAATGGAGCCATCGACTAAAGTTGAGCTTCGACAACAGTGCACAGGCTGAAAACCTGATCGATTTCCCTGTCCTGGTCGTGCTCGACAGCCAGCGCATCGACTACAACAAAGTTCAGTCAGAAGGACAGGACCTTCGCTTTGTCGATGCAGGCACCGCTCCAGGCACCCCGGCGTTGGCCCACGAGATCGAAAAGTGGGATCCCGGTGGTACATCCTACATATGGGTCAAGGTGCCGCAAATTAACCGCTCTTCCAGTACCGATTACATCTATGTCTACTTCGGGAATGCAACTGCCGTCAATGCGCAAAATCCCTCCGCGACGTGGAGTGCGGGATTCGCGGCGGTGTGGCACCTGCGCGAAAACCCAGCCGGGCCGGCGCCGCAGGTTCGTGATTCGGCTGCAAACGGTAACAACGGCACAGTCCAGGGCAGTATGCGATCCACGGACCTGGTCCCCGGCCTGTCGGCGGGTGCATACCGTTTCGATGGCGCCACAGCCAACGACGACTGTGTCAGCGTGCCCAGTGCGGACAGCCTGAATCCGCCCAACGCCCTCACGCTGGAAGCTTGGGTCAAGCCAGATGCCATCAATAACGCGCGCGACCGCTACGTGGTCGCGAAAGATAAGGCTTACTTCTTGGACGCCACGCGCACATTTCAGAACAGCCCGCATTTCTATCTGAACATTGCGGGTGCATGGCAAAACATCGGCTCCACCCCCTTGCCGCCGGGATGGAGCTATCTCGCCGGAACCTACGACGCGAGTGAGAAAGTTATGCGGCTCTACGTGAATGGGGTACAGAGTAGTTCCAGGACGCTGAGCGGCCTGTCCAGTTACACTGTGAACCAGAATACCAACATTCTGCGCATTGGCCGGCTGTGGCACACCCTGGATGGGGTGCTCGACGAAGTGCGTATGTCGGCTGTCAAGCGCTCTGCCCACTGGATCGCGGCTCAGTACAAGAGTATGACGAATACCTTTGTCACTTACGCGCCGGCGGAGGCATACCAACCATCTGCCACGGCGACCAATGCGACGACTGCCATTCCAACGACGCCCATTCCAACGACGCCCACGCCAGGAGTCACGTCGGTCGCAACTGGCACGCCCACTCCGGCGCCACCGACCGCGACGGCCAGCGCCACTCCCCCTGCAACGGTGACTCCAACTCCAACCCCAACGCCAACGCCAACGCCAACCTCAACACTAACACCAACCTCAACCCCAACTCCAACCAATGATCTAGCCGATGCCCTTCTACTCTACAACGGCCCCAATACGTATGCGGATTATGGGTTCGAGAAGGTGGCCCGCTTCTACGGCCTGAAGGTGGCCGCTATCGACCTGGCTGTCACGACGTTGACCGATGCGCGCCTGCGCGACGAACGCGACGCCTACTACCGCTTGGTCTACATCGACGGGGCTAACCTGGACAAGTCCCTCGACAGTAACGAGACGCAAGCACTTAAAAATGCGGTGGTGAATGGCGGGGCGCACCTGCTCGTCACCAATCTAAGGGTAGGCGGCAGTGCCGTGCTAAACGCGCTCACTAATGGTGAGATCAGCGGTAGCGCCTCCGTTGTTGACACCTCAAAAGACCTCACCATCACCAACGCCGCTCCCGAGATTACGCGACAACTGACCGGCATTGTCGTGAAGCACAGTACTGATCCGTATGATCACCAGTTGCTGGTGGCCAGTCCTGCCCCACACACGCAGGTGCTCGTGTGGGCCACTGCCGACAACGGCAGCCAGTACCCGCTGTTCGCACGCTATGTCGATGGCGCTGGCTGTATGCTGGTCGTCAGCAACCACACCGATGCTTACTTGCACACCAACCTGCTAAACGAGAACTACTACGTGGTGCGATCAAGTGGCTATTTCAGCCAACAGTGGTTTTCGCAACTGGTGCCGTTAATGATGGCTGTGGCCTATGCCGGCGGAGAGGAAGCGTGGCACACCCATCACCAGTACGCAAACTTCACGCTGGATGACCCCAAGTTACTACAGTCGGCCTTCGACTACGCCGGCATCCTGCAGCAGACGGAGGCTCACAACTTCCACTTCACCCTGGCGCTCATCCCCTCTACGACCGGGCAGCGCGATGCGTCCGTGCTAGTGGAACGTTTGAGAAGTAATTTAACATAGTCCTGAAGTCTTCCACTCCACCCATTTGTGTAGACCTCGGCGGGTCCACGACCAGTGGATC
>JAMDDR010000189.1 GCA_023488685.1 Chloroflexota bacterium | reverse complement strand
TTCATGATCACCTTCAGCTTCACCTTCACTTAGGCGGGAGTCGCGCGGGCAGTTCGGCGCGCGATTCCCGCGCGTCGCGGGATTTTGCCCGGCAGATTCCCGCGCGTTGCCGGCCGAAGGTGCCGGCGGTACTTTGCCGGCGCGTTGCCGGCACTCTGTGGGCAGTGGGTACTCAGGTGTCTCGCGGTCGGTGCGGAGACCGGGTTGGTTGTGATCGAAGCCAGGCCAGTACATCCACGGTTCGCCGTTCGCCTCGTAGAGCCTGATCAGGCCTACCTCGACCATCGCTTTGATGTACCAGTCGATCTGTTGTGTCGTGACGTCTGTGCGTCGGGGGAATACGCGCGACTTGACCATCTGCGGATCGGCGTAGAAGACGCCGTTAACGTCCAGGTGGGGGATGATCCACGTCGCCAAGTTGCGCGCCGTGTCGTCGGGTAGTTGGTGCATCTTCAGTGATGAGCTGATGCTGCGGTTCAGCATCCTACCTCGCGCCATGGTTCCTCCGTTGTTCCACGAATGCGGCGACGTCATCGGGGTGCACCCGCACTCGCACATGCGCCGATGGAGGGAAAGGTCCAGTGAGTGGTCTGGGCGCCGGCAATGCCGAGGGGTTCGAGAGAGTCCGCTATCCGCACCTCGTAGGCGTCGCGGATGATGGACGCCTCACACTCGACCTGGACCAACTTGTCCCCATCTCGACAGCCCGACTCTAGCGCCCCTGGCGGGATTCGAACCCACGACACGCAGTTTAGGAAACTGTGCCCACACTGTTCACTGGGTCCCAACCAGCCAGACTCACGCAGGATCATGCAGCATGCGGCGCCAAAATGAGTACTGAGACGTCTACCCAATCCCTATCTTAACTCACCTTAGTGCACCCAAATGTGCACCCAATATCACCCAGCCGGCAGCTGGGCCCGGAGCGGGCGCACCTGTTCTTCCAGGACCTGCGCCGCGCCGGCCTGCAACTCATCGGCCACATGGCTGTACAGATCCAGCGTGATCCCCACACTCGAATGACCCAGGCGCTCGGAGACGATCTTCGCTGGCACCCCACCACGCAGTGCCAGGCTGGCCGACGTATGCCGCAGGTCATGGAACCGCACCGCACGCACGCCCGCGCGCGCGAGCACGCGCTGAAACTCAGTATAGGCACGCCGCGGTTCCAGCGGAGTCCCCAGAGACGAAGGGAAGATCAAGTCACCCTCAACCCACTGTTCGCCGGCCAGCAACCGCGCATCGTCCAGCCGGCGACGCTGATCACGTAGCGCAGCCAGGCCATCCGCACCCAGGCGCACAACGCGATTGCCGGACTGGGTTTTGACAGGCGCAAATGACAAGCCGCCACCACGATTCAGCCGGCACAACTGCCGGCACACACTGACAGCGCCGCGATCCCAATCTACATCTAACCACCGCAAGCCCAACAACTCACCCAACCGCATCCCGGTGACCACCGCCAGATAGAGCAGCGACTCGATGCGCTCGCCCTGGGCAGCCACGAGCAGCCGCTGCACCTCGTCCGGCTGCAGTGCAACCACGGCGCCGCGCGGACGTGCCGGCACCTCTACCAGATCGGCCACATTGCGCACCGCTAGGCCCCAGACGGCCGCCTGGCCGAGGGCACGATGCAGGCAGACGTGAATCTTGCGCACGGTCCAGGCGCTGGCGCCAGCAGCCTGCTGATCAGCGTAGAGACGCTGGATGTGATCGGGCCGCAGGGCGTCAAGACGCACGGCGCCGATGAAGGGCAGCACGTGATCCCTGATCACCTGATCGTAGAGCACCCACGTGTTATGACGAAGCCCAGGTCGGGCAGTCTCCAGCCAGTGCACGAGAAACTCAGCTAGCGTTGACCGATCCGTGACGTCCACACCGGCGCGCGACCGCGAGCGCAGCGCCGACAGCCACGCCGCCGCCTCACGCTGGGTGCGCGCGTGCGTCGCGTGCAGGCGGCCATCGATGCGGATCCGTGCCGCGTAGCGGCCATCCGCCTCATGGTCGATCCTGCCCTCGCCGTTTGCCCTTCTTCGCGCCATCACCACCCCCCCGCGTACACACCCAGCCGGCCGAGACCAGCCGCCCAGATGACGATAACGACCGTCCAGAGCACAAACAGGACTAGCCGCCAGTGATCACGCCAGAACTGCACCGAAAACCCCTTGACCGAATAGAACACCTGTGCTACAATAGTGACACGGAGGGCCTGCAATGAAACGAATCCCGGACGCCACTACAACGAGGTATGAGACCGTCCACGACTCCCTATGGCTATGGCGAACCTCACAGGCATTCGCCAACAGCTGCCTGGCACGGCTATTGCTGGCCCTCCTCCGCGCTCTCCTTCGCGTTCTCAGCCATAAACCGAGTATACGTTAGGACGGCGTACCGCTGACGCTCCGGCAGACGTTCAGCCAGCTCCACAATCTCCCGCGTGAGACCATCCAGCGCCGGTAGTCCCTCCGGCATCTCCCCAACGAACCAGCTGATTGGCCGGCCCGTCACCCGGCATACCTCCAGCAGGTGATCCAGCCCAATGAGGACACGGCCCCGCTCCATATCCCCATAGCCAACGTGGCTCAGACTCAGCCGCTGCCCCAGCTGCTCTTGTGATAGCCCAACGGCCTCCCGCGCCTCGCGCAACCGCCGGCCAACCGAATGCGCCAAATCCGCCATAGGCCACCTCCATGTCCATTATACCACAATTGTAGCATTCTGCTACAACAGGATTCCCTCTTGACACAAATGTAGTTGTGTGCTACACTCGTCGCATATCACGACAGCAAACAGGGAGACAATGGACGGACTCACCATTACCATCATCCGCACCATGCGCGGGATGTCCCAATCCGAGCTCGCACAACGCGTCGGCATCACACGAACGACAATCAGCGACCTGGAGAACGGACACCGAGCCGTGACCCAGACATACCGCGAGAAACTGCGCGCCATCGGCATCAACCTTGACGACCCGATCATCACCGCCACGATCCAGCAACTCCAGCTCGTGATCAATGGACATCCGAACCCTGCCGCTTGAC
>JAMDDR010000397.1 GCA_023488685.1 Chloroflexota bacterium | reverse complement strand
CGGTGTTGGCGCAGTTTGGTATCAACCAATCTGACCAGACACAGGATGAGCGATGGCAGAAAGCGCATCGTAATGCGGAAGCATACCCCACACGCATTCTGGCAAACACGTTGGTGAATGCCTGCTGGCGTAACGGCCCTATTGAAGACATTCATGCCGGTAAGGAATACGCGTATTCGTTAAACCGCTGCCGCATCACGCGGGATGAGGAGCGCCTGTTGACGCGTACAACGCTCAACCGCATGAAGCAGGCGCTGAAAGTGGTTGACGATCTGCACTACGAGCAGAGTAAGCGTTCCTGGTCAGAGCGCGTTATGCCGTTTGCCACAGCGTTCTTTATTGCGCCGCATAACTGGTCGTTGCAGGAGCATAGCCGGGAGATATGGCTTCCTGGCAGTGAACCAATCACGCAGTAATTCCTCGATGCGATTGTAGGATCCCCGCATCCCAAAAAATCATAATGGCAATTCAAGATCGCACCGCTGTTGGCGACAAGCGCTGAGACAGGGGACTGAGCGCCTCACGGCGCGTCGATCCAGCGATTGTCGCCGCAGCCGCGATGAGCGCCATATGCTCGACCCGCTTGAGACAGCGCGCCTGTGCTACTCGGAACTCAGCACTCGGCACTCGGCACTTCCTGGGCTCCCGGCAGCGTGAACGAGACGGTCGTCCCCAGTTCGGTGCGCTCCTGGATCCAGATGCGACCGCCGTGCGCCTCCACCAGGCCTTTGCAGATGGCCAGCCCCAATCCCGCGCCCCTGATCCAGCGGGTGCGCTCGTCGCTGCCGCGCCGGAACGGCTCGAACACGCTCGTGCGGTCCTTGGCCGGGATGCCTGGCCCCTGGTCGACGACGTCCACTTGTACGCCGCCATCGACGGGCCGCGCTGTCACCGTGATGGCCGTGTCCGGCGGCGCATACTTGGCGGCGTTGCTTACCAGGTTGGCTAGCACCTGTATGACGCGTTGCCGGTCCGCCCGCGCCAGGGGCAGTGCCCCGCTCGTTTCCACCGCCAGGCTGTGTTGCGGCGCCAGCAGCCGCAACTGCGCGCTGGCATCTCCCAGCACCTGGTCGAGCGCCAGCGGCTCAGGCCGGATGCTGAGTGTGCCTGATTCGATCCGTGATAGATCCAGCAACTGCTCGATCATCTCGGTCAGCTTGTCCGCCTCCAGGTCGATGATCTGCAGAAAATCGCGCTGGCTGGCCGGGTCCCACGTGACGTCGTCGGCCAGCAGCGTGGTGGCGAAGCCCTTGATGGAGGTGAGCGGCGTGCGCAGCTCGTGCGAGATCATGGCCAGGAAACGCAGCCGCAACTCGTTGGCATGTTCCGCCGCCTGGCGTGCCTTGGCCTCCGCCTCCAGCAGGCGCAGGTTATAGATCGCCCCTGCCACTTGATCGGCCAGACCCTGGATGTGGTGCAGGTCCTCCGCACTGAAGTCGATGGGGTGCTGGAAATGGACGTTAAGGATGCCGTACCACTCGCCGGCGGCGACGAGCGGCAATAGCAGCAGCCCGGCTGTGCCCAATGCGCGCAGGGCATGCCGCGCCGGCGTCGAGTCGAGGCCTATGGCATGCGTGTCGCGGATCATCACCGTGTGGTATCCGTCCATCATCTCGGCCAGCATGGCCGTCTCCACCGGGTAACGCTGGTCTACGAAGCTACGTCCCTGCCCATCGCGATTCCAATCGGCATAGACCTCGAACCAGTTGGGTGGAGGGTCCTCCCTCGTCCACGGGTGCTCGAAGATCGAAATCGTCGCCCTCGTCGCGCTGGTGGCGAAGTAGCTGTTCGCCAGCAATGTGCTCAGGACACTCTGCGGGGTGCGCACAGTGCCCACCCGGCGGCTGGTGGCATACAAATCCTGCGACCGGTCCAGCGCCCGGCGCAGTTCCTGTTCGGTCATTTTGCGCTCGGTGATGTCGTTGAGCATGACCACGGCCGCAATGATCTCGCCACGCGCGTTGCGGATCGGCCCGGCGTTGGCGCTGACGATCACATGGGGGCCATTTGGCCATTGCATGTCCATCTCCTCGCCGGTGATCACCTCGCCGTTGCGCAGTGCGCGCATCAGCGGCAGTTCGTCCTGTGTATAGGGCTGCCCGTCCGGGTGACGGATGTCCAGGCTGCCGTGCTCGCCGATGGCGGAGATCGACTGTAGTGTCCCGCGTTGCATGCGCTCCAATTGCGCGTTGCTGAGCAGGATGCTGCCCGAGGATGCCTCGGCAATGATGATGCCCGCCGGCATCTGGTTGAGGATGGTCTGCAATTGCGCCCGCTCGATTTCGAGTTCGCGCTCGGCCCGTTTGCGCTCGGTGATGTCCACGGTCGACCCGGCGATGCCGGTGACCTGGCCGGCTGCATCGCGCAACGGCTCCGCAGTGAAGTCGAACATGTAGGGCTGCTGGTTGATCGTGAGCTGTACTTCCGCGCGGATCCCGCTCCCGCTCTCCATCACCAGGCGTTTGATCTCGATGATCTGCGTCGCCTCGTCCGGGGGGAATAACTCCATATCGGTCTTGCCGATCACCTGGTCGGGCGTGCAACCGATTGGGTTGAAGATACACGTGTAACGCAACCCGGTGTCTTGCGTGAAAACGGTGACGGTCGAATGCCTTAACGCGGCATGGATACCCATCACGACGTTGTTCCCCGCGGTGGGATCGCCGCGCGAGAATGAAGACTCACTCATCCCACATGTCGGGTGTCTTTACCCGCTCCTTTGTTCAACAATGAAAGTCGTAGGGTGACGGTGTCCGCCGTGGACGACGATCTCAATGCACGCAACGGGCCAGCACCGGTTGCGCAGCATGGCGCAACGCTACCGCGCAATGGCCGACAACCCGTGGCGTACAACAGCGTAATTCTATGAGAGATTATAGCCGCATCTATTCAACAGTAAATGGCTGTCGGTTGATTTTTGTCATACCATCACATTTTCGGTAGACATAACGGTGTCGGGCTGTCAGTTGTCAAATGGCCTGACAACTGCTGTCGGTCGGCACACCTCACAGGTCTGCGAGACCTGTGCGGTGTGCCGACCTGCCGTCGTGATG
>JAMDDR010000351.1 GCA_023488685.1 Chloroflexota bacterium | reverse complement strand
CGAGGCGGCCCTCCACATCAACCTTGCCGAATTCTGGCACAATCTGCCCGGCATTCTGATGCTTGCCGTTCCTGGTGTCATCCTGACGACGCTCATTGTGGGAGGGATCGCAGCGACTGGCACGCCGCTCAGTCTTCCCCTCGCTCTCGTCTTCGGCGCATTGATCGCGGCGACTGATCCGGTGTCGGTGATCGCCATGTTTCGAGGGCTCAAGTTCCCCAAGCGTCTGGGCGTCCTCGTCGAGTCGGAGAGCCTGCTCAACGATGGCACGGCCATCGTGATCTTCAGCGTCGTGGTGGCAATTGCCCTGACGGGCCATTTTGACCCGGTTACAGGCGTCATCGATTTCGTGCGTGTATCGGTGGGCGGCGTCATCATTGGCCTCGTGCTTGGCTGGTTCATATCTCTGCTTATTGCACGTATTGATGACTATTTAATTGAGACGACGTTGACAACCATTCTGGCGTTCGGCTCATACCTGCTCGCCGACCGGCTTGGCGTCAGTGGGGTGCTGGCAGTGGTCGCCGCCGGGCTCATCAACGGCAATCTCGGCTCCAAAGGGATGAGCCCGACCACGCGCATCGTGTTGTTCAACTTTTGGGAATATGTCGCATTTCTCGCCAACTCGCTCGTCTTCCTGCTGATCGGACTGCAGGTGAATGTCCCCGCTCTTGTCGCAAACTGGCAAGCATGCGTGTGGGCCATTCTTGGCGTGCTCGTCTCGCGCGTCGTCGTCGTGTATGGGTTGTCATGGATCGTCAACCATCTTTCCGAACCGATCCCGATCCGCTGGCAGCACATCCTGAGTTGGGGTGGTTTGCGTGGGGCGGTGAGTCTTGCCCTGGCACTGAGTCTACCGGCTGCCATCGGCAGCCAACGCGACCTGCTGCGCGTGATGGCCTTTGGTGTCGTCTTGTTCACACTGGTCGTTCAAGGCGCCACGATGAGGCCGCTGCTGAGGCTCTTACACCTGGTGGAGCGTGATGGGAGCCAGTTGGACTACGAGCGCCGGCGTGCTCGCCTGACCGCGTTACGGTTGGCGGAAAAGAGATTAGAGACTATGCACGACGATGGCCTGCTCTCAACGCCAACCTGGGAACGAATCGAGGCGATGCTTTCAGAACGCGTGTCGAATCTTGCTGACCAGGTGCGTGAGGCATTTCAGGCCGACCCAAGACTCGGGGCTGCCGAGCTTGAAACGGCTCAACGCGAATTACTGCGCGCACAGCGCAGCGCGCTGATGAGTCTGCGGAGTGAGGGTGTCATCTCCGATGAAGTCTTCGAGGAGCTTATCGCCGAGGTCGATGGCGACTTATCGAGCGGAGAAGCGAGATCCCTTTCGCCTGAAGCGGTAGAGGGCGATTAGCGGTTCGACTCGCCATTGTGATGCGCTTCAGGGCCACGGCAGCGCCATCACGCCGGCGACGTGGCCCCAGACCCATGTCGAGTGAAAAATCCGGCTTCACTCAAACGTCGCTTGCGTCTGCAGAAACTTATCGATGGCGTCGTGGTCCAGCTCAATGCCCAATCCCGGCCCTTCCGGCAGCGGCAGACAACCGTCCTTGAACGGCCAGTCCCAGGTGATGAGCGTATGTTGCCGCACCAGCGGACTGCAAAAGTCCGAATGCAGCGTGCACGACCGCGCCGCCGCGGCGGCGTGTAGATGCGCCACCTGCATCACGCCCATCTCGATCCCCGACCCGTGCCAACAGCAATGTCCGGCCACTTCGACCGCGTGCGCCAGCGTCATGAACTCGATGACGCCGCCGCTGCAGTTGTAGTCGTCGGCGAAGCGGTCCTGCAACCCGCGCCGCAGCAACTCGATGCTGCCCGCGTGCAGAACCAGCGGGATGCTGGACACCTGCCGCGCCCGCTGCCAGAACTCCGGCCGGTCCTTGGGGAACGGGTCCTCGATGCGGATGTTCTCGCCGAGCGGCTCCAGTTGCTGGAGAATGACCAGCGCGTGATGCGGGCTGAGCCATTGGCCCATCGGGTCGATGGTCAGGCCAAAGTCGCGCCCGCCCGCCTGCTTGATCGCCTGCACCTGCTCGACGATTGGGTCGCCGAACCTGGACTTTGTCTTCAGGCCGGTGAAGCCGCGCGACCTGGCAAGCGTGACGATTTTGACCAGGTCGTCCGGTGTCTGCCGCGCGCACCAGTAGTCCACCGGCGTCCAATCGCGCACAGCCCCGCCCAGGAGATCGACGACGCGGCAGCCCAGCCGTTTGCCTGCCCAGTCCAACAGCGCAATCTCCATGCCGTTGATCGCCGGCGTCGGCGATTGCCACAGCGCGGGCGGATTGCTTTCGAGCAGGCCGTTGCGGTAGCCGGACCGCCACGCCGCTGGCAGATAGGCCAGGCTCGGTCCACCGATCTCCACACCGGGCAGTTGGCGCAGCCATGGCTCGATGTCGCTCAACCGGGTGCCGCGGCCCACCTCGCCCAATGCCACGATGCCGTCGTCGAAATACACTTCGAGCAGGCAAATCGGCATACGGTCCCAGTCGGGCGCCGGGCTGGTCCAGATTTCGCTGTTGATCGCGCCGGGTTTGGCCGGCACCACCACTTCGTACGCCTTGACTTTCAGAATGCGTGTTTTCCTGTTCATGGTATCAGTTTAGCCCTTTAGCGCACCGACCGTGATGCCTTCCGCCAGACGGTTCTGGAAGATGGCGTACACGATGAACGTCGGCACCAACATGAGGATAAAGCCGGCGAACATGGCGCCCCAGTCGGTCGCGTAGTAAGCCGTTTCCAGCAGGTTGGACATGCCGAGAGGGAGCGTTTTGTACTCATCCTTTGAGATCGTGACCAGCGCCCACATGAATTCATTCCAGACGCCCAGGAAGTTGAACACGGCCACGGTGAGCAGGCCGCTCTTCGCCAATGGCAGCATGATGAGGAAGAACACCTGATACAACGATGCGCCGTCGATGATGGCCGATTCCTCCAGTTCCTTGGGTAATGTCTTGAAGAACGATTGCAGCAGGAAGATGGTGAACGGCAAGCTCCCAGCCGTGTACTGGATGATCAGCCCCCAGGGTGTTCCCAGCGTGCCAATGGAACGGTGCAGGAACCAGGCCGGGATCAGGCTGAGGAAGCCAGGGATCATCATGGCTGCGATGAAGTAAAAATACACGACGCGGTTGCCGGGGAACTCATAGCGTGCCAGCGCGTAGGCGATCATCGCGCCCAGCGTCATGATGCCGAACAGGCTGGTGGCGCTGACAAAGATGCTGTTGAACAGGTAGGTGCTGACGTGCATCTTGTCCCAGGCGCGGGCGTAGTTGGCCCACTGGATCTCGGCCGGCAGGCTCCACGGCGCGGAGAACAACTCGCGGCTGGTCTTGAACGAGGTCATGAATGTCCACAACATGGGGAACACGACGGTGGCCAGGAATATCCACAGGAACACTTGTGCCAGTACCCAGCCGGCCTTGCCGCTGATCCGCGAGAGCGTCACTTTACGGCGCTTGTGGACGACGAATGCGGGAGAGGGGTTTGCGGTTGTCATTGGATTATCTCCTTTTGACGGCTTGCGTGTGCGCTTCGGCGGCTAATACTGGACGGTCTCACGACCGAAGAAGCGGTACGAGATAATCGATGCGGCGAGCGTGACGATGAAGATGCCCACCACAATGGCGGCCGAGTAGCCCCAGTTGTTATTGACGAAGGCCTGCCAGTAGTAATAGTTCAGAATCATGTCGGAGTGCTTTTGCGGCTGTCGTTCGAACAGCACGAAGGGGAGCGCAAAGCTGCCCAGCACGCCGATGACGGCGAACACCAGCACGGTTCGCACGGTCTCCCAAATCAGCGGCACGGTCACCGT
Organism: Chloroflexota bacterium; assembly: GCA_023488685.1. GTDB lineage: Bacteria > Chloroflexota > Anaerolineae > J036 > Brachytrichaceae > CAIXPS01. The sequence continues at coordinate 12,026 of JAMDDR010000351.1, read as the reverse complement.
CCAGAATGCACGCGCCCGCGACGCTCCATCGATGATGGCGGCTTCGATCAGTTCGATCGGCACGTTCTGGATGGCAGCCAGGAACAGAATCATGTACCAGCCGACGCCGGCCCAGAACCCAATGAAGCCGACCGTGTACAAGCCCAGCTTGAACAACGGGAAGTCATATTGCAGGCTCATCCAGGGCAGGGCCAGGTTTTGCAGCCCTAGCGAATTCAGGGCGGTGTTGACCAATCCGAAACTTGGGTTCAGCGTCATGCTCCACAGCACGGCGATGGCTGGGAGGGCCAGCACGTTCGGAAAGAAGAACGTGACGCGGAACACATTGTGGGCGAAGGGTTTGTTGTTGATGATTGCGGCGATGATCAAGCCGAGAAACATGGTCAGCAGCGACCAGGCAAACATGAACAAGTTGTGCGACAGATACGTGCGCAGGTTGTAGAAGTCCATCGGGTCGGTCAGTTCCCTGAACAGTTTGGCGAAGTTGTCCAGCCCGATGTATGTCATGTTTTGCGACATGCCCGACCACTTGAACAGGCTGACGTAGATGCCGCGCAGGGATGGATACATGGTGAACACGGTGAAGAGGATCAGTCCGGGCACGATGAACGGAATGATGATCTTCCATTTCTCACGCCTGAGCATAGAAGCCTCCGGGGCGCCCACCCTCCTTATCTCCACAGAGGGGAGGGTGGGCGAAGTGAACGTGCGATCTGGTAACGCTGCACCGCTATCGCGCTGCTACTGAGATAGCACGTCGGTGCATTCGGTGAGCTCGTGCTTTTCAATCGTGGCATCCTTGCGCACTTCATCGGCCGCGCGTTCCAACTGTGCCAGGATATCATTGGGCGCGATCTTGCCCCACAGGATATCGCCCATGTTGTCGCTCCATGGCTTGCTGATGGTGGGGTACCACTGGCCGTAGTGCGAGATGGCCCCGTAGTGGCCGTCCGCCTTGACCAGGCGATCCAATGCCGACTGAAGCGCGTCGCTGGCCTTGGCGCCCTGCATGGCATCCTTGATCGGGATGGGCGTGCCGATATCGCCGGCCCACAGCTTGGCCACGGCAGGCGAGTAGAAGATGCGCATGATTTCCATGCCCCACAGCGGGTGCTTGCCGTTGCCAATCTGCAGGTCGGCGCTGCCGATGGAGGCGTAGATGGCGTTCTTAAAGCCTTTGCCGTCCTTCGGCGCGGGCACGCCGCTGTAACTCATGCGGAAGCCCTGGGGCGTGGTCTCGCGCTGTTCGTTCTCCAGCCACGACCCGTTCGGGATCATCGCGCACTTGCCGTCCACGAAGATTTGCTGCGACTCAGTGTGCGTCATCGCCTCCGAGCCTTGATAGATCCAGTCATTCTTGAAGATTGTCTGGACCTGTTCGATGCCCCAGGCCAGGTCAGGGTTGTTGAACGCGCCCGCCACCAGGTTGTCCAGGTCACAATAAGCCTGCTGGCCGGCCTTCTTGTACATCAACGGCGACATGACGTTGTCCATGTAGCCTGGGTATTTGCCGGCGTAGGTCCATGGCTTGATCTTCTCGGCAATCTGCTTCTGCAGATCCATGAACTCTTCCCAGGTGATCGTGTCGGGCGACGGCCAGTTGTTGGCTTCGAATAAGTCGGTGTTGTAGTAGATGCCGAGCATGTACTGGCTCATCGGGAAGGTCCACTGGTGATCGGTCAGGCCGCCATTCGCTGCCTTGAGCGAGCCGGGGAACATGATCTCCTCGACGCGCTGGCCGGAGAATCCGTAGGCCTCCAGGTCCAGCAGGAAGTCGCCAGGGGCCACCAGACCGTCCGTGACGCCCTGCATCCACTGGCCGCCCCAGCCGCCCAGGGTCGCGTACATCCAGTCGGGCACTTCGCCAGCCACCAGGCTGGGCTTCATCTTTTCCCAAATGCGCGGGTCGAAGTCGGTCTTGACCTCGAGGCCTGGGTGCTCCTTCTTGAGCTGCTCGAGCATGATGTCGACCCACTTGGTGCCCCAGCCGCCGTTGAAGCCGACCATGACGATCGGTTCCGTGGGTGGGTCGCCGAGGAGTTTGTACCAGTCTGCTTGCGAGATCAGCGTGCCCTTCTTGTGATCCGTGGGCAGCCGGCCCCACTCATCCTTGTTGACCATCTTGTCGAAGTCGAAATAGGCCCGCCCGGCCGCCTCCTTGGGCGCTTCGGTGGGCTTGGCTTCCGCTTTCTGGGCCTCAGTGGGTTGAGGTGCTTGCGCCACCTGCTGGCCGCCACAGGCGCTCAGCGCAGCCACAAACGCGCCACTCCCTGCTGTCACGCCCACCGCTTTGAGGAAGTCACGGCGGGATAGTCGTTTGGTGCTCATTTCTGCCTCCTGCTCAGGTAAACGAAGGTAAACGAAGGTTAACGCCAATGACTGGCTACCTGGTTGACTTGGGTGGCAGCCAGTCGGTAGTGCTTTCATTGTAGAGACCGGTGCACGATATGCAACGTGGATGTGGACCAAAAGCGGACCGGACCAGGACATGGCCCGGTCGCCGCCGCGGGCCGCGCTATGATATTCTGATGGTGCCATGCAAGAGCACCTATTCAGCACACTCCCCAGAAGCGCCAAATATCAGTCTGAGGTGGATGATTTGCGCCGCGAGATCACGCAGCGCTCGGCGGTAGTCGTCATTTTGGTTGGATGGGGCATTTGGGCGTTTGCCATCAGCCTGCTGCAGACGTCGCTGGGGTTACAGTTGCCGGTGCTGATGGCCGCCGTGATCGTTGGGATTGGCGCGTTGGCGCTGGTCATGCTGAGCACGCCCGGTCGTTGGCAACAGGCGCGGTGGCTGCTCGGCTCGAGCCTCGTGGCGGCCAGCTTTGCTTATTTGCTGGCGAGTCGCGAGCCCTTCACAATTGTCTGGGGTGCGCTGGCGTCTGTCGTGACGACGCTGTTGCTGGGAACCGTTGCGGGTTGGGGAGGTGCTGTTGTGCTGACGCTCGGCGTGATCTGGCTGGCTGCGACCCAGGACCTGCCCAATCTCCCCGTGCCAGACGCGCTCCCGCTGGCAGCGCGGGTGGTGGCTGTCGCATCGCCTGTGTGGGTAGCGACGCTGCTCATGCAGATCGTGTCCCAATTGCTATATCGCCGCATTCGCTGGATGACTGAAGGGTACGAGTTGGCGATGCAGCAGTCGGACGAGTTGCGCGACCAGAAGGCGCAGCTCGCCGGCGCGCTCAAATCGCTCGGCCAGACCAGTTTCGCCCTGGCCCGCGCCAACGAGCAACTCGAAATTATGGTCAAATACGCCGAAGACGCACGCCGCTCGAAGCAGGAGTTCGCCGCCAACATCAGCCACGAACTGCGCACGCCGCTCAATCTCATCATCGGCTTCAGCGACGTGATCCTTCACACGCCCGCCACCTACAACGTCAGACGCTTGCCGCCGGGGTTGCTTGCCGACATCCACGTGATCAATCGTAACGCGCAACACCTGCTCAAGCTCGTCAACGATATTCTCGACCTGAGCCAGATGGACGTGAACTACATGACCATCGCTCGTGAGCCGGTGAACATTGCGGAGTTCATCAAGCTGGCTATTGGGGACTTCGGTCACTTGATCGAGGAACGTGGTCTGCGGCTCACGTTGGACCTCCAACCAGATCTGCCTGACGTGTACGCCGACCGCACTCGCATCCGCCAGGTGCTGCTCAATCTCATCAACAACGCTCTGCGCTTCACCGAATCCGGCGGCATTGTCATCCGAGCGGGATGGGCAAGCGGTGTTCAGCAAGACTCGGCTCATGACGAACGAGCGATCCCCAGCCATCGGGCCGAACTTGGCGTCAATAACGAAGGCGACGTTCGTTCCGAATGGCCTAATCCGACATCCGACATCGTGATCAGCGTGGCCGACACCGGCGTGGGTATTGCCCAGGCTGATCTTGCCCGCATCTTCGAGCCATTCGCGCAACTCGACGGCTCGATCCGTCGCAGACATAGCGGCACTGGTTTGGGGCTGACCATCAGCAAGCGCTTTGTCGAGCTGCATGGCGGGCGGATATGGGTGGAGAGCACGCCCGGTGTGGGCAGCACGTTCTACTTCTCGCTGCCCCTGCAGCCGGTCATGCCGGAGACAGCCGTCAGTGGCTCGATGCGCCAGGTGCATCGACGCGAGGTCGGCACGCTGGCTGTTGTCGAGCAGAACCCACTCCTATCCCGGCTACTTGAGCGGTATCTGCAGGGCATCTCGGTCACGCACGTTCGCGCCATCGACGACCTTGTAACGCTGTCGCGCGCCAATTGCCCGGAGGCCGTGTTGATCAACGATGTGACTGGCGCAGTCGCTACGCCGTCCGATTGGCCCGATGAGTTGAGGCGCGTGCCCACGTTCCGCTGCTACATCCCCAGCCTGTTCGGCGCAGAGACGACCCTGGTCGATGGGCGCGAACCCGCATCCGACCACCGGTCCGCCGGTTTGCGGCATCTCGTCAAGCCGATTGTGCGTGAACAGCTTTACGAGACGATCTCGGACATGTTGGCGGCGGCGAATCAGCCAGCCGGGCGCGCCGATGGCAATGGTAGGCCGGCCAGGCTACTGGTTGTCGAAGATGACGAGGACACACTGGTGCTTCTCTGCCGCATGCTGCGCGCTGCACCGGCGCAGGTCAGGCACGGCTTTACGGCCATGATTGTCGTTGAAGCACGTAGCGGCGAGCAAGCACTGGATCTGTTGCTGGCGCCCGATACCGTTCCGTTTGACGGTCTGGTGCTGGACATCAAACTCGGCGCAGTCAGCGGGTTCGATGTGTTGCGTGAGGTCGAGCGCGCTGACAATCTGCGGACCTTGCCCATCTGCGTGGTGAGCGGACAGGCGATCTGGAGTGAGTCGGTGATCACGCCATTTTTGACGCTGTCGCGCCGAGACGGCTTCAGCGCGCGCGAGTTGACCCAGGCCATCGCCGCTCTTATGCAGATTGCCCTGCCGGGGCTTGAGGTGGTGGTGCAGGATTCGGCGACTGCGTCGTCGGCGGCACAGCCGGAGACGCAGATGCTGGCGGCGCCACCTGTATCGAGCGCAACAACGCCAACAATTGCGGCGCAGTAAATGGTTTGGGCAGCACGGCGCTGGCGCCCAACGCGAATGCAAGCTCGTTTTCTTTCAGCACGGAGCTGATGATGATCGGGATCGACGCCGTCTCGGGATATGCCTTGAGCAGTGTCAGCATGTCCCAGCCGTCTCGATCCGGCATCATGACGTCGAGCAGGATGCAGGCTGGATGTGAGGTGCGCACGTGCTTCAGCGCTTCCTCGGCGTGCGTGGCGGCGATCAATTGATACTCGGGGTACGGCTGCAGAAAGCGGCGTACAAGTTGAACGGCGTCCAGGTTGTCGTCCACCATCAGCACACACACCGTTTCGTATGCGGGCAGGATGAGATCCAATGAAGTATATGGCCCAGTGGCTTGCTGTGTGGCCGTCCCCGATTCGATCACATGCACGCTTGCGTGAATCATGCCGGCCAACTGGCGCACATTGGCCAGCTCATCCTGCGTCACCTGCGCGATCGGCTTGGTCATGCGCAGGAGGATCTGGTGCTCCTGCCCACTGACTTGCACGTCAAGTGCCCGGTCTGTCACATCATGGATCAGCCAATTGAACGCGCTGACGATCAACTGGCGCGCGATCATGCGGCTGCCGCGCACGGCGGGTAGCACACCCACAGCCGTCACATTCACCAGCAAATTCTGGCGTTGTAGAAGTGGGTCCAAAAGGTTCATTGCGCCGCGCAGGACGTCGTCTATCTGGAACGCCCCGGCATTCATATCGGTGCTCTCCAGATCGGGAAGCGAATCCGTGACCTGGGCATTTTGTGCGTTTGAACCCGTATGATGCGATGGCCCGAACAGAATTTGCGCAACTGCCTGGATTCCCTTCAGTTGCTCGCGCCTGATCTGGCGCGACCCGATGCTCAGTTGGGACGCCACTTCGGGCTGCGTCAGACCCTGGATGTAGCGTAGATCCAGGACGTTGTAAGTGCGCCAACTGGCCGAGCGGGAAGACACATTCACGGGCGGCATGAGTTGCCGGATCGCTTGTAGCAGGGCACTCTGCAGCGCCTGGCCGTCCGCGAAGCGTCCTTGCACGATTGGCGCGCTCGCGTGTCGCTCCAGGAACGGCAGATCGAACAGCCGTTGCAGTGCATCATGAGTCCAGTCGACAAGGTCGGAAACCATACCGATGCGCCAATTCTACAAGCTGCATCGAGTTACATACAGGGCAGTCCGCGCGACGGCCAGTCTTCCGAGATCACTCCAGCCGGTGCTCGTTGGTAGCGTTCGTGCCCAACTGCACCTGCACCTGATGAACGGCGCCGTCATCCAGTAGTGGCACCTGGTTTGTGGGCAAGGCTTGGCCATCCAGTGTGATGCACTTCACACCCCGGTTCACATGCGCGCCGTTATCCACGTCGATCTCGTAGGACGTCGCGCCGTAGTGGAAAGTCACCTGGTAGCCGGTCCACCCTTTGGGAATGCACGGGTCGATGCGCAAAACCTGGCCTTTATGCTGGATGCCAAGGATCGCGTCCAGCCCGAGCCGGTACATCCAGGCGTTCGAGCCGGTATACCATGTCCATCCACCCCGGCCGGTGTGAGGCGACGCGCCGTATACATCCGCGGCAATGACGTATGGCTCCACCTTGTATCGCGCTGCCTTGCTTGGTGTGTTGCCGTGATAGATCGGGTTGAGCAACTGGAACAGTGCCTCCGCTTTATCCCCATCGCCCAGCGTCGCAAATGCCCATGCGGACCAGATGGCGGCGTGGGTGTATTGCCCGCCGTTCTCGCGAATGCCCGGCACGTAGCCTTTGATGTAGCCAGGGTCACTCAGGGTTTTAGCGAAAGGCGGTGCGAGAAGCAATAGCAACTGGTCATCGTTCCGCTCCAGGCGGTCGACAACCGCTCGCATCGCCTGCGCCACACGTGTCGTATCGCCCGCGCGCGACAGTGCCGCCCACGACTGTGCGATGGAGTCAATCTGGCATTCAGAATTGCCGGCCGAACCCAGGCGCGTCCCATCATCGTAGAACGCGCGCAAGTACCATTGGCCATCCCAGGCTTGTGCTTCCAATGACACACGTAGCTGGCTGGCGCGCAGTTGGTACGTCCTCGCCTCGGCGTCATGGCCAATGCGCTGGCACAAGTCCGCGAATTGGTCCAGCGTTGCGTACAGAAACCAGCCCAGCCACACGCTCTCGCCCGCGCCGCCGATGCCTACGCGGTTCATACCGTCGTTCCAATCGCCACCACCCATCAATGGCAGGCCATGCGCGCCGGTCGTGCTGCCTTTCTCAATGGCGCGATGGCAATGCTCAAGCAGTGTGTCGCGCTCGCCCGTCGCCGGGTATACGCTGTAGCGTTCCGCCTCTTTTTTGTCCAGCGGCGGAGCGTTTAAGAAGGCCACCTTCTCATTCAGAATGGATTCGTCGCCGGTGGCTGCAACGTAGTGTGCGGCGACGAAGGGTAGCCACAACAGGTCATCCGAGCAGCGCGTGCGCACACCGCGGCCGAACGGCGGATGCCACCAGTGCAATACGTCACCGGCATCAAACTGATACTGGGCCGTGCGCAGGATGTGCTCACGGGCCAGGTGCGGCGCTGCATCGACGAGCGCCATCACATCCTGCAACTGATCGCGGAAACCGAATGCCCCGCCCGGCTGGTAGAACGCGCTCCTTCCCCACACACGGCAGGCCAGTGTCGGGTACAACAGCCAGCGATTGAGCAAGAGGTCCATCGCCGGTTCGGGGGTGTGCACTTGCACCTTGGAAAGCAAACTGTTCCAGCGCTCAGTCACCGTCTGCCACGCGGTCCGGACGCGTGCCGGCTCGCGGTAGCGGTCGGCCAACTGCAGCGCTTCGTGCCGGCTGGCGCCCTGGCCGAGCACGAAATTTACCTCTTCCGATTGACCCGGCTCCAAGTCCATGTGCACCTGCAACGCCACGCATGGGTCCAGCCCTGGCTCGACTGCGCCGTCTAACCCGATCCGCTGCAGCGCATCGGGGTGACTCAGGCTGCCCATGCGCCCGAGAAACGAGACGCGATCTGCCGTCAGGCCGTGCAACTGTTTGCTGGCCGCGGCGAAGGCCACTCGCGCACCAAACTCCAGGCTGTAGGGATTTCGGACGAGCATGGTCTGCCGTTCGCCATCAAACTCCGGCACCAGGTAGAGTCGGGTCGCCGCGCGTGTTGTCCCCAGCACCCATTCCAGATAAAAGGTGGCGGTGATGCGCCGCGTACGCGCCGATGTATTTTCCAACCGTAGTTGCACGATTTTGATCGGATCATCGGCGGCGACAAACATGCGTACACGTTGTTTCAGGTTATGGCTGTGATGCTCGAAGATGGAGTACCCCGCGCCATGGCGGATGCGATAGGGCGTGTCCGCCGGGCAGGGAGCAGGTGTCGGCGACCAGACCTCCACGGTCTCTTCGTCGCGCAGATAGATGACCTCGCCGGGTGGATCGAGCACAGGGTCGTTCGACCATGGCGTCAGCCGGTTTTCGCTGCTGTTGCCCGCCCAGGTGTAGCCCGCGCCCGATTCGGCGACGATAAAGCCGAAGTCGGGGTTGGCGACGACGTTCACCCAAGGCGCAGGCGTCGGCTGGCCGGGGCGCAGGAAGATGACGTACTCGCGGCCATCGGCACTAAACCCGCCCCACCCGTTGTCGAATTGCAGGTCCCTTGGGCGGTCAATCTCCACGAACCCATCGGAAGGGATGGCGCTGTGTGATCCTGACAGCGTGGGCGTGAGCTGCGGCAGCCGGTTTGGTTGAGCGCGCATGACTTCAAGCTGGTCAGCCAATGATCCCTTACGCGGGTCGATGATCGCGCTGGCCGACGTCTCCAACAATACGCGTGCGGCCTCGCCGATTTGGTCTTCGTTCAGTATAAAAATACCGCCGAGCAGGTTGAGCCAGTTGTCGCTGTGCATTAGCGCCATCAGGCGCCGAAGCGCACCGTTCAACTCCTGGGCGTAGGTCGTGCCTTGGCGGTTCAAGATGACCATGTCGATCTTGAGCTGCCGGTTGCGCCAGTAGGTGTGTGCCCGCAACAACGCTTCTGCGAGTGCTAAATCGTCCATGTCCGTTAAGCGCAAGAGCAGGATGGGGTTGTCGCCCGAGATACCAAATGCCCACAGCCCGTTCTGCCCCATCTGGTTCATGGCAATCGTCGCCGCGGCTGCACGCAGGGCGTTGCCGGGGTAAAGCAGGGCGGAGAGTAGTTTCTGGGTCTGTTCCAGGTCCGCAGAGCCGAGATTCAGTTCATCAAGCTCGAGCCTGGCGCGCACTTCCGCCTGGGTGAATGCCAGATCAATCACATTCCACGCCCGGTACCGGGAGGCGAGCGCTAGCGCCTTTTGCCGCGAGCCGGCCACGAGTGTGATGAAGGCAACCTGTGCCGATCCATGCGGCGGGAGCTCAATGGTTTGGGTCAAAGAGAAGATGGGATCGAGTGGCGCCTGTATGCCATTGTTGTCAGCACTCAACGCGTGTTCGCTCCCCAATTCGGACAGACGCGGATCGCCGCACATCAACGCTGCCGGCGCCTGGGGCGTGCCCTCCCGACCGAGGAATCGAGCGCGATCGCTCTCGTGTCTGCCGGCCCCAACGCCGTCACCGGCGATGGCACAGTGGGCAAGGTACAGCGGCTTGTCCGCATCCTCCTGCGAGCGCGGCCGGCGGTGAAATAGCAGCGCATTCTCCTGCGCCACATACTCACTCTCGACAAACAACTTGCTGAACGCAGGGTGGCGCAGATCGTCCGTGTGCGGCGCAAGGACAACCTCACCATAGCTGGTTAACCGCAGCCGCCGCACCTCGTCAGTGTGATTCGTCAGCAATACGCGCCGAATCCCCACGTCTTCGTCCGGTGCCACGGTCACCCGCGTCGTCAACGCAATGCCGTGGTCGTTGCGGCTGAACTCCACCATGTGCGGGTGAAAGTCCACATGCTCGCTTTCTGGCCACACACACGCCGGCTGGAATGTCGCCGACCACAGCGGACCGGCCCGGTAATCCGGCAGCTCTTCCTGCACGTACAGCCATGTCCCGGCCGACTCCAGCGCCACATCAGGGCTCCATCGTGTCAGGTCCAGATTCTGCCAGCGGCTGCCCCCGCCGCCGGCGCTCGTCAGTAGCGTGCCGTAGCGCCCATTTGATAGGAAATGAGCCTGCGGGACAGGGGGAACCATCAGCACGCGCCATGGCGCAACGACCGGCAGCGGCTTGCGTACCCGCGCCGGCGGCGCGTCCTCATCCGTCTGCGGCAACTCCAGCGGCACACCGTACGGCACCTTTTCCTGCAGCAACATCTCCACACTTTGTATCCGCGGGTCGGCATGCAAGCGGTTCACCATCACGTCGCCGTGCAGGTGATTGGCGAGGGCGACCAGGATCATGCCCTGGTGGTGCGCCATGTACGAGCGCACCACGGCATGGGATTCACCGAGCGGCAGACGTATCGATGTGTAGTCGATCGACTCGTAGAAGCCGTGAGTGCCAAGCATCTGAAGGTCGATGAGATTGGCAATGTTGTCCGTCACGGCTCGCGGGTTGAACCGCAACGCCAGCAGCGATGCGTAAGGTGCGATGACCAGATCACTGGCCAGTTCGCGTTTGAACCCCAGGCCCGGCACGCCAAAGGCGCGATACTGGTAGTTCATTGCCACGTCGAACGCGTAGAAACCGGCCTCCGAGATGCCCCACGGTACGCGCTTCTCGCCTGCATACGCCATCTGGCGTTGCACCGCAGCACGGCCGCTTTCCTGCAGGAGTGTCCCGTCGAGGCTTCGCATCAGAAGCGAAGGCATCAGGTATTCGAACATGGTCGCGCTCCAGGACAGGAGGCAACGCGTGCCGTCGACCTCGGTCAGCGCGCGTCCCAGGTGCAACCAATGGCTCGACGGCACGTCGTTCTTGGCGATCGCGACCAGGCTCGCGATGCGGGCTTCTGAGGCGAGCAGGTCATAATGGTTGTCATCGAGTCGCGCGGTTTCCACGTTGTATCCAATGTGGAACACCTGGTGCTGCGCATCAAACAGGAAGGCGAAGTCCATATCCTGCAAATAACGTTCGGCCTGCCGTTCGATGTCTTTCAATTGATTCAACAGTGTCTGCGCCTCTATCCCAGCCGCAGCGAATTTCCCCGGCAGGTGGGGTGGCGCAGCGGGCCCGCCGGACGCATTCGATACGATGGATTGGCAGATGGTGGGCAGGTTATCCAGCGTTAGCGAAGTGATTGAGGCGTGCTCGAATATGCCAGGCAGCAGCAAGGTTTCCGTTTCACGTCGCGTGCTATCCAGGTGGCTGTGGACGCGATCGGCGAACAGCGACAGCCTGTGCATCGTCCCGGCGTCTACGGTCTGTAACCCGGATGATCCCTGCTCCACCAGGGCCGACAACGCCTGGTTAAGCTCAGGCCATCCTTCCTCAGCGATGGACTTCATCAGTGGCGCCCATGCGGCCGGATTTTCCTTTACCGCCCATACCCTTTTCCGAATGTGCGCAATCGCCGCTTGCAGCGAACCCGTCGCCGCTTGCATATCCGCCGCATCGAACTCTGCGACAGCTTCAACCAGCATATCAAGCGTATCGAGCCAGCCTTCCCAAGACTGCCAGCGCAAGAGGTGCGCGCGATGCAAACCCATAAGGCCCTGCTTCAAAGTGATCAGACAGGCAGCAAAGTTACCGCTGTCCACGGTGGAGATGAAGCGCTGTCCTAGCGGCTGCATACTGCGTGTGTCATACCAGTTCAGCAGGTGCCCTCGATAGCGTTCTAGTCTGTCCAGACTCTCGAAGGCCAGTTGCAGACGCGTGGTGAGTTCCTGCAAACCGATGTAACCAAAGTCATAGGCTGACAGTGTGGACACCATGAGCAAACCGATGTTGGTGGGCGAAGTGTGTGGCGTGACCTGTCCCACTGGTGATTCCTGGAAATGATCCGGCGGCAGCCAATGGTCTTCGGGGCCGACGAACTGCTCGAAAAACAGCCAGGTGCGTCGGGCAAGCTTGCGAT
>JAMDDR010000044.1 GCA_023488685.1 Chloroflexota bacterium | reverse complement strand
GGATCAGGATGAAGCCGACGGTCGATTTGACCAGCCCCAACGCTGTCGATAGGCTGTACTCGCTCTGGACCAGGCCGCGCCGGTATACCCACGTGTCAATGATGTCACCGGTGGAATAAACGATTGGGTTCGACAGGATGAGGAGTTGCTCGAAGCCCGCATTGAGCACATTGCCCAGGTTCAAACACAATAAGAGCACGATGATGGATGCAATACTGGGCAGGGTGATGTGACGCAATCGCGTCCAGCGACCAGATCCATCGACGGCGGCCGCCTCGTACAATTCCGGGTTGATGCCAGTCAACGCCGCCAGGTAGATGACTGCGCCGAAGCCGAACTCTTTCCATGTCTCCGACAGGATCACCGTCCATGTAAAGACGGATGGATCCCCCAGGAACTTCAAAGGTTTGCCGCCGAAGATGGAGACGATGATGTTGTTGATGGGGCCCGCGCTCGCCATCACCTGCACCATCACACCACCGATGATGACCCATGATAGAAAGTGCGGCAGCGTCGTCACCGTCTGAACGACGCGCTTGAACAGTTTCGATACCACCTCGTGCACCATCAGTGCGAACAACAGCGAGGCAATCGTGCCGAAGAACATCTTGCCGACCGCGATGACGATCGTGTTGCGGAAAAGCGGCCATGCTTCGCGCATGGTGAATATCTCGACGAAGTTCTTCAGCCCGACAAATTCCGAACCGCCAAAACCGCGGGTCGGCTTGTAGTCCAGAAACGCGATGACGATGCCCAGCAGGGGATAAAAGCTAAAAAGGAGCAGTAGCAGCAGCGCAGGCACCAGCATCACATAGAGCAGCCAGTGCATCCGCAGTGTCTTGCCGAGAGAGGGTTTTGTCTCGACGGTAGCCCGTCGCGAAACAACCGCGGAGCCGGCAATGGGTGACGGAGGTGATTGAATCATGTATGCACTCGTCCACGATCAGCGCCACACGACCGATATCGAATCGGCGCCGTAATGCCGCACAGAAACGGCCCAAAGCATCATCAGCGGGTCCAGGGGAGGGTTTGAAAGGGCCTGAACCCGCCGCGGCGAACCGCGTTCAGTGGCAACAGCCAGCCGCCCGCGGTTCGCCCAAACACAGTACACGGTTCGACTTACATGAGTGTTACGAACAGCTACTTTGCAACCGTCTTATACCACGCGTTGACGCCTTCGGTCCAAACGTCACCACCAACCGCTTTCCACTCGGTGACGAACTCATCGAAAGCATCCAATGGCTTGTTGCCGACGACGATGGCGTTGAACGTCTCGTTTTCCAGCTTGCCCATATCGGCTGCCACCTTGGACATCTCTTCCGTGGGCGGTGACTTGAACTCGGTGTCGATCGCCAGTCCAATGGTGTCGTAAACGGCTTGATAGGAGTCAATGGACGCCTTCGATCCCTTGTCGCCGCCACCCTTCACGAACACTTCCATGGACTTGTTCAGCTTGTCATCTGCCAGGCTCCACCAGCCGCCCATGGTCTTGTACACGTCAATCTGGTAATCGGGGTAGCACACCCATGGGAACGTGAAGCCGACTTCATCTGCCATGGAGTAGATGCTGGGAGTGTCGGTCAGCTTGAGCTTGTCGCCATCCCACACGTACTCGTAGTTCTCCAGCCAGCGCGTGCCGTTGCCGGCGGCGTTACCGTATTGCTGGTACTTTTCCCAGTTCACGTGCAGATCCATCTCGAAGTTCAGATCGGCCAGCGCAGCTTCGATCTTGCTCTTGTCCAGGCCCTTCTTGAACACGACGACTGGGCCAACCAACCCGGAGGCGCGGCGTCCCTGCTTCCCATCCGGGCCCTTGGGGAATGGCGTGAGCACCCACTTGATGTTTGGGTCGCCTTTTTCCATCTCACTGGCATAACCCTGCGCCCACCAGGGCGAGTAGCGCAAGCCGATCTTGCCCTGGCTGAAGTTGGAATCGACATCACCCTCGCCCTTGGTGTAGTAATCCGGGTCGATCAGTCCGTCGGCATACCACTGCCGAATGATGCCCAACACCGTCTTCACGGCCGGCTGGATGCTATCGTACTGTAGCGTGCCATCGGCTGCCTTGCGCCACTGGCCCGGCATGACCCCGTACGCGCCGAAGATGGGGTCAAGGCTGTTATGCCACGTGACCAGGTTCTTGCAGGCATTGATGCCGTATTGGCTCAGACCCTTCTCTTTGAAAGCCATGAGCACTGCCGTGACGTCATCCACCGTCTCAGGCATCTTCACACCCGCTTTGTCCAGGAAGTCCTGGCGGATAAAGCCGATGTTGTCGACGTTGTAGGCGGGGCCATAGGAGAAGGCGACACCGTAGATCTTGCCGCCACGGTTGGCCGGGATCCAGTTGTCACCGTCCGGATAGAGCTTCTTCTCCTTGACCAACGGTGAGGCACTCGCCTCCCAAATGGCAGTAATGTCCTCGATCACGTCGTCCGCAATCAGTTGCGTCAAGTCGCTGCCGCTCGACACCCACATGTCTGGGGGATCGCCGGCGGCCAGGTCGGCCTTCAACTTCTGCGTAGCGACGTCGCCGTATGCCTCCCACTTAATGGCATACTTGATGCCCAGCAACTCCTCACGCAGCCAGGCATAAGGGTTGTTGGTATAGCTCTCGTCTCCCTTCCACTTATAACCACCGTTTGCCTTGACCAGGAGCTCAACGGGCGGGCTCAATGGCTTGGTGGCAGGGTAAGTGGGCGTCCAATCGGCCTTCGCATCGAGCTTGGAAACCTGGGCCCATTTGCTTGCACCAGCGGCCGGCTGTTCTGCCGAGGTCGCCTCAGCGGCTGGAGCGCTGGTCGCGGCTGGAGCACTGGTTGGCGCCGGGGCCGAGGTGCACGCATTCAACGCAACGGCGGCAACACCGCTCCCGGTCGCAAGGCCCATCATCTTGAGAACATTTCGGCGGGTGAACTTACTATGCTTTCGAATCTCTTCTCGTTTCATTGCGCTGCTCCTTTACTCTACTCACAGGCAAAACTGTTGAGGAAATTCAGCGGGGACGCGCGTTAGGGTGGCTAGCGTCCTGGCTATTCCAGATAGTGTACGGGTGTGCACGAATCCATGCAAGTTGTTCACGGACATGAAAAGGACTTGTTTAGGTCATGCGCATTCACACACAAATAGCCCGGTGCTAAACTCATCACGCACAATAGCAACTTTCAAACCCATCCCGAAAGGACGCGCCGGGGTACCTTCCGCCGGCGGCCAGATCGTTTATGAGTAGAGTGCTTGGCAGAATCTCCGCCATTTTCGTCGTGGCCTGGCGTCGCCTGTGGGCGAATCGCTGGCTGTCTTTTGCAGAGCTATCCGGGTTTGTCGCCGTTGTCACGCTTGCCCTGGCAGTGCCTTTATACGCCGACGCTGTCTATCACCGCATTCTGACGACCACATTAGGGCTGACCGGTCCATCTGGCACGCGGCTGCCGGCGTTCGCGTTTATGTTCCGGTATATCCTTTACTCAGGGCGTCCGGTGGCATTGGCCGACATCCAACCTGCCGATCAATACATCAGCACAGACCTGCCGGACGCGCTGGCGCTCCCACGCACGGATCTTGTGCGCTATTATCAAACCACGAATCTCAGGCTCTATTCAGCCGGCCAAGAGGGTGATAGCGCCGGCCAGGATCCTCTCTTGCGCATCCCTTTGACCTCGATCAGCCACTTTGCCGAGCATATCGTTGTCAACGAAGGCAGGCTACCCGTGGCTGCCGCGCAACCAGGCACAACCGAGCCCGCCAACCAGGACACGCTCAACCCTGTGGAGGTTCTCGTCAGCCAAACCCTGGCCGACCGGGCAGGGCTGTCGATTGGGGAGCGCCTGATCGCAGTGACTGGACAGAGCAATTACAACGCCGTGCGCGTGCCGGTCGTCATCGTGGGCACATGGGCACCACAGGATGCCTATGAGGTGTATTGGTTTTACCGCCCAGGGCTGATGGACGACATGCTCATGATGCCGGAAGCGACCTTCACCCAACAGGTTGCCCCTCACCTGCAAAAAGAGCTGGCCGAAGTATTGTGGTATGCCAATTTCGATGGCAGCGGGGTGCGCGTATGGGATGTCGCCCGGCTGGTCGATAGAATCGAGTCCATCAGCAAACAGGCAAGTGCTGAAACGCTAAACCTCAATATCAGCGCATCGCCGCTCAACCGCCTGCAGAGCTATCAGCGCGACAGCCAGGCGCTCATGCTGCGGCTCTACGCGTTGAGCATACCGCTCTTCGTGCTGGCATTCGCCTTTGTGCTGTTGGTCGCCAGCCAGCGGGGGAATAGCCTGCGCAATGAAACTGCCGTCCTACGCAGCCGTGGCGCGTCACGCTGGCAGGTGCTAGGGATTTCATTCGTCCAGATGAGTTTCGTCGGCGCTTTCGCCGTCGTGGTCGCCACCCTGCCTGCTGCGTTAAGCGCGCAGTTTATCGGCCGGACGCGCAGTTTTTTCCAGTTTACCGGCACGGAATGGCTGCCCGTCGCTATCACGCCTGCCAACCTGTCATTTGGCATCGTCGCGGCCGGCCTCTCGATTGTGATCGCATTGCTGCCCATGATCGAGACAGCCCAGCACACGATCATCAGTCACAAACAGGAACGGGCGCGTGTGTTGCGACCGCCCTGGTGGCAGCGCATTGCCCTGGATGTGCTGTTGCTCATCCCAGCAGCGTATTGGACGTACCTGCTCCAACGGCAGGGCTATGTAGACATTCCCGGCCTCTCCACCAATGTAAGTGTCACCACCGGAGCGACGACCGGCGTTGGGGTCGTCGACACCACGGGCACGATTGACCTGTTCAATAATCCGTCCTTGCTGTTGGTGGCGGCGCTCAGCATGCTGGGGTTGATCCTGGTGTTTATCCGTCTGTTGCCGTTGTTGCTGCGCGTCATCTCACACTTCCTGGGCCTGTTGCCGGGCACGTCGACGCTGCTGGCCTTCCGGCAACTCGCGCGATCGCCCAGCTACTACGCCACCCCAGTGTTGCTGCTCTCCCTGACGTTATCGCTGGCAATCTTCACGCAATCACTGGCCGCCACCCTGGATCGGCAGTTGGACCTGGAGACGTACTACGCAGTAGGCGGCGATGCCCGGCTGGTCGGAACCGGCCAGGACAACCGCGCCCAACTGGCAGCCAGCACGTCACAAGACAACCCCGATCAGGTCAACTTCGCGCCGGATCGTGTGTCCGGGCGCGACCAACAGCAGGAGAATACCGGTCCGCGTTGGCTCTTTTTGCCCATTTCCGATTACACCGGTGTCGCCGGCGTGCGGGCCGCCACACGCGCCGGGCGCTACTCCCTCACGCCGCAATATAGCGCCGGGAATAATGAGCCCGGGCAGTTCCTGGGGATCGATTGGAGCAGCTATGCCCAGGTCGCCTTCTGGCGTCGCGACTTTGCAGACGAACCCCTGGGCACGCTGCTGAATGCCCTGGGCAGCACTCCCGAGGGAGTTCTCCTGCCCACACCGACCATGGAACAACATGCGCTGCGGGTGGGCGACGTCATCCCCGTCATGATTGCATTGCCCGACAGCAACGTTCAGTTGACGCTCAAAGTCGTCGGCGGCTATAAACGCTGGCCCACCTGGGATCCGGGCGATCAGAAGACAGGCCCGCTGTTCGTCGGCAACCTGGATTACCTGTTCGAGCACGCGGGAGGACAGGTGCCACATGACGTCTGGTTGGCGCTTGCCGCTGATGCCGACGCCACGGCAGTGGAAACACAACTGCACACCATTGACCGCAGCGATTGGGAATATCGCAACGCGCGCGTACAGATCGAGTACGAACAGGCCCAACCCGAACGGCAAGGGCTGTTTGGCATCTTGTCTGCGGGGGTCATCACGGCGGTGTTGCTCACCGTGTTCGGCCTGTTCCTGTATTACGCGTTTTCTTTCCGCCGGCGCTTGATCGAATTCGGGGTGTTGCGTGCGATCGGCTTCAGCACGCGCCAGATGGCCTTTACCCTGGCCTGGGAGTTGGTCATTTTGTTCGCGGCCGGAATTGGGCTGGGCACCGCGTTGGGTTTCGCCGCCAGCCAGCTTTACCTGCCATGGCTGCAAGGGTCCGCAACCAGCGCGACACCAGCGGTGCCGCTCATCGTCATCACAGATCAATTCCGGTTGCTGCTCATTTACGCATCGATCATCGGCCTATCGACAATGGCACTCACCTTGCTCTTGCTCACACTGCGGCGCTTAAAGCTCTTCCAGGCAATCAAGATTGGCGAAGCTGAATAAGGGAGTCGCAGTCGCTTCCTCGTCGCAGGAACACCGTTACAATCGTTGCTGCGATGCGCGAATTTTCGTTCAGCCACTCCGTCAGCGATCCGGCCTCTCAGGCAAAATTCCAGGCTGAAATCCTCGATCTACGCGTGGATATTCTAAAGGGCTTGCTCATTCCCTGGGTGATGCTTGGCTGGGGTGGCATGGCCTATGGGCTGGCGCTTTCATCAGAGCGACCCGATTGGGTCACGACGATCACCTTCGGGGTCGTGCTCATCACCAGCATGGCATGCATTGCCATCAACGCGGCAGGGCGTACCCGGATAGCCCTCTGGTGGTGCACCACCAGCATGTGGGTGACGGCGCTATCTCATTTCCTGATCAAACCAGACACGTTCGGGCTGCTTTGGGTGGGAACGGCATGTGTGCTCTACACCATCCTGATCGGGCCGGCCTCCGGCTGGGTGGCCGCCATCGTCTCGGCGCTGGGTTTTGCCGGATACACCTACAGCACCGCGGAGGCCGTCACATTGGATCATCTGCTCGCCAGCGTGACGCCACTCGCGGCGCTGGTTTTTATCACCCACATGCTCTCACGCGCCCTATTTCAGACGTTGCGCTGGATGAGCGAAGGTTATAGCCTGGCACACGAGCAGGCCGACCAGATGCGCAACCAGAGCGCCGAATTATCCGGTGCACTCAAATCACTCGGCCAGACCAGCTTTGCCCTGGCGCGCGCCAACGAGCAGTTGGAGATCATGGCTAAATACGCCGAGGACGCGCGACGCTCGAAGCAGGAGTTTGCGGCGAGTATCAGCCACGAACTGCGCACCCCGCTCAACCTGATCATCGGTTTTAGCGATGTCATCCTGAACGCGCCAGAGACGTACAACCTGCGTCGCCTGCCGGTTGGGCTGCTGGCAGACATTCACGTCATCCGGCAGAACGCGCAGCA
Source organism: Chloroflexota bacterium (assembly GCA_023488685.1). GTDB lineage: Bacteria > Chloroflexota > Anaerolineae > J036 > Brachytrichaceae > CAIXPS01. The sequence continues at coordinate 8,720 of JAMDDR010000044.1, read as the reverse complement.
TCTGTTGAAGCTGGTCAATGACATCCTGGATATGAGCCAGATGGATGTCGCTTACATGACGATCACCCGCGAACCCATGCACATCGACGGTTTCATCCAAACTGCGTTGCAGGATTTCGCCCAACTCATCGAATCGCGCGGACTTACGCTCAGCATCAAAGTGGCGCCAGAACTGCCCGAAGTCTATGCCGATAAGACGCGGATTCGCCAGGTGCTGCTCAACCTGGTCAACAATGCCATGCGCTTCACCGACGAAGGAGGCATCATCGTAAGCGCCTGTTTGAGCAGCGGCTCGCCCGCTCGGATCGTCATCAGCGTGAAGGACACGGGTGTAGGCATTGCGCCGGAGGATCTACAACGCATCTTTGAGCCTTTTACAAAGATCGATCAATCCCACAAACACCTGGGAGGCACCGGGTTGGGGTTGACGATCAGCAAGCGTTTCGTCGAGCTGCACGGCGGTCGCATGTGGGTGGAAAGCGCGATGGGCAAGGGAAGCACCTTCTTCTTTACTTTGCCGCTCATTCCACCGTCACCCGAAGCGCTCACACAAGGCACATTGCGCCAGGTGCACCGCCAGGAAATCGGCGCCCTGGCAATCGTGGAGCGCCAGCCACTGCTATCACGGCTACTCGAACACCGATTGGAAGGCATCAAAGTGTTGCTGGTCCGCTCAATCGATGAGTTGCTCGAGCAATGCGCCATATCCCTGCCCGAGGCGATCATCATCAACCAACCCCCTCAAACACTGAATAACCAGAAGCTCAGCCAGCTTAAAAATGTGCCCATCATCACATGCTACGTTCCTGACATGCCAGATGTCCTTGCACAGGATCACCCACCCGCTGCCCCTGACCTCAAGGCCACGATCCGCCGGTACCTCATCAAACCAATTACTCGCGACCGGTTGTACGAGGTGCTGAATGAAATACTATCCGCCCGGCCCGCCGTGATGGCCTCCAGGACACACGCGCCCAACGTGACGGGTTTTAGATCGGCACGCTTCCTGGTCGTCGAGGACGACGAGGACGCGCTGCACCTGTTGGGGCGCATGCTGCGATCCGCACCCGAGGAGGTCAGGCATAACTACGACGCGCTCATCCCCATTGAGATGCGCAGCGGCGAGCAGGCGCTTGAATTCCTGCGCGCATCAGCGGCAGCAGCGCCTGACACCCATAACGACGGCACTGGCAACAGAATCGAAGGGGTTCTGCTCGATCTACGCCTGGGCGAACAACTAGGCGAACGAAGTGGGTTAGATGTGCTGCATGCCATAGACGGCGATCCTGCGCTGCGGGATATCCCTGTCTGCGTCGTGAGTGGGCAGGAGACGCCGGGCGACATACTCATGTCATCACACCTCACCTTATTGCGCCAGCCCGGCCTGTCGGCGCGTGAGCTGACCCAGGCAATTGCCGCGCTGATGCAGATTACGCTGCCGGGGGTCGACGTGGTCATGCACTAACGAACAGGCGTGCTCTGCCCTATGACCGATCTGAGCAGGGCAAGCAACTGTTCCGCTCTGTAGGGTTTGATCAAAACGGCAGCCGCCCCGAGCGAGCGTGCCAGTTCGTCCTCCTTAAGTACAGAACTGACGATCACCGGGATGGAGGCAACTTCCGGGTGCGTGCGGAACAGCGTCAAGAGCTCCCATCCATCACGCTCTGGCATCATGACATCGAGGAGAATGCAGTCTGGGCGCACGGCCACCACCTGCCTTAACGCCTCGCGTGGATTGCTGACAGGAATGAGATAGAAGTCCGTGCTCTGTTGCAGATAGCGTTGCACCAACTGGATCGCGTGAGGGTTATCATCGATCATCAGCACACACTGGGCTTCATTCGTCGGCAGGTGAAATTGAAGACGCACACCGCCGGCATCGCCGAGCCGCTCGATCTCCACGCCCAACAGCTCTGCCAGTTGTTGTGCCGTGCTCAGCGCATCATAAGCTGGGTCGCGCGGGCTGCCAACCTCTGGAGGCGGCTTCCACATCGAAACGGCAATTCGTCCTCGTTCGATCACCGCCGTGATGGTCACGGTGACATCCTTGACATCACGGATCAGCCAACTCACCGCACTCACCAGCAACTGCCTGAGAACCATTTGGTTCGCGCGGACGGCCGGCAGAGAAGGCGGTGTGGCCACCGTCACATGCAATCCCTGCTGTTCAAGCAGGGACTCGAACAATCCAAGCGTGGAACGCAACAGATCATCCAGGTGGGTGAACTCGCCGGCCTGTTCTGATGCGCCCAACCCCAGTGAGGCGTCCGCGTCGAGGTTGATCGGCTCATCGATCCCGATTTCATCGAACAATAGATCTGCAACGGCCTGAATCGCGCGTTGCTGTTCGCGCCGCATTTGGCGCGGACCGATGTTCAACTGAGCAGCCGTTTCCGCCTGCGACAACCCCTGCACGTAGCGCAAGTTAAGCACGTTGTAGACACGCCAGACAGGTGCTCCCGCTGGCACATTGAGGGGCGGCTTGAGCTGTTTGACGACACCCAGCAGCAATTCCTGCAACACGTGTCCGTCCGGGAAACGCCCCGCCACACAGGCGTCATGGGCGTGACGGCGCAGAAATGCAAGATCAAACAGGCGTTCAAGCGCGTTACGGGTCCAGGCGATTTGTTCCGGCTGCAGGCTCATCGAGATGCTCTGATAGTAATGTTAGCAGTGTTCGGGCAAGGCTATAGGCACAAAATCGGCGTTAATTCAGCCGGGCATTGCGGCGCGGGTGGCGCTTCTTGCGCTCAGCAGGGGTGGCATCATCGGATTCCACCTCATCCTCTATACCCAGAAGGGTCTCGTCACGCATCAGATCGAACTCTTCATATAGTTCACGCACCCAATCTGGGCCGGCCTTCGCCGCCTCAGCGGGCATATCTGCACCCTTTTCAGTTCGCTCGCTCACGCTCTCCTTTTTCGGCACGCCTCGCATATCGCTCCCTCAACGCATCCGGCAGCCTATGGCTCGCCCCAGACGCGCACACATACGGACTCCCCTGCTCCTCAGCCAAGCCCCGCCTGGCCGCTCCCCCTGCCTCATCGACATACGGCCATTTTAAGTGAAATCTTGGGGATTGACAGCGGACATATCGTTAAGTATACTCCCCGATATTAATAAACCAACGGTCGGTTTAGCAAAGGAATGCCATGGCCCGAATCGTCAAAGAAGCGGAATACGCGGCAAGACGCAAGGAAATCCTCGATGTCGCCCAACGGTTCGTCTATACCAAGGGTTATGAGCAGATGTCGATCCAGGACATCCTGGATGAACTCCAGATATCAAAGGGAGCGTTCTATCACTATTTCAGCTCGAAATCGGCGTTGCTGGAAGCGCTCATTGAGCGCATGATGGACGAAGCAGAATCGTTCCTCCTCCCTATCGTGCAAGACCCTCACCTGGCTGCCCTCGAAAAACTCCATCGCTATTTTGACACCGCCAACCGATGGAAAGTCGCCCAAAAGGCCTACATGCTCGCGCTGTTGCAGGTCTGGTACGCAGACGAGAATGCAATCGTCCGCCAAAAAGTGTTCACGCTGGCAAGCCGGCGAATCGCACCGATGCTCACGAGGATCATTCATCAAGGCATCCAGGAAGGCGTCCTGAAAGCCTCTTTTTCCGAACATGCGGGCGAGGTGGTCTTCTCCCTTTTCCAGGGCCTTGCGGACACCTTTGCCGGGTTGCTTCTCTCCTGCGGGGCGCATCAAGATGAGTTGCGTCACACCGAAAGTACCCTCTCTGCCTACATGGATGCGCTCGAGCGCATCCTGGGTGCCCCCACAGGCTCCTTGCATCTCATTGATGCGGAGATGCTGAAGGAGTGGTTTACCGCGCCAAGCGACAACGCTTGAGTTTGCATCGCAAAACATAAAGGAGTGCCGACATGAGGTTATATCTACGTCTGGCATGGCGCAACATCTGGCGCCACCGCCGCCGAACACTGATCGTCGTCCTGTCCATTGGACTGACGATGGCGCTGATGATGTTCTACGATGGCTTTGTGGCCGGCTTTGACCAGGCCATCTACGCCAACGCCATCAAAGTGTTAGGTGGCAATATCCAGATCCACGCCAATGGTTACCAGGCCAAGGCGGATCAGACGCCGCTCCTGCCATTGGAAAACGACCAGGCGATTGTGAACGCCGCCCTGGCGCAGCCACAAGTTCTCGCGGCGTCGCGCCGCATCAACACGGGTGGCCTGGCCAGCAACCGTGAGGGCGCGTTTCCAGTCGACATCGTTGGCATTGAGCCGGATCAGGAGCTGCCCGTCAGCCTGGTCGCGCAGCACGTGGTCAAGGGAAAGTATCTGGCGGCCGGCGATCAGGATATCATTTTCATTGGAAAAGGCCTGGCCGACGCGATGAATGTAAGCACCGGGGATCGCATCACATTGGTCGGGCGCGCCACGCACAACCAGATGCGCCGCCGCACGATGACCGTTGGCGGCATCTACGACGTGGGCCTACCCGACATCGAGAAACGCACCCTTTACATCTCATTGGGCGAGGCCCAGGACCTGTACAACCTGAGCGGCCAGTCCACCGAGGTGGTGATATCGCTGAAACAGATTGGTCAGGAACCCGCCGTCATGAGCGCGCTGGATCCCGATCTGCCCAGCTATGAGATGACGTCGTGGGAAACCAACTTTCCCGACCTGCAGCAAGCCATCGAGACGAAAGGTGGTGTCATGAATGTCTTCAGCATCATCATCCTGGTCATCGTCGGAATAGGCATTCTCAATATGCTGCTCATGGCGGTCTACGAACGGACGCGCGAGATTGGGTTGTTGGGCGCGCTTGGGTTAAAACCGCGCCAGATTTCAGCCCTGTTCCTGCTTGAGGGCGCAATGATGGGCCTGGTCGGCGTGGTGTTTGGCGTGGCGTTGGGGGTGTTCCTCAATGGCCTCATTGGCCAGGTCGGAATGGATTTCAGCAAGTTCGCATCCATGACCGAATACACCGCCTTGATCAACGGGCGCATTTACCCCACCCTGGGGTTGGAAAAGCTGCTTCAGCGCGTGCTGACGGTTCTGATCATCGCCCTTCTGGCGTCGTTTTATCCAGCGCACCAGGCGGCTCAGAACGAACCGGCTCAATCCCTGCATTATGTGTGAGGCCCAGCATGAAAAATCTCTTTAAAATGGCTTTTCGCAACCTCGGGCGCAACCGCCGCCGCTCTTTCTTTTCTGCGCTGGCGCTGGGAATTGGTCTGGCGCTCTTGCTGCTGATGGCCTCAGTCCTTGCAGGGGAGATGCGCGGATCGATGGACTCAAGCATCAAACTGCAGAGTGGCCATCTGCAAGTGCGCGCGAAGTCGTATGACGAGAACAAAACCAGCCTGGCCTGGGAAGACCTGATCGAGTCTCCCAACCAGGTCGCCACGCAGATCGCTTCACTCCAACCCGTGCAAGTGGCCACGCCACGGCTGTTTGCCAGTGGGATCGTGGCAAGCGGCGATCAATCGGCGGGCGTGCGCATCATCGGGATCGATCCCCCTTCTGAGGCAAATGCCCCCTATCGCGAGGGATTGGTCAGTGGCACATTTCTCAACGCCGGCGACCGCGAGGGCATCCTCATGGGCCAAACGCTGGCTGATAAGCTAGGCCTCAAGGCAGAGGACCAGATCAACTTGCTGGTCAACACCTCCAACGGTGATGTGGACGAACAGCCATTCGTCATCCGTGGCATTTTCTCAACCCACACCCCTGCCTTCGATCAAAGCGTCGTCTTCATGCCGCTCGCCAAAGCACAAACCATTGCCCTGGCCGAGAACCATGCCAGCATCATCTTCGTCCTGCTCAAAGACCGCGAACAAACGGGTGCTGTCGCCGCCGCATTGCAGAGCAGCGCCTACCAGATTGCGACCTGGGAACAGATGAACCAACTCCTGGTTCAAACCGAGCAGTTCTCCAGCGCTTACATGGCCCTGCTCTACCTGATTATTCTCGCCATTACAGCTACGGTCATCATCAACACCCTCATCATGGCCGTCTTTGAACGCACGCGCGAGATTGGCATTTTGTCTGCCATCGGCATGAAAAGCAGTCGCATCATGGCGATGGTCTTTGCCGAATCCAGCCTGCTGGCAATCGGCGGAATTGCCATAGGGCTTGTCGTGGGTGGCTTGATGGTCGCTTACGCCACCCAATACGGCTTTTATATCGGCACCATCGCCGGGTCGGTATCAGGCATGCTCCTGAGCGACAGGATTTATGCCTATCTAACGCTCAACGATGCCGTCACCCTGAGCATCACTGCCTTCGTCGTCACCTTGCTGGCGGCGCTGTATCCCGCCATGCTGGCTGCACGCATGGAACCCGTCGAAGCCCTGCGCGGTGGGCAATGAACCTCACGTAGGGCAATCTGACAGATTGCCCTACATCAGCGGAAATAAACGCGAGGAAGAATATGGAAGTCACAAAGATTGAAAATGTCACCCGCTCATACAAGATTGGCAACACCGAGACCCAGGCCTTGCGCGGCGTCAGTCTTTCCATTGAGCATGGCGAATTTACGGCCCTGGTCGGTCCATCCGGTTCGGGCAAGACAACGCTTTTACAGTTGATCGGCTGCCTTGACCAGCCGACCAGCGGGCACGTGTACATCAACGGCAAAGATGTCAGCCGGCTCAACCGCAATCAACGCGCCGACATGCGCCGTGGGACGATTGGCTTTATCTTTCAATTCTTCGCCCTGATCCCAACGCTGACAGCCTATGAGAATGTCGAAATGCCATTGCTCCTGGTCGGTCAAAGCGCCTCTGAGCGCCGCGCGCGGGTCATGCAATTGCTTGAGGCAGTCGAGATGGCCGAACGCGCGCACCATCGCCCGGACCAGTTAAGCGGCGGGCAGCAACAGCGTGTGGCCATTGCTCGCGCGCTGGCGACAAAACCGGCGCTCATCCTGGCGGACGAACCGACCGCCAACCTTGACACGCCCAATGGCAAACAGGTCATGGAAACGATGACCCGGCTCAATCAAGAGACCGGCGTCACCTTTGTCTTTGCCACCCACGACCCGCGTGTGATCCACTACGCCCGGCGCATCATCACGTTGCGGGACGGTCTCATCGTCGAGAATCATGTGGCAGAGATGAGCGGTGTAGGAGCGTAAGATGAAAGGCAAGACGTTGGCGAACAAGCCATTGGCAAACAAGCTCGCCCTCCTCCTGCTGATGGCATATGCCCTGACCGGATGCAGCACTTTCACGCAAACAACACCTGCGGCGCTGCCAACCATCGTGCTGGATAACAATAGCGCAACTTCCAATGGCGCTGGCACCACCGCTCCCCTGGCGAACAGCGCTGGTGTGACCGCCTCTGGGATCGTCGTGCCCGCCCAGGAAGTGCACATGGCTTTCACCTTGCAAGAGAAGGTGGTGGCGGTGAATGCCGCCGTTGGAGATCGCGTAAAGGCAGGGCAGGTGCTGGTGGAGTTGGACGACTCAATGCTACGGGCGCAGATTCAACAGGCCGAGGCCGCAGTGGCCACTGCGCAGGCCAACTATGATTTGCTGGCAGCCGGGCCGACAAACGAGCAAATACGCCAGGCTGAAGCAGCACTCGTCATCGCCACGGCAAACTACAGCCGCACCGTCGCAGGCACCCGCCCGTCAGATATCGCTGCGGCGCAATCCGCGTTAACCGCCGCCACCGATGCCTACGACAAAGTCAAGGCTGGACCACAGCCGGAGGATTACGCCGCCGTCGAGGCGGCCTACCGCAACGCCGAAGCCGCCCTCCAGCAGGCGCAGTTTGCTTACGATGCGGCCAACCAACGTGACCCAGCCGGCATCGGCGCAAGCCCGGCGGCGCTGGCGCTTCAGCAAGCGACCAACAACTACAACGCGGCCAAGGCGGCCTACGACAAAGTGGCCAGGCAGCCGGACGCCGCACAGATCTCAGCCGCCTATCAGCACGTCGTGAGTGCCCGTGCCACCCTGGATGGCGCCATGCATCCCGCGCGCGACTTCGACATCGCGCAAGCCAGGGCACAGATCGACCAGGCCCAGGCCCAGTTGGATGCCCTCAAGGCAGGGGCGCGCGCGCAACAACTCGGGGCCGCCAAGGCACAGGTCGATGCGGCTGAGGCCGCACTGGGTGTGTTGGAAACACAATTGCAGAAGTACACATTGGTTGCCCCTATGGATGCCGTGCTTTTGAGCCAAGCCATCCAGCCGGGTGAAACGGTCCTACCTGGGACAGTGATATTGGTGCTGGCCGACCTGGATCATTTGCGCGTCGAAACGACCGACCTGAGCGAGCGCGACGTTTCCAGGGTCGAGAAAGGCCAGCCGGTTACCGTCATCATTCAAGCGTTGAATCAAAATGTGACCGGACACGTGAGCGACATCTCACCCCTGGCCAACACCCTCGGCGGAGATGTCGTTTACAAATCGACGATTGATCTCGACACGTTCCCGTCAGGGCTGCGCGCGGGCATGAGCGTGGACGTACAGTTCGGAACGAATCGGTAATCGTGAAGGGGGGATTCTGTTTATTCTGTTTATATTGGGTTTAAGTGAGTGTCGTATCCTTCATCGTCTATAAACAGCACGGAGATCGGTGCGATGAGCAAAATCCTGATTGTGGATGATGACCCCAATATCCGGGAGCTGGTCAGGCTATTTCTACAGAATGAAGGGTTCGACCTCTACGAAGCTTGCGATGGCGTGGAGGCACTCGACAAACTTGCGGCAGTTAAAGTGGATGGCTGGG
>JAMDDR010000582.1 GCA_023488685.1 Chloroflexota bacterium | reverse complement strand
GGATGACCTTGACTGGACGTCTCCTCATACACAGTTACCCTCGTTCGTGAAGAAGTGTGAGGAGTATAGGATTGTTAATCTGCTGTGACTATGTTAAAAGACTTTGCGAACGAACCACTAGGAGCAAAAAGAGAGAGACAGGGCATCGTCCTTGTGAACCACCAGGGCACGACAGCAGCCGCCAGTTGTCAGTTGTCAAAACCCCCTGACATCTGTTGTCAGTTGTCAGTTGTCAGAACGCCTTGACATCTGTTGGTGCTGCCAATTCCTCGCGCCTGAGCACTTCGCACTCAGTACTCGGTACTCGGAATTGCCTACGAGCAGGTGCCCTTGCCTATGGGATCCAGCCGCAGTACGAATCGACGATAGGCTCTGTTTCGACGCTCCTCCCGGCCTGCTTCATGAAACCCTGCTCGCAGCAGAACACCGGCGGACTTGGTATTCATCTCGCGGACGAGCGCGAAAAGCCCCCGGTAGCCTGACTGGGATGCGATGCGGCACAACGCCTTCACAGCGTTGGTCATGACCCCTGGGTGCTCCGCGCTCATCCAATAGCCGATCTCGGCTGACGCCAGGCAGTTGGACCGTATATCGATGGTCCCGGCAATGGTCTGCTGAGGTGTCAAGATGAGAAATACAAAATGTGTACCTGCCTGCCAGCCCTGATGCGCCCAGGCCACAAAGCGCTCGGCATCTGCCTGGGCATAAGGGTGGCCACCCAGGCGTTCTGCGAACAAGGTGTTGTAGATGAGTGGCTGGTTACAGATCGAGACAATCTGCGCATAGCTCTCAGGATCGCAGAAGTTCGTCGCGAGTGGCACGAGCGTAAAGGTCTCCTGGGTCAGGAAGTTGCAAATCGGACGCGTAAGCGGCGCTGGAAAGTGTGGAGACATGGCGCTATTGATCAATCGTCCCATCCTCCATGTAGAGCGTTCGGTGCTGTTCGAGGGCACGTAACGCCACCGTGATGCGGCGCCCCAGTTTATGATTCACCTTCTCAAGGGCGGCCTCGTGCGGCAGAAAGGCGTACTGCGCAATTTCATCTGCAGGTAGGCGGATCATCCGGATGTCTTTGGGCTGTAAGACACCTCCGTCAAAGATGAACTGAAGACTCTCACTTTTATTGCCATCCTGGGATTTATATTCAACGCACAAGAGGTGCATGATGGGGAGATGCAAACCGATTTCCTCATGGACTTCGCGTATGCACGCAGCGCAAGGTGACTCTTGTTCCTCGATCATGCCACCAGGGATGAGCCAGTCGTCGCGGTAGGTCGGCTTGACAATCAGGATCTCGTGCTGCGTATTCAATATCAGTGCACCAGCCGCCATCCGTTTGCAGGGTAATGGCCGTATATGTTGTGACTCTGTCATAAACACCCCTTGGTTGGAACGTATATCACAGACGCAGATGTCAGACTTCTTTGAAGAAGTCTGACATCTTAAGACGGATAAAACAGGCGCGGATACACCCTGGGTAGGCAGCGCGGGCCGCGCCGCCGATCACGTAGAGCATGTCGTCGACGTTCTCCCACCCTGGGGCGCAACAAAACGCTCAGGTGCGATGCGCATCATCTCCGCTACCAACTCGTCTTCGCGCATGCGGCTGCGCCCCTCGATGCCCAACTCGCGCGCGATGGACAGGATATCGGCCCACGCGTGCGAGCGCCGGAACAGCCGGATCGGGTCGTTGAGTTGTGCCGCCCAGGTCGGCTGATCCTGCAGCCCTGCGGTGCTTCCGCTGCCATAGGCCAGGTGCTCGATCAATTCGCTCACCTGCTGGGCACTCCCATGGATGACATTCTCGCCAACTGGGCGCCCGGCAATCCCCTGGTTCATGTGGAACTCGTGGATCAGCCAGTCGATCAACAGCATCTTTGCCGCAGCCGTATGCGCCGTCGGCCACTGATCGACAAAGCGCCGGAAGACCTCTTCGGCGGCGCCAGGGAGCAATCGCTCGCCCGTGTAGCTGTCGTAATAGGCGCCCCAGGTGACCTGCCAGCCGCACCTTTCGCATGCCAGCACTTCTGACTTGTCCCAGAAGCGGCTATGGCGCAGGATCACCGTCCCGCAATTGCGGCATTTGATGCGCCCTTCTCGGGCTTCGTGCACTTCGAACATGTCGGCACAACGGGCGTACATGCCGTGGCCCACTTCCTCCAGCAACGCCTCATCCAGCATCCCGCGGGCATCGCTTTCGTACAGGCGGCGGACCTGGTGCCGCGGCACCCTTTTCGCCCATTGGATCTTATTTTGATGTGCAGTAGTCATGGTGTTATCCTGCAGCCAATGATAGTGTCTGCCCTGAATATATCCACGCTGAATCGGCACTGCGCGGCCGAGCGCGTGGTCTTTGGCGACGTGACCTACCGCCCCGGCGGTGTATGTGGCCCGCGCACGCAGGCCGACTTCCAGCTCGTGTTGCTGGAGCAGGGTGAAGCCAGCGTGGATATCGACGGCGCGAGCCTGTATGTGCCGCCGCAGCACGTCGCGTTGATGCTGCCCGGCCGGCGCGAGCATTATCGCTTTACTCGTGATGGCATCACGCATCATAGTTGGTGTGCGGTGCGGCCAGACGCCGTGTCCGAGTCATTGCGCCAACGATTGGTTGCCGCGCCGCGCTGCCAGGCGCTGACGCCCCGCATTCGCAACCTGGTGGAGTTTGGGCTGTCGCTGCCGCCGGCCGGCGTGGCATCGGCAGACGGCGTGATCGAGCATATTGGCCTGGCGGCGCTGCATGAATACGTGTTCGAGGCCGAAACCGCTCATCACGAGCGTGACCAGCCGGAGGCGCTGCGGGTAGCTTGCCGATATATCGACAGCCACCTGACCGAGCCATTGGCGCTCGTAGACATTGCGCGCGCGGCTTACGTCACGCCGCAGTACTTGATCAAGTTGTTTCGCCAGCACCTGGGCACGACGCCGGCGCGCTACGTGTGGCAGTTGCGGGTGGGGCGCGGGGTGGAGTTGCTGCGTGAGACCGGCTTGTCCATTGCTGAGATCGCCAATCGCACCGGCTTCAAGAATCCATTCCACTTCTCGCGCATGGTCAAGCACCAGTATCAGCTTTCACCACGCCAACTGCGCAAGCAGGCCTGGGGAGATGCGGACGGGGATGTTTCGTAATGGATTTGCCGTGCAGGTGAACCCAATGCCTCGCCGGCCGTCCAGCTAAAGCCTTGATTCCAGAGAGTCATCCTGGAATCAAGGCTTTAGCCGGTGACGCCGTCTGCCCGAATCCCTGGTGTTGGCGAAACCGCGGTTATCCGGCTGATCCTAAAGGAGGCTACGCGCAGCCTCGGCCTCCGGGCTGAAGCCACTGCTGGCGTACCAGCGACCAGCCACCAGCCACCAACCACCAGCGACTACCGTCCCGCCAGCCCGGTAAATTGAATGCCCTGCACGAAGTAGCGTTGCGCCACGAAGAACAATGCGATGATGGGCGTGATCGACATCATCGAGGCCGCCATGACCAGGTGCCAGTAGTTCCCGAAGCGTCCCTGGATCCACAACAGGCCAACCGGTAGAGTGTACATCGAGTTGTCCGAGATGTAGATCAGTGGTCCCATGAAGTCGTTGTAGTGGCCCAGGAACGAGAAGATGGCCACCGATGCGATGGCCGGACCGCACAGCGGCACGATCACCTGCCATAGAATGCGGAAGTTGGATGCGCCGTCGATGCGGGCCGCCTCGTCCAGCTCGATCGGTAGGGTCATCATGTATTGCCGGATCAGGAAGATGTAGAAGGCGCCCCCAAACCATGCCGGCACCCACAGCGGGTAGAAGGTGCCCACCCACTGGATCTGCTTGAACATGATGAATACCGGCAACAGTGTCACGATGCCTGGCAACATGAGGGTGGCCATGAGCACGGCGAAGACGATATTGCGCCCAGGCCAGCGCAGGCGCGACAGCGCGAATCCCACCGTCACCGAACTGGCCACCGATCCCAATGTGCCCAACACAGTCACGTAGAACGAGTTGAAAATGAATCTCTCGAAAGGCACCTGTTTGAACACTTCGAGATAATTGCTCCAGCGTGGCTCTGCCGGGATCCACTGGATGGGCTGTATGAAGACCTGGCCCGGCAGCTTCAGCGAGGTGCTGATCACCCAGGCCAGGGGTACCGTAAAGGTAATGCCAAGCACGGTCATGAAGAAATAAAGCAACGTGCGTCCAAGAGTGCGCCGCAGGCGTGCCGGCCTTAGAATGCTGGCATTCGCACCTTTACCAAGCGCCGCAGAGGGCGTAGTCTGTTGTGCAAAACTCATTTGCGATCTCCCGTCCAAGATTTCAACGCAGGCCTGTTATCGCTCACCGTAGTAGACCCAGTTATTTGCCAGGCGGAATTGGATGACGGTGAAGATCATGACGATAACGAAGATGACCCACGAAAGCAGCGCCGCGTAGCCCATGCGGAAGTATTCAAAGGCGTTCTGATAAATGTAGAGCGCCATGAAACGCGTCGAATCCTGCGGCCCGCCACGTGTCATGACGAACGACGACGTGAAGACCTGGAAACTGCCGATGATGCCGACCACCAGGTTGAAGAAAATGATCGGCGACACCATGGGAACGGTGACCTTCCAGAAGCGCTGCCACGAGTTCGCGCCGTCGATTTCGGCTGCTTCGATCAACTCCTTCGGCACACCTTGCAGGCCGGCCAGGAAGATGATCATCTGTGGCCCGACAAACCATAGGCTCATCAGGATGAACGCCGGAATCACCGCCTTGGGGTCGAACAGCCACTTGATCGGCGCGACCCCAAATATGCCCAGGAGGCTATTCAGAACGCCAAATTCAGGGTTCAGGATTTGCACCCAGACCACGGCGCTGGCTACCGCGGGGGTGATGGCGGGGAGGTAGTAAATCGTGCGATAGAGACCCTGTCCGCGGATCGGTTGGTTCAGCATCAATGCCAGACCAAACGCGGTCAGGAGTTGCAACGGCACGCCGACGAATGTGAAGTAAGCCGTAACGCTCAGTGATTTGCTGACGAGCGGATCATCAAACAGACGCTCGAAGTTACCGAGGCCGATAAAGCGCGGCGCCCGGATGAGATTCCAATCCTGGGTGATCAGGAAAAGCGAATAGAGCATGGGGCCGATCCACAGGATCAGCACTCCCAGGATGAAGGGACTGGAGAAAAGCAGCCCATCCCTCAGGTCGCGACGCTGTATGGCCGACATGCCGCGGGATCGCTTGCGTGTTAGCGTTGTCGTGGTCAATTACCCACCTCCTTGGATCGGGCCCGGCTCATTTTACCTATGTGGGCTGCGGTGGCCGCAGGTCCGAACCGAAAACGGGAACAAAGAACAGGGGTTGCTCCCTGCTCTTTGTTCCGGCGTTTCTGTGTGGCCGGGCTTAGCTGCGCGACTTCCAGTAGTCGTCCAGCAAAGCCTGAATGCCGTCATTGGCTACCGGCACTGCCTCCGCAGCGGTTTGCTGCAAGCCCAGCAAGGCGTCCCACAACTTCTGGATTGGGCCGCCGCCGTAGGCGTTGAGCTCAGTTCCCTGTCCCATGATCAGCGGCGTCGCGCCTTCGCGCATGCCATTGGAGAAGGCAGAGATGTTCTTGAAGTTGTAAGTCTTGCTGACGATCGGCCCCCAAATCTTGTCGATGTTGTCGGGGTGACCGGCCATGCGGCCGCCTTCCGAAATAATGGTCTGGCCTTCGTCGCTCAAGATGAACTTGGCCAGTTCCCATGCGCCCTTCACGTTCTTGGCCTGGGTGGCAATGCAGTGCCCGTGCACGTGGCCGAAGGTCGTGTTGCGCCCCAACGTGCCGACAGGCGGTTCCTCTACGTCGAAGTTGATGCCGCCCTGTTCCTTCATCGTGGCCAGCTCGCCGTACAGCCGGGGGATGTACCACGGGCCTTCGAATACCATCGCCACGCGCCCGGTGTCCACGCCCACGCCGCCGCCGGCAGTCACGTCAGGGCTGGGCGACCAGCCATTCTTGATGGCGTCGTAGATCATGAACTGGAGCGTGTCGGTGATGTCGGGATGCACCCACTTGGCCTTCTTGGGCTCGATGACCTGGTCCCACTCGACGTAGCCGTTGCGGCGCAAGAAGGCGGAAACGCGGCCATAGCTGCCGTTCCAGCCACCTGCCTGTGCCCAGCCGTAGTACTTCGTGCCGCCCTCTTCAAAGGATAGCTTTTCGACGGCCTGCTGAAAGTCCTCCCATGTCCAGCCCTTCTTCGGATAGGGGACCCCGCGCTTGTCGAACAGGTCCTTATTGTAGACAATCACCAACGACCCCGTGTCGGTTGGGGTCATGTACGTCTTGCCCTTCCACCGGGTGGTGTTCTCGTAGTTCTCGCCCTTGGAGAACCTGTCCCCCACGTTGCTGCTCTGAATGAGATCGTCCAGGGGCATAATCACCTGGTCTTCAGCATACGCCTGCCAGATCCAGCCCTGGTAGTAAAGAATGTCGGCAGAGGTCCCGCCGGCGAAGTTGGCCAGGATTTTCTCGTAATAGCCGCCAGGATATTGCTCCATGGAAGCTACGTAATCCTTCTGCTTGCTGTGCCAGGTGTTGAGCAGTTTGGTGTACACCGCGGCGTCCTGCACGTCGGCCCAGACGGACAGGCGCAGGTCTTTGACGGCTGCTTCCTGCTTGGGCGCCTCAGTGGCTTGAGGTTCTTGCTGTGCAGGCTCTTCCTTCTTCTCTTGCGGAGCGGCAGGCTGTGGGGCAGGCGCAGCAGTACAGGCGGCGAGCAAGGTGCCTCCTGCCAGGGTGGCGGCGCCTTTCATGAAATTGCGTCGGCTGATTCGATTCGTCGCGTTCGACATCCTATCCTCCTTATGTTGGTGAAGCACGGACAAGTGATCGACTGACTGCGACAAGATGGGGCTGCTGCCTCATCTTGATCGGTCACAACGTCTAAACAGGAGCGCTGCGGCAATGCACAGGCTCCTGGCCGGTGGGGCTAAGGGACACCGGGTCACGTAGCCGAATACAAATGCTGACAATACCGTTCACAGGCTGCGCCCTCGACAGCGAGTGATTGAAACATTACACATTTAACAGGATATGGCCCCCCATTGCAGGCATTCCGCGCCAGGTAGGCGACATACAGGCGACACCCGCAAGCGCAGTTATAGTTATACTTGTAGTGATGGAGCTTGAACTAGCCAGGGAGCAGTTCGTGCATCAAGTGCAGCGAGCATTGTCCTCCCTTTATGACCCGGCTGTGCTGAGCAACAGCTTGTTGGTGAAGGTATTCTCCATCGACGAACAACGTGACCCTGTCACGGCATTGCGGCGCATCCTCACCGGCGCCATCGAGTCACTCAAGCCCAACGAGCCGGTGCCGCCGGGATCGCGTGGTTGGCGCGTCTACCAGGTGTTACGCCGGCGTTATACCGAGCAACTGACGCAGCACGAAGTGGCGCTGGATCTTGGCCTGAGCATCCGCCAACTGCAACGCGAAGAGAAGATGGCGCGCGAAGTGCTTGCCGACCGCCTGTGGGCCACGTATAACCTGGATGCGAAGGCATCTCTGCTCGTCCCCGCCGGCCAGCCGGATGGAACGATGACCGCCAACGACTCACCCGCCCCATCCGCGGCGCAGGAACTGGAGTCGCTGAGTGGTTCGACGCAGGCACAGGTCGTCGAGATCGGTGCCGTGGTCCATGAGGTTCTCGATACGTTACGCCCACTCCTGTCGGCATCGCATACATCGGCCTGGTACGAGGAGGATGCGAGCGTTCTCCCCGTTTTCGTCAAAGTGCCCATGTTGCGCCAGGCGCTGCTCAACATCGCCACGGTTGCGGTTCAGCATGCGTCAGAGGGCAGTCTTTTCCTGCATGCTTATCATGATGCGGCTCATCTGTGTGTTGACTTGCAGGCCCTCTGCCCGGGGGGCGCAGCCACCGCTGACCCCATCGAATGGAGCGAAACGCTTGAAATGGCGCGACAGATGTTGCACTTCTGCCACGGCTCACTGCAGGTGATGTCGCTGGGCGGGGCCGAACGAGCAGATACCCGCTCCAATGGCGTTCCAACCTTTGCGGCGCGGGTCGAGTTGCAGGCGGCTGAGGTTTTCAGCGTGTTGGTGGTTGACGACAACGCGGATACGCGCCAGTTGCTACAGCGTTATTTGCATGGCACACCCTATCAGTTTATCGGGGCTCAGGATGCGCAGCAGGCGCTGGCGCTGGCCCAGCAGATCACGCCTAAAGCCATCATTCTGGACGTGATGATGCCGCGGCAGGATGGTTGGACCCTGCTCGGACAATTGCGCGAGCACCCCAGGCTGCGCGGCGTGCCGATCATCGTCAGCACGATTTTGCCCCAGAAGGAATTGGCGTTCGCATTGGGCGCCGCGGAGTTTATTCGCAAGCCCATCAAGCGACCGGAGTTGCTTGCAGCGCTGGCTCGTCATCTTGGGTCGCCGACAGAATCCGGGTCATAGCGGCGACGCAGGTGAGCAACTGGCGTGCCGAAATGCCCCCGGCCTGTACTACGGCCAGGGCGCTGCTCATGATGGGTTGCCCGGCTGGGTCCTGGGCGGAAATGACGATCTTGGGGATATCGCGCAACGACGGCGATTCGTTCAGCGCCGCGAGCATTTCGAACCCGTCCATGTTCGGCATGATCAGGTCGAGCAGGATGACGTCGGCGCGATATTCGTACAGGATGCCCATGGCCTCCTCGCCATCCCTGGCCTGCAGCACCCGGTAACCTCGTTTGGAAGAGGCCAGCATGCGGCTGAACAATTGCCGGCCGTCCGGCTCATCGTCGACGATCAGCACGGTTCCTTGTGTGACGCCCAGCCGGTCCAGCGTGTCTAGCAACGTCTGTTGCGATATGGGCTTGATCAGGAACTCGGAGACGCGCAGGCCAGTCGACGTGTCATGTGGGTCAGGCACCACGCACACGAGCGCCGGCACGCCGGCTGGCAGTGCGGAGGATGACTTGAGCAGGTCCAATCCCCTGGCGATGGATGCGCCGTTGATGACCAGGGCCTGGGCAGGCGTGTTCTGGAGTGCGTCCAGGGCCTGTTCCATGGTTGCCACCGGCACGATCTCTGCGCCCTCCATGTAGCGTTTCAACAAGCGTTGCAGCATCTCGCCGGCTTCCAGCACCAGGAGGCGTGGCCTGACGACTGATTTGGGTGCCTTCGATGCCCCAGTGCGCTGAAGGTACGCCCAGTCGGGGGTAAGCCAGCGGGTAGAGTCGCCGCTCAACGGTGCGGGCGGGACGATAGGCAGGCGGAAGGTGAACGCCGTGCCGATGCCCGGCTCGCTCTCGACGGTGATCGTTCCCCCGTGCAGCTCGATGAAACGTTTGCTGATGCTCAGACCAAGCCCGGTGCCGCCGTAATAGCGCCGGATCGTGCTGTCCAACTGTTGGAAGGGTTCGAACAGCTTGCCCATGTCCTTGGCGGCGATGCCGCGGCCGGTATCGGCGACGGTGACGACGATTTCATTGACTTCCAGGCTGACGCGCACGTTCACACCACCGCTTTCGGTGAAGCGGCCTGCATTACTGAGCAGGTTCAAAAGCACCTCGCGCATGCGCGTAGGATCACAGAACACTGCAGGTAACTGCTCGGGGATGTGCAGCCGCAGGTAAAGCCCCTTTGATTCATATAGCGGGCGCACAGCCAATGCCGCCGATTCGACGACCTCGCAGAACTGTACGTGCTCCTTGGTTAAGGCCATCTGATCGGTCTCGATCTGGCTCAAATCCAGCACGTCGTCGATTAATTCCGTCAGGTGTTCGGCGTTGCGGTGAATGACCGCCAGGTCCGCTAATAGGGCAGGCGGCAGTTTGTTCCCGTACATCTCCGGCGACTGCAACACCATCTCGCTGAAGCCGATGATCATGTTAAGCGGGGTACGCAACTCGTGGCTGACGTTGGCCACGAACTGCTCCTTGGCGGTGCGAGCCGCCTCCGCCGTGTGCCGCAGTGCCTGGGCGATTGTATTCAACCGCGTGAGTTGCAGGTTTGCCTGGGCCAGATCCTTCAACACCTGTTCGTACTCCGCACGGCGTTGCTGCGCCTCGTCGGCCAGCGTGCGCGCTTGCCAGTAGCTATCCTTTACCCACTGTCCGACGTGCCAGACAGGATGATACACGGCGACCATCACCAGGTAGATGGTCAATAGCGCGACGAGGCCAATCGCTACCGTAGTGGGTGACACATGGGTCTCGGCGGTGGATGGCTGTGCCAGCAGGAACACTGCTTGCAGCAATGCCACCCCAGCCGCCCCGCGTAATCCAACGCTGGCCGCGGCCAGCGCCACCATGATGGGCGCCATGGCGAAGGCGGTTTCTGGCCCCAGCCACAGGCTCATCACGTGAATGGTGATGGTCAGCGCTAAGATAGCGATCCAGCGGCTGAGCGATGATCGACGCCGGTCGAGCCATACCACGAGCGGCACCAGGACGAGTAATGACAGTCCCAATGCCAGCACGACCAGGCGATCAAAAGGATCTTCAGGCTGATAAGCCAGGTAGGTCACCAGCGTGCCCACGACCGCAAGTGCAGCCGTTAACGGCGCGACTGAAATGCGGAAGTCGGACTCGAAGTTGATGCTCTCAGGGCTGACATTCGAAGGACTGTTCATAAGCTCCCGGTTGGGAGTGACGCTCCCACTCTCAGCGGTAGCGCCACTTTTCGATCGTGTCCTGCCGCAGTGGAATGCCGAACCCATGGCCTTGTGGCAGGTACATGAAGCCATCTTTGATCGTTGGCTGTTGCTCGGGCAGGTCGAACCACATTGGGTCGCGGTTGTAGTTGGGGAAAATCTCCACCAGCAACCCGTTCGGCGCCCCGGCCAGCAGGTGTAGCGCGATCTGTGGCTCCTCGTGATGGGCCATCTTGACGCCGAAGCAGTGCGCCATGCCGGCGATGCGCCGCCACTCAGTCACGCCCGCCGCAATGGTCACATCCACGTTGAGGATGTCCACCGCGCCACGCACCACCAGTTCGCGGCAGCCGTGCCGCGAAATTTCACCCTGGCCCGCCGTGACGGGGATGCCCAACCCGCGCAGCTTTGCGTTGCCTTCGATCTGATCGTGCCAGCGCACGGGTTCCTCCAGCCACGCCAGGTTCAAGTCGAGCACGCCACGCGCGAATTGCATCGCCTGTTCCACCGTCCAGGCCTGGTTCGCGTCGGTGCACAGGTGAAAGTCGGGGCCGGCCACCTTGCGGGCGAAGCGCGCACGCTCGATGTCTTCCTCCACCGACAGGTGCCCAACCTTCAGTTTCATGCCGAGGACACCGTGCGCCTTGTAATAGTCGATCTCGGCGGCCAGGTCGTCCAACGTCTTTCCCTGCATCACATAGCCGCCGATGGCGAGCACGCGCACGCGGTCGCGGTAGCTGCCCAACAGGGAGTAGACCGGTTGCTTCAACGCCTTGCCCAGGGCGTCCCACGCGGCGTTGTCCACGGCCGCGATGGCCTGGGTGAGCACACAATGCTTGGCCAGGTCGAGCGTATGGATGCCGCGGTGGTTCAGATCGACCCGTGTGTGCCACATGCGCTCCCAGTTCGCCTCGACGTCGCGCACGTCACAACCGGCCAGCAGCGGGCGATAGACCTCGTTCACGACGCGGCACACCTCAAGCTGGTACTGGTCCTCGTCGCCGCCGAACGTCTCACCCAGGACGCCGTTGTCCAGCTCGACCCGCGTCACGATGGTGTTGCGGCTGGTGATCTTGTATGTCCCGCCCTGGAACACATCCTGCAGCTCCCGCACCAGCGGGATCGCCTCAATATGTTTAATTTTCATGTCAGATCATTGGTTGTTGGCGCTTGGCAAGTTGGACGGCAAAGCCCCACGGGTCGCGCAGCATCGCCAACTCGTCGCCGGCGGGGGTGATGCTGATGTCGCCGGCGGGGGTGGCGCCGGCCGCCAGCAGTTTTTGGCGCTGGCGATTCACGTCGTCGGTTGCAAACGCCAGGTGCAGAACGAGTGGGTCCATCGAGCGATAGTCTGGCACGGGCACGCTGGGGTTGCAGTAGAGTTCCACCATCACGTAGTCGCCTTCGTCGGCCAGGAAATGGGTATGGGTTGGCGCACCACCCGCGCGCACGATCCGCATGCCCAGGTGCTCGGCGTACCATTTCGCCACCGCCACGGGATCCTTAACAATCATCGCGATGTGTTCAATCCTCATCTTGCTCTCCTTGGTTTTCGTTATCTAAATCTAATAACAGTTGTGGTATGGCGTGCTGCGGCACGATCACGTCACTCATACCAGATGTGGCAAGTGATGAGTGAACCGTGCGCAAGGTTTCATCGTCAATGTCACTCATGAATCGAAAAGCTGACGATGCCAAGTATCCTTGGTCAAGTTCAAAAGCAATCCATTTCCTGGAAAGATTTTCTGCTGCTGCACCCGTCGTGTTAGAGCCGGCGAAGATATCGAGAACCACGTCATCCGCTTCCGTTAAAAAGCTGATGAAGAATTCTGGTAATCGCTGAGGAAATCGTGCCGGATGCGGTTCAACGCCTGTGGATTGACAGAAGCGTAGATATTGGGAATTACTCTCTGTATTGGGAATTTGTAACAGGTTTGATGGGATGGCCCCCCCTTTATCCTCAATGAAACGGCGGCTAATATCATGTCCCGAGGGTCGTTTTTTGGGTGAATAATAACGTTCGCCATTTTGAAGCAATAACTTCATGCGATCAGAGTAAGGCACTAATACTTGTGAGATATCAGCCTTCGGGAAGTCCGTTTTGGAAAACCACCAGACCGTATCCACTGCATCTTTAGCACGAATCTTTCGCTTATTGACCCATTCGATTGGAGAAGGTAGTTTGGCCGGGTTAAACCAGAAGAACTCTTCGGCAAGATTCCAGCCTTGTTCATCGCACAGCCGCATTAACACTCGATAGTTGTAGAGTGAGCGCACAGGTCTCCCTTTGCGATAGGCTCCTCCAAGGTCTATCACAAAGCTGCCGGTGTCTTTTAATATCCGTTTCACCTCGGCTGTGAATGGTAAAAGCCAATCCACATATCCTTGCTCGTCGGTATTGCCGTACTCTTTTTGCCGCTGTAGTGCAAATGGTGGCGAAGTCAGAACAAGATCGATGGACGAATCTGACAAGCATCTGAGCAAGTCTAAAGCGTCGCCAACATAGGCAACGCCGCGGTTCGTTCTGTACAGGGGGGATGGTAGTAGCATTGTCAATATTCCTCAAGCCCGAATACCCAACTCGTCATAATTTTCCAAAAAACGGTTGCGGCAAAGTAAACTTCGGGATCACGTGCCTGTAGGCGCTCGATTTCACTGACAAATCGCTCCTGATCCTGTGACCCGATCACATAGGCTGCCCATTGTCTGGCATCTTCGTCAACCAATGAGTCGAGTACATCTCGTACCGTAATCTTATTTGACTGGCTCAACGCCCACGCAATGCCAGGCCGTTTGTCGGACGAACTATGGACGAATTGCTGAACCACATCGGGAGTGAATTGTGTGGCTAACTTGGCCAGCGCTCTGGTGGCTTCGATACGAATCTCTTCAGGAACAGCTAAAAAGCTGTTGACAAGAGCTTCGATGGCTTGTCTCTCCCGGCGTTCTCCTAATGCCCAGGCTGCGCCAGCACGAACCTCAGGATGTTGTGTCTCATCAAGTAGTGTTTCCATCAGCAGCCTAGTTGCTGTATCTGAGGTAATCTCGCACAGAACGATCACGGCCTCCAACCTGTGTTGGGGGTAATCATCGAGGAGGCAAGCCTTGATGAATCGGATGCCTGTCTCTTCTTCATGCCGCGCCAGGCTGGCTGCCGCCTCAAGCCTAACATATATGTGCTCGTCCGAGTCCATTAACGTACGGTTGAGGGCCTCCAAAACAGCGGGCGAGCGGATCAGAGACAATGCTTTTGCCGCTGTATATCGCTTACTTTGGGACACATTACCAAGCAAGTCCAAGTAGTAGGACTCAGTGATTGTCTGATCACACGGTAACACACGCAAGACAGGAATGACCGAAGCAACGATTTGATTCTCAACAACGCTGTCACCAACTTTGACTAATGGCGTTAAGGACAAACTGCGTTTAAATAACTTAAGATTGATGATACGTTTGTCGGAACTGCGTCTAATGCGCATATGCTGTGGGGTTATTGCCGCGACAACGCCCGCAGTACGCGAGACGCTTGAAGGCCAGTTAATACGTTGCTCAAATCCCTCTTCCGCCCCTTTGGGTTGTTTTAGAAAGGTTTGATTGTTGGATTGAGCGAATCGCAGTTCCCGAACAGAAACGTATTGTACTAACTCGTCGGCTTTCCAGTCCACTGGTTCTTTGCCCGCTCGCCCGCAACCAACAAAGGCGATGTAGTCAGTGTCATCCAAGCCCGAATCCCAACGGCGATCAGGATCAGATAAAGAATGAGACATCGAGACTTCCAGACTCGTCTTAGCTCTGGATTCAATTCGCCAACCACAGTCCACGCATAGTAAGTCGGGCACTCTAATTCGTTTTATTTTGATCGTCTTCCATATTTTGAAGCTCATTGATCCTCGTTCAAATTCAAGCACTTCGTGGCCCTGGCGTTTTACATCAGTGAAAACCTGCCGTGTACCTACGGCACCAATAGCGATCTTCTCCAGAAAACTTTCATCTGACTTGAACGAGCGACGATTTGCCATTTCATGCCCCATTGCTTTTAATTTGCCCGCAGTGGTCTAAACGAATATATTCGGTAATAGGCCACACCCATTTATAGCTTATCGTGGCAGTTCATATTTCACCATTCTCACTCGGATTTGTGTGATTAGTAAGCTCAGCCCGAAAAACGCTATTTGACTTTGGATTCCGAATCCTCTTTTTACGAGCATCTTTATGTTTTGCGCGCGAGAAAACCATGGTTTATTTCGCCATAGGCAGTTATAATGTGGCCGGAAAAGTAGAACAGGTGTGCAAATGCCCAGAAAGACCAAATCGACCAAACAAGTAATCAGCCAAAACGGCCACAGCGAGCCGGTGCAGGAGGTGCTCGAACTTGAGAGCAGCTTGTACGGCCGCATCCGGCGCGTAGACATCAACGAGCAGATGAAGGATGCTTATCTGTCCTACTCGATGAGCGTGATCGTCTCGCGTGCGCTGCCGGATGCCCGCGATGGGCTGAAGCCGGTGCAGCGCCGTATCCTTTACGTGATGCACGATACGGGCCTGCGTGCCGATACGCCGTACCGCAAGAGCGCCCGCATCGTGGGCGACGTGCTCGGTAAGTACCACCCGCACGGCGACGTGGCTGTGTACGACGCCATGGCGCGCATGGCGCAGGATTTCTCGCTGCGCTATATGCTGGTGGATGGCCAGGGGAACTTCGGCAGCATTGACGGCGACCCGCCTGCGGCCATGCGCTATACCGAGGCGCGTCTCAGCCGGCCCGCCATGGATATGCTGGCCGATATTGAAAAGAACACGGTCGATTTCCAGGATAATTTCGATGGCACGCTGCAGGAGCCGACCGTGTTGCCTGCCGCGTTGCCCAACCTGATCATCAATGGCGCGACGGGCATTGCCGTCGGCATGGCCACCAACATCCCGCCGCACAACCTGAGCGAGGTGTGCGACGCCACCGCCTACCTGATCGACCACTGGAAGCGGCTGGAGGATGTGGACGTGGACGAGCTGATGAAGTTCGTCAAAGGCCCGGATTTCCCCACCAGCGGCATCGTCTTTCGCTATAACGACAAGGTGGAAGGCGGCGACGCCATCAAGGCCATGTACGCCACTGGCCGCAGCAAGATCATCGTGCAGGCTAAAGCGCATATCGAGGAGGGCCAGCGCGGCAAGACCCACATCATCGTCACCGAGTTGCCCTACGAGGTGAACAAGTCTGCCCTGATCGAGCGCATTGCCGACCTGGCGCGCGACGAAAAGATCGTCGGCATCACCGATATCCGCGCCGGTCGCTCTCG